>NZ_JBFTLO010000014.1:0-99989 GCF_056396485.1 Psychrobacillus sp. 05T411 | reverse complement strand
CTGCTAAGGGTGTAGGTCGGGCAACCGGCGCGAGGGTTCAAATCCCTCCTTCTCCGCCATATATTTGGCCCCTTGGTCAAGCGGTTAAGACACCGCCCTTTCACGGCGGTAACACGGGTTCGAATCCCGTAGGGGTCATATTAAAAAGCATGTTTCCAAATAGGAAACATGCTTTTTTCAATGCTTAGGAAACTATAAAAATATTATGCCTGATATAGAGAAAGTGCGTCGTAGTGCTTAGTTTAGGGACCACTATGATTAAGCCCACTCATACGGCAGGAGTCGCCGCAAGCAGCGAGAATCAAAGGAAAAATGCTTACTTAATATCAACATACTAAAAATAAAATTTTATACAGTTTACGGAATTTTATTAACCAGTAAATGGCTTAGGGCAACCAATCAATCATTGAGAGCAACTAGTTCTACCATGAAAGCAACCAAATTAATCCGAGAGCAACCAAATTGCCCGTGAAAGCAACCAACTCTCAAAACAGCTCTTTACTTACGTTTAGACAACGAAGACCATGGCGCATTATTTATAAACATTGCGCAAGTAGGTCTTAATGTTGTGAGTAAGGACGAGAACGTTGCGCATTTTTTATTGGTCAATCTTCTCCAGATAAATAGAGCGAATATATATGCGCGGGCCGCAGCATGAGCCGCAGTCTGAAGAGCCACTCGTGTGCAAACATGAGTTGGCTCATGCAAGTTGCGGCAAACGAGAAGGCTAGCATCACCTTACAAGGCACTATCCCTATTATGTGCTCATTCCATTCATCGTTCCCATTTTTATATCAGTACAGAGACAGGCGTTTACGCTTTTGCTTTGCCTTATGAATTATAATAGTCTTCTAATTAGTTGCTTTGCCTAGCTCCGTTAAGCGCTGTGCAAATCCGTCTGTATTGGTGCTAATGCCTGGAAATACATCGTTAAGTTCGTATGCTTGTGAGCCATGTTCTGCAAAGTCTAGCCCTATCATTTCTTCTTCCTTAGTTACTCGTATTGGGCTAAATGCTTTAACAATTGAAAGGAATCCAAATACTGTTATAGAAACCCACATAATAACAGCGAGTACTCCTACAACCTGAACACCTAGTAAACCAGCGCCTCCTCCAATAAAAAGACCATTTGAGGTTTCAAAAAGTCCAACTGCAACAGTACCCCAAACTCCAGTTAAACCATGCACAGCAATTGCCCCGACAGGATCATCCACTTTCAATTTAACATCTAAGAAGCGAACTCCTTCTGTCATAATAATTCCTGCTAGTAATCCAATTATGATGGAGCTTACTAAAGAAACATTCGCTGCTCCGGCTGTGATACTAACTAATCCTGCTAAAGCACCATTTAAAGTAAGAGATGCATCCATTTTTTTGAATCTAAGTTTAGTATAGAATGCTGTTGATAGAACTCCTGCGCAAGCAGCGAATAATGTATTTGCAATAATAGGGGGAACAAGAGTTGAATCAGCTGCTAATGTGCTAGCGCCATTAAATCCAAACCAACCAACCCATAAGATGAAAACACCTAAAGCGCCGAGTGGAATACTGTGACCTGGTATAACATTTACTTTTCCATTACTATATTTCCCGATACGTGGGCCAATAAGGGCTGCCGCTACAAAAGCGCCAACTGCTCCAGTTAAGTGAACAACTGTAGAACCTGCAAAATCAATGAAACCAAGTTCAGCAAGCCAGCCTCTACCCCAAATCCAATGACCAACAACAGGATAAATAACCCCGGTCATAGCTACAACTAAAAGTAAATAAGATGATAACTTCATACGTTCAGCAACTGCACCTGAAATAATAGTTGCACAAGTAGCAGCAAAAACAGATTGGAAAACAAAAAATCCCATATCCTCTCTTCCGAAAAGTGCGAACCCATTTGTACCAATTACACCGATTACCGATTCGCCAAACATAAATCCAAACCCTACTAGGAAATACAAAATGGCCCCTAGTGAAACGGTAAGGAAGTTTTTCATTAGAATATTTAGTGTATTTTTAGAACGAGTAAAACCAGTTTCAAGCATTGCAAATCCTGCATGCATAAAAAATACTAAAATTGCCCCAAGTATGACCCAAACCATATCGACTGAACTTTGAACTGTTTCTACTGCCATATTATTTTCCCCCTTAGTTTACAGCAACTGGGCCGCGTTCTTTTGTTCTTATCCGTATCGCATCCTCAACTGGTAAAACAAATATTTTTCCATCCCCAACTTCATTTGTAGATGCATGTTGCAAAATAGCAACCACTAATTTTTCTACTAAATGATCTTCGACGACCATTTCTAGCTTCAATTTTGTGTGGAACTCCATTTCATAGGTGTTACCGCGAAAAAGGCCGGTACGTCCTTCTTGGCGACCACAACCAGCTATTTCTGTCACGCTTAGTCCATCAATCCCTTCTAGTGCAAGGGCTTGACGCACTTCTGAAAATACATCTGGACGAATAATTGCTTCGATCTTTTTCATATTCAACCTCCTAATGTAAGAATATATAACATCATATTATAGAATAAAAAGAATGTAAACAATTTTCAAAAAGTTTATGTTAGTTTTTCTTACATCAAATAAAAAACTAGGAAGAATAAGAACTTCCTAGCTGTTTTATACTATTATTTAAATGTAGAAACCAATAAGTAAGCCAATTCCAAGAAGGAAAACGAAAATTGTATTTGTAAGTGCTGTATCTTTCATAGCTGGAGCTACTTCAAGTGGATTATCTTTTTCTTTAAACAGTTTAATCGCATGTAATGGTTTTTTTATGCTTAATATAATGAGTAGTGCCCATGGTGTAATAATTTGCAGCAAGACTAATCCTACAACCCAAAGATAAGATATGATAAAGTAAGAAGCTAAAATCGTAACAGCATTTTTTCTTCCAACAAGGATCGCCATCGTTTTTCTGCCACCTTTTGTATCTTCCTCAAGATCTCGGATATTATTAGAAAGCATAATGGCCGCTACAAGTAGTGCGCTTGGTATAGAAAGCAAGATGGCAAAGTTAGGTACTGAACCAACTTGGATGAAAGTCGCAATTAATACAATGAGCATCCCCATTACTACGCCACTAAAAAATTCTCCGAATGGAGTATAGGCAATTGGATAAGGACCTCCAGTATAAAGATAACCTATTAGCATACTTGCAGCTCCAACAACTAGTAACATCCAAGAAGACTCATAGCAAATGTAGATACCTAGTAATGCAGCAAGTCCATATAATAGCAATGCTAATTGCATAACCGTTTTCGGTTTAACGCCATTTCGAACGATTGCTCCACCGATACCTACGGATTCTTCGCTATCGAGCCCACGAGCAAAATCATAGTACTCATTGAACATATTTGTCGCAGCTTGTATAAAAAGACAAGCGACTAACATGGCTAGAAATAAAAGCCAGTTAATGTTTGTGTAATAAAGTGCAATCATTGTTCCCAGGAATACCGGGGCAAATGAAGCGGTTAACGTATGTGGTCTTGTTAATTTCCACCAAACACGCCAGCCTTTATCGGCTTGTAATTCATTTGACATAAAATTTTCTCTCCTTTAAAACAATCCATTATCAATATTAGCATATTTTCGCTGCTAAATGTGTGCCGAAAAGCGTAGAAAGTTGTATGATTAAGGGTAGAGTAATAAGATAACCAAACATCATGATAAACTTCAAGATATTAATACGGAGGTAATTTTAATGCCGAAAACCACCGGTCAAAAGCAAACAACATTACGTTTTTATACAGAAACAATAGAAGTATCCAGATTATCAGCTCATGCTTTTTTTGAAGCAGGGGATGAAAAATATAAAGGGAAACGATTCTTTTGGCAAAACAAAGAAAAAACGCTGACATTAGTCGGCTTAGGCCATGCACATACAATTTCTAATCGTCTAGAAGATGATCGATATGCGGATGTCGCTGCAAAATGGAAAGAACTGTGCAATGCATCGGTGAAAGAACAAGTGGATGTTTCGCCAATTTTATTTGGAGGATTTGCATTCGATCCCAAAAATACAATTGCATCAGAGTGGGACAACTTCCCTTCAGCTTTCTTTGTAGTGGCTACATTCCAACTAGTGATTCAACATGATCAAGCATTTGTAAGCATTCATTATATTACCAATGAGGAAGATAGTGCGGATGTTTTTGAACGTTTGCGTGTGGAAAGAGATGCGCTTATACACACGGCCCAAGTAAAAGAGCTTCTTGTTCATGCAAAGCCAGTTTTAGTAAAACGAGAAGATCGAATAAAAGAGCAGTATTTACATGCTGTTGAAGATGTAACAAAGCGGATTCGGGCGGAAGAAGTAGGCAAAGTAGTAATCGCTCGTTCACTTAAGTTAACATTTGATAAGGATTTTTCAAAAGCGACGGCGATTTACCATGCTGCCATGGAACAGCCGGAAAGTTATTTATTTGGCTTAGAAAATGGAGAGCAAATGTTTTTTGGAGCAACACCAGAAAGGTTAGTGAAAGTAGAAAACGAAAAAGCACAATCTGCAGGACTTGCAGGTTCGGTTAGACGTGGGAAAAATTCTGTGGAAGACAAAGCGCTAGGAGATGCGCTGCTAGCTGATCCGAAAAATTTAGGGGAACATAGATACGTTGTGGAAATGATTCGTAAAGTGTTTACGCAATATTGTAAAGACCTAAAGGTACCTGCAAGGCCGAAGCTTATGAAAGTTAGAGATATCCAACATTTATACACACCGATTGAGGGACATGTGAAAAAGGATTCTTCGTTATTTGCATTAGTACAAGCCTTACATCCAACTCCAGCTTTAGGAGGAGAACCACGTCAAGATGCGATTAATATAATTCGGGAATCCGAACAAATGAATCGAGGCTATTATGCAGCGCCAATTGGTTGGATCAATACAGAAGGGGACGGGGAGTTTGCTGTTGGAATCCGTTCCGCATTAATCGAAAACGAACATGCTTATTTATACGCAGGTGGAGGGATTGTAGCAGAATCTTCTTCCATCGAAGAATTTGAAGAAACACGTGTAAAATTTCGACCAATGCTGCGCACGCTTGGAGGAAATATGAATGACTAACATTGAGTATTTAACATCCTATGTAAACCAATTTGTAGAAACGATTAAAAAAGCAGGTGTAAAACATATCGTTATGTGTCCTGGTTCTAGATCCACCCCGCTTGCTTATGGCTTTGCGAAAAGCGAGGGCTTTGCATTTTATCGCCAGACGGATGAACGTTCGGCTGCGTATTTTGCTTTAGGTATTGCCAAAGCAGCAAAGGAACCTGTAGTACTTCTTTGTACTTCCGGGACGGCTGCAGCAAATTTCTTTCCTGCAATTGTAGAAGCTTTTTACGCAAGAGTTCCATTACTAGTTGTGACTGCGGATCGTCCGCATGAATTACGAGAAGTAGGAGCACCGCAAGCAATTGATCAAATACATCTTTTTGGAAAGCATGTAAAATGGACAGTTGACTTTCCACTGCCAGAAGATCGTACAGAAAGTTTAAAATTTATGGAGCGCCATATTCATCGAGCGGTATCCACTTCGAAGACATTACCAATGGGACCGGTACATATTAATGTGCCTTTCCGAGAACCGCTGTTACTAAATATGGAGCAGGCTTTACCAGTCACTGAGGTACAAGTGTCAGAAATAGGAAAGCTTGTTCCAAGTACAGAATTTACCGAGTGGTATATGGACTTACTTCTGCGGGAAGAGAAGGGAATACTCATCGCTGGAGATTCCATTCATTCGACAAAAGGGTTTTGGGACTTTGCAAGAAAGCTTAAATGGCCAGTATTAGTAGATCCTCTTTCTAATTTAAGGACTTCGGTACCTATAGATTGTATGAATTTATGTATAGACCAATACGATGCTATTTTGAAAAATGATGCATTTAAACAAATAGCTGTGCCAAATGTCGTGATTCGATTTGGAGCGCAACCTGTTTCGAAGCCACTTACTCTATTTTTGAAAGCATGTAAACCAGATGTGTATATAGTTGTAGATGAAAGCCCTATTTTCCGAGACTCTATTCATATTGTGACGCACCATGTGCAAGTGGATGCAAATTCTTTATGGATTCCAGTGGAAGAAAAACAAGAAGCTAGTTATTTAGATAATTGGTCGAAAGCGAACGATATTGCAACGAAGCATATCCAAAGGTATATCGAAACAGAAGAAGACGAAGGGGCACTAGCAGGTGTATTATTCGAAGCACTCCCTAATGGAGTAGATTTGTTTGCAAGTAGTAGTATGCCTATTCGGGACGTAGATACGTTTTTCAATAAAACAACGAAAGACGTACAAATTTACGCAAATAGAGGTACGAATGGAATTGATGGAGTTGTATCTACTGCATTAGGAGTTCAAGCTGCAACTAATCGCCCTAACTACTTACTAATTGGAGACCTGGCTTTTTTACATGATGTGAACGGTTTAATAGTAAGCAGATTTCATGAAACAAATTGTACGATTATTATTATGAATAATGATGGTGGCGGCATCTTCTCTTATTTGCCACAATCTACTGAAACAAATTACTTTGAGCATTTATTTGGTACGCCGACTGGTTTAGAGTTTTCGCATATTGCAGCAATGTATGATGCACAATATAATGCAGTGCATACGAAAGATGCATTCAAGCAAGTTTTAATGCAATCTAAGACGAAGGACATTCGAATTGTTGAAGTATTTACAAACAGACAAGTGAATACGGAGACACATCGAAAATTATGGGCCGGTATTTCGGAGGAGTTAGATACCATTTGGAAAGTTTAAATGTGAAGGTTCGTTCGATAAACATGCATATAAAGAGATACAATATCGGGGCCACTAAAAAAGTTGTATGTTTACATGGTTTTACTGGATCAAGTAATACTTGGGAGGAAGTAATTAGCTTTCTTCCTTCTACAGTCGAACTTTTAACAGTAGATTTGATAGGGCATGGACAGACAGATAAACCAATTGATCCCGCATGCTATTTTGTAGAAGAGCAAATAGAAGACTTGCGGGAGTTGCTCCAACAATTGGAATGGGCTCATTTTACACTTGTCGGCTATTCCATGGGAGGACGTTTGGCTATAGCATATGCCGCTAAATATCCTGTAGATACATTAATATTAGAGAGTAGCTCTCCAGGTCTTGTAGACGAAGAGGAACGGCAGAAAAGAAAGCTGTCCGATGAATTGCTTGCAGAACGAATTATGAAAGAAGGGGTTATTTCTTTCATTGATTTTTGGGAAGGTATTCCTTTATTTCAGACGCAAAAAAAACTGTCCACGGAAAAGCAGGAAATGATTCGTATGGAAAGGCTTGCTCAATCAGCGGTTGGGCTTAGCAATAGTTTGAGAGGATTTAGTACAGGAGTTCAGCCTTCTTATTGGGATATTTTAAGCAAAATGACGATACCTGTGTTTTTATTGGTCGGGGAATTGGATTTGAAGTTTTGCGCCATTGCCAAAAGGATGGAAAATGAGTTGCCGAACGCAAAATTAGAAGTCGTAAAAGATGCAGGACATGCAATTCATGTGGAAAAACCGAAAATCTTTGCTACAATAATAGAGAAAGTTATTTTAGAGGAGGAATAAAGATGACTCGTGAATGGACAACGCTACATACATATGAAGACATTAAATATGAGTTTTATAATGGTATTGCAAAAGTAACGATTAACCGTCCGGAAGTGCGAAATGCATTTCGTCCGAAAACGGTAATGGAAATGATCGATGCATTTTCACGTGCACGTGATGATAAAAACGTTGGGGTTATCATCTTAACAGGTGAAGGTGAACATGCTTTCTGTTCAGGTGGAGACCAAAAAGTACGTGGGCATGGTGGATACGTTGGAGAGGACGAAATTCCTCGTTTAAACGTACTGGACTTACAACGTTTAATCCGTGTTATTCCAAAACCAGTTGTAGCAATGGTAGCTGGTTATGCGATTGGTGGGGGACATGTACTTCATGTCGTATGTGACTTAACAATTGCTGCTGAGAATGCTCGCTTTGGACAAACTGGTCCTAAAGTTGGTTCATTTGATGCCGGTTATGGTTCAGGTTATTTAGCTCGTATTATCGGTCATAAAAAGGCACGTGAAATTTGGTACCTTTGCCGTCAATATGATGCACAGCAAGCACTTGATATGGGACTAGTTAATACAGTCGTTCCTTATGCGCAATTAGAAGACGAAACTGTACAATGGTGTGAAGAGATGCTTGAGATGAGCCCAACTGCACTTCGTTTCTTAAAAGCAGCGATGAATGCAGATACGGACGGATTAGCGGGTCTTCAACAATTGGCTGGAGATGCAACACTTCTTTACTACACAACAGATGAAGCAAAAGAAGGTCGCGACGCATTTAAAGAAAAACGTAAACCTGATTTTGGTCAATTCCCACGTTTCCCGTGATTGGCTGAACTAGTCCAAGCTGCCCTTTTCGATAGGGCAGCTTCTTTTTGAAAGGAAGAATAGTTATGTATCCGAATTTATTAATGAAACGATCGAGTTTAACGCCTGATCGAGTTGCATTACGATTTAATGAACAGGAATGGACATTTGCCGAATTAGCAGATGAAGCAATGGAATTTGCTGAGAAGCTTCATACAAAAGGCATAGAAAAAGGAATGCGAATTGCAATCTTGGCTTCTTCTAATCCAAAATTAGTAGTAGTCTTACATGCATGTATGCAGTTAGCTTGCGAGATTGTATTACTAAATGAACGACTATCAGAAGAAGAGCTAAACTATCAATTAGCAGATAGTGCACCGGCCTATTTATTGGTTGATGATCATGCGAAAAGAGGCTTGTCTTTTAGAAAAAAATTTTCATTTGATGAAATTGAAAATGCGGAGCGTTCCTTCTTTGAAGTAGAGAAAGATTGGGCAAAAGACCGTACAATTACGATTATGTATACTTCGGGTACGACAGGGCGTCCAAAAGGTGTACGACAATCGCTTGAGAATCATGTGATGAATGCAACTGGATCTGCCCTAAATCTAGGTATCCACCCAAATGATTGTTGGTTGTGTTCGATGCCATTATTTCATATTAGTGGTTTTTCTATTTTAATGCGTTCTGTATATTATGGAATGGCAATTAATCTGCATACTAAATTTGATGCTGAAGCAGCAATCAAAGAAATTTTATTTGGTACTGTTACACGTATGTCCGCTGTTGCAGTTATGTTAGAAAGAATGTTGACTGTATTAGAATCAAAAGATTTGTCATTTCCTAATACGTTTCAATCGCTAATTGTTGGTGGAGGACCAGTGCCTTTAAATTATTTAGAGCGAGCAATCGAGCGAAATATTCCGGTTCTACAAACATACGGTATGACGGAAACAGCTTCCCAAACGACGACGTTAGCAAGTGAAGATGCAATTCGTAAACTAGGCTCTGCAGGTAAACCTTTGTTTTTTGCGGATGTGCGTATTGATGGCGATGAGAAAATCGGAGAAATTTGCATCAAAGGTCCACATGTGACAAAGGGATATGTTGGAGCAGCGGAAATGACGAATCCATTAGTAGATGGGTGGTTACATACGGGCGATATTGGATATTTAGATGAAGAAGGATATTTATTTGTCGTGGATCGTCGTTCGGATTTAATCATTTCTGGTGGAGAAAATATTTATCCTGCAGAAGTAGAGCAGGCTTTGGTGAAGCATCCTGCGGTAAAAGAAGCTGGTGTTACAGGAAAACTAGATGACATTTGGGGGAGAGTACCTGTCGCATTTGTTGTTTTAAAAGGTGAAATATCCGAAGAAGAATTGCGAACATTTATGAAAAAGCAACTAGCTCCTTATAAGCAACCGGCGGATTACTATTTTGTAGAACAATTACCTCGTAATGGATCGAATAAGTTGCTACGGAGAGAACTTTTCAATTATATAAAAAACACTTAGAAAATTAAAATTCTAAGTGTTTTTTCACTATTGTAATACTGTTTTTAAAGTGTCTAAATTTCTTTTCATCAGCGTGAAATATGTTTCGTTATTTGCAACGTCTTCTTTGGATAAAACACCTAAATTATGCAATACTAAGCTTTCTGCACCTACTTCTTTTTGGATGACTTCTGTTAGTTTAGATGATACGTTTTGCTCAAACAAAATATACTTTATATTTTTTTCTTTTGCTAAATCGATAATTTTTGTTAGTTCTTTTTGAGATGGCTCATCTTGTGAGTTTAGACCAGCTACTGCAACCTGCTCTAAACCGTATGTGTTTGCAATGTAACCAAAGGCAGCATGTGAAACGAAAAATGTTTTGTTTGGTGCATGATGCGCCATTTCTTCAAAATCATTATCCAATGTTTGGAGTTCTGCGATTAATTGTTCATAGTTTTTTTCGAAAGTTTCTGTATGATCAGGAGCAGATTCTACAAGTGCATTTTTAATTGATAAAGCTAGATTTTGACTGATTTTTGGAGAAATCCATATATGTGGATCTGTGCCTCCGTGGTCATGCCCTTCGTGACCTTCTTCCGTAGCCGCTTCATGCTCGTGATCGTGTTCTTCTTCTGTAGCCGCTTCATGCTCGTGATCGTGTTCTTCTTCTGTAGCTTCTTCATGCTCGTAATCGTGTTCTTCTTCTATAGCTTCTTCGTGCTCATGGTCATGTATACTAGTATCTAATTGATCTTCAGGAACCGCATCAATTGTTGCCACCATTTTCACATGTTCATTTGCTAAAGTTTTTTTCGCATTATCAACAAAACCTTCTAATCCTAAGCCTATGTAGAAAAATAAATCCGCGTCTGCCAGTTGCATCATGTCTTTTTGCGTAGGTTCAAAAGTATGCTCATTTGCACCAGGAGGATAAATAGAGCGCACATTTACCATATCTCCTCCGATTCTCTCGGCAAAATATTGAAGAGGATAGACAGTTGTATAAATTTGAACCGTATCGTCTTGTTCTTGCGGTGTTTCTGCTGGACTTGCTTCATTTCCACATGCGGCGGTAAATAAAACAAGGATGGACACTAAAAATAATAAAAGACCTTTTTTCAAAATTCTCACTCCTAAACAGTAATGATTACGTTTTAAATTCTAATAACTTTTACATCATACAGGACCAGATAAAAAAAAGCAAGAAAAAATAGCCTTTGAATTATTTTTTCTTCAAAGGCCATTCTTCTGGAACAGGATCAATGCCACCTTCGTGAAAAGGGTGACATTTCAATATTCTTCTAATCGATAAGTATCCGCCTTTAATCGCTCCATGTTTTTGCACTGCTTCTACACCGTAATGGGAGCAAGTTGGATAGAACCTACAACTAGGCGGCGATAAAGGAGAAATAAATTTTTGATAAAAGCGGAAAATAGCTATTATAATATGCTTCATATACTTATTCAACATCCTTAGGCTTAGGATCAATGGAAGAAGGTTTTTCATTCAACGCTAATTTATACAAAAATATAAAACCAAATATGCTTAGTAGGATTGCTGCACCTAAAATCCAAAATACCATGCTTTTCACTCCATAAAAATTGTATGTATGTTTATTGTAAGGAATAGAGAGGTATATTAAAAGAGAAAGCAACTATTATTTTAGGGAGAGTGGCAAATTTATGTCAGAAACACTAAAGAAAGAACTAAACAAGCAAGTTGCAAACTGGTCGGTATTATATACAAAATTACATAATTTTCATTGGTATGTGAAAGGACCGTCTTTTTTCACCTTGCATGCAAAATTTGAGGAATTATATAACGAAGCAACATTGAATATGGACGAAATCGCTGAGCGTCTACTAACTTTAGGGGAGGCACCTGTTGCAACCTTAAAAGAGCATTTAGAGCTTTCCGATATTAAAGAAGCGAAGAATAAAGAAAGCGCGAATGAAATGGTACAAGCAGTTGTAAAAGATTTTGATAAAATCATGAAATCACTCAAAAAAGGAATGGAAGAAGCGGCGAAAGAAGAAGATGATATGACCGAAGATATACTGAATGCTATTTATCAAAAAACGGAAAAACATCAATGGATGCTGAATGCATTTTTAGGGGACACGAACGAAACTAAGAAATAAAACCTATACAAAGTCTATCTCAGCTATCCGATAATAAGTGTATGAAGGAGGGATTTAGGTGGATATTAATTCCATTATGTCTTCACAACTTATGCAACTCCAGCAAACGGTCCAAATGAGCGTATTACAAAATGCCATGAACATGGATACGGTAGCTGCAGTTCAAATGCTTGAAGATATGCCTCAAACCGCTGCTCCCCATCCTTATAAAGGATCAGTAGTGGATATTCAAGCGTAAGAAAAACATGTGCCAATTACTTTGGTGCATGTTTTTTTGCTTTACACACATACTATTTGAAAAGGATGTGTGTAAATGACTTTAAACAAAGTATATGTATCGGTCAAAAGTCAAAAATTATATTTGTATCCCGACGAATCACCATGGGAATTTGAAATTGCGGTCAACCGTGAGATTATTCCTGTATTTCAAAGGCTGTTTGATCAATTAGAAGATGTAGAAATTAGCAACTTTTGGCGCGCACATATACCGATAAAAAGTTATCATTTTGATAAGGAAAATGATCAATACGACAGAAGAATGAAAAAGCTATATGCGCTTATTCATGAATTTGGAGATGAAGAATCTAAACACTTTGTCGAACAGCTACCCTATTTTAACCCAAGAAGGAGAGAGACAGTTGAGCAAAAATATTAATCGAAAAGGAAATGAAACTCCGACCAATTATCGTAACGTAAGTTCTTTGTTAAACCAAGACCCCCAACTGAAAGCGAAACAGAATATTGCCGAAAATAGAGAAGAAGGAAACGAGCATTATAAAAAAGATCGACAAAAGGATTAGTTAGCTGAAGGACTTAGCATGATCGCTAAGTCTTTTTTGTTACAAAATTTTGACATGAGAATAACTTTTTTCAAGTTATATTTTAGGTATGACATTTTATATATTGTACGGGATATAGATAATGCGTCGTAGAGACCGCTGTGATTTTCGCTGCAGGTCGGACGCTTTCCATGGGGTGAGCGATGAGCCTTCACCGCCGCTAGCGCGTACGATGTGAAGTCTCGTCTTGCTCACTTGATCCCATTGGAGTCGCCGCCCTGTAGCGAAAATCCATGGGAATTGCTATCTAATTTAGTGTCGACACATATCAGCGATTAAAATTACCCATTTTACTACGTAATGTTTATTAAATCTAATTAGAAAATGCGGTCTCCTAATAAAGAGCACATCTTTTAGGATAAAATTGATTTATATCATCCACTTATTGGAATAGTTCCTCGTATTCCTTGTTATCTCACTCCAAGTAAACTTGCTGTTTTAAGAATTGAGTGCTTTCACCGGTAATTTGGTTGCTCTCGTGCTGATTTGATTCCCTTCAGAGAAGATTTGATTGCTTTCGATGATCAATTGGTTACCCTAATCCATTTATTGGATTCACATAGTTGAAAAACGGAGGAAATTTTGTTTTTAGCGAGTCAATACTGAATAAGTAAGCAAATTCCATTGGTTTTCGCTACAGGCGTCGACTCCTGCCGGATGAGTGGGCAAATGAGACATCCCAACGTCCGCCTAAGGGCGGCGGGGATGGCTCATCGCTCACCCGGCGGAAAGCGTACGACTGCGGCGAAAATTACAGCGGTTACTACAACACATTATCCCTATTATGTGCGTCATACCATTCATCGTCTCATTTGTTATATTGGGGCAGGGAGAGGCGTTTCCTTTTTTGTTCGGAGCTATGCGGCAGTATAACGTACTAGATAAGTCTTACAACGAAGGAAAATAAAAAACTAGAAGAAATGAATCTTCCAGTTCTTTTTATATACATAACAACTACATACCTAAATATTTTGAATTAATTAGCCGAAATTTATCATGGCCAGATCTGGTAGCTTGTTTAATTAGTAAGAATTCATTTGTTAACCTATAAGGCAGTTGCACGAGGCTCGGTTACTTGTGATTTGGAATGGCTCATTATTAAAATAATGGACCATACAATTGCTAAAATAGCTAGACCTATCGAAGCAAACAATAATGTAGAGCGTGCACCTTCTAAACCTATGATATTTAAAATGGTTTGATAAAAAAATGGGCTAATTAAACCGCCAAAACCTTGTGCAGCTACTACGAAACCAACAAATGAAATGCCTTTTTGCTCATTTGATAATTCGGAAGTTCGTGCTAAAACTCCAGGGAGCACTAGTCCTAAGCCTATTCCGCCAATAAAACTAGCAATAAAAATCATAGTTAAGCTACTTGCTAAATAACACCCAAATATACCAACACCAGTTAGTAAAACTGCTATAGGTACATTTTGTGTTGGCATAAGTGCACGTAGTTTAGAGAAGAACATCCCAACAATTAATGTACCAAATGTAAATAAGGAAATCGCAAGCCCTGCCTCTGTAGCGTTCCCTAATCCCTCTGATTGGATAAGAATCGCTATGTTCGTCACATATCCAAATACTAGCATCGAGTAAAAAACTTGCCCTATTGTAAAACCATATACCGTTTTAGGGGCAGAGAATAATGTTTCTTTTAAAGAAGCTTGAATTGTATGTTTCTTTTCCGGTTCTGGTAAGTATAAAAATGTAATTGCCAAAATCCAAATAGGAAATAAATAAACTAAGAACCCATATTGCCACCCAAAGCTATCCGCTAACATTCCTCCACCAAGTTGGAAAAATATTGCACCTATACAAGCAATCGTGGATGTACCGAATCCAATTAGGAAATCTCGCTCACGACCTTCGAAAAATCGAGTAATGATGTCAATAGATAAAGGTAACGTAATTCCGACACCAAGTCCTAAAATTCCTCGGAAGACAATGATTAAAAATAAATTATCTAAAAAGAATGGCATAAGACCACCAATTAAAAATAAAACAAGACCAGTAAATAATAAGCTACGGGATTTGAATTTCGTCGAAAGTTTCCCGTAAAATAAGGAAGGGACAATCTGGAATAAACCAGGGATCGTTGCAATTAACATAACAGTAGATGGTGCAAATTCGGGAAAAGCTTCAATTAATTCTGCCATAATTGAACCTGCGACACCTGCTGCCACATCTTGGAATGCAATGATGACAATGAGGAACTTTAAAAAGTTTTTACTTTTGGCTGGAAAAATAAGATAACCCCCTCTTATAAGTAGTAATTGCTTAAAAGCTGTCTCTGACCAGTTTTTAAAAATGGTGGAGCTATGATTACATGTTTTTAAGTAAGCGTTTTCAAATTGTTTATCTCCTTTCTGTAAAGTTAATGAAATAGTAACATTTTTCGTTTTATCTTAAATAGATAAAACCTACTTAATAATGAAGTATTCTTTCATAAGAGTTTACCGAGAATTGAGTATTTCAATAAAAAAAGCCTACGCTACTAAAAAGCGCAAGCTGTAAAAGTTTATTCAATTTCTATCTCTCCTAATATCTCTAATGCCTCTATACAGAATGTTAATTCGAAAGAATCCTTAGAGTTTCGTAAATTTTTATCTAATAAATCTTCCAGTTTTTGAATGCGATATACTAAGCCACTCATTGATAAATTTAAATCATCCATTGTTTTTTGCAAATTACCATTATTCTTTAAAAAAGTATAGAGTGTTTTTAAAAACTCTACTTTTTTTGGTTCTTTTAAATCTAAAATGGCTTTTAACTCGCGCCTAGCTAGTTGAATGATGGAGGACTTATTGTGCGGATTGATAATGGAACTAATAATACTCGTATTTTCAAATAAGATAATTGATTGCTTTTTATCAAAGTTTAAGGCAATAATCGATTGTTGATGGGCTTCTGGAATATCTTCAATGTCTTGAATTACACGGCTGATGCCAATCCGAAAATCATATATTTTAAAAGAACGTTGTAAATGCTTTAAAATACTTTCCGCAATATCTAGTGTGTTTTGCTGTTTCTGCATCAAAAAAATAATTTCATCTTGATATTGGGTAATAAAAATAGGAATTTTGTGCATTTCCAAATAAATTGCAAATGTTTGAATCACTTTTGCTAACAAATGTTGTTCTTTAATTTGTAGGCTATTTTTGAGCATTTTGACATTGCCGATAAAAAAATCTTGATTTAGATCTATATCCATTAAATAGCTGCGATTAATCATACTCGACTTGGATGTATATTGCTTTTGAAGAAGTTGTTCAAAAAAGTAAGCTTTCATATTTTCAATCGCTTCTAAACTCGTTTTCTCATTTAAATAATGAAGAGAGCAAGTTGTTGCGGCCCGTTGGATAAAGTCTTGCTCAAATTCCAATTGCTTTGATTGAGGTGGATAAATAAATGCAACATAGCCAATAACCTGATGATGGACTGAAATAGGACAAACTAGCCGTGTATGTTTTTTGGCATCTATTTGTAAAGGATGTTCAGGTTCAATCGGTTTTAATAAAATCTTACCAGATCTTGTTTGTCCAACTTGACTAGCAAAATCTTCGTGTAGACCATCTAGTTCTTCTGATGTAATACCAGCAGTTAAATAAGGTTTTAAGTTTAAGTCAAGCAACACTACAGGTATATCTAGTGTTTTGTGAATAGTATCCAATAATTGTCCTAGTGTCATTCCTTGTGTAAGCCCTTTTGTTAAATTGTTATGGAAAATAGACACTCGCTCTGTAACCCGCTTTTCTTGATAAAGTTGTTCATAAGTTGTATTTAATTCATCAATCAATCGGGAATGATTCATTTTAATCACATACGATTGTGTTTCCGCATCCCAATCTTCTAAAGCGCGCATCTCAAAGGCGCATTCCGCATCCCCACGCGCACGACAGGCTACTTCTATTATATATATTTCTTTTTTTGTTAAATAAGATGTGTAACCGCTTGCATAACCAGCCAACGTGTGACAGACTACATGCTTGCTTATTCCCAAATGCTGCTGATGCTCCAAAGCTTCATAAGAATCAATCCAAATTCCCTTTGCATAAATATCTTTAATATTGTCATGTTCATCTAACTCTAATACTCGTTCAGTAATTAAATCCGTAATTTGTCCAGTGTCTAGATGATAAGAAGATGCACAGTCTAATTTCTCACGTAATCTTAAAGGCAAGCGGTCTACTTCTTTTGCATGGGCTACACCTAAATTCCATCCATATCTTAATAAGAATATTTTTGCATAATCATGCCCTAAATGCTCGATTAGTTCTTTACGTAATAAGCCAAATGAATTTGAAGTTGTATACAGTTCTTTGTCAAAGGTTGGTAAAGTCATTTGTTCGCCTCTTTTCGTAAATTCTTTACGGAGATAAAAAAGTTATTAAAGATATGTTACCAGAAAATTCAGAGAAAAATAGTGTGTATCTAGAGAAAATTAACTATTTTTATATTTTGAGTAGTTTTTATTAGAATTCAAGTTCAAAATTCAACGATTTTCATTGTACATTTCAACATTGACTTTCGTTACATTTAACTTATCTAATACGATAGGAGTGAATACAATGCAAGATGTTTTAACAAAAAATGAGATAGCTGTTATTGAGGAAGCAAAAATATTGGCAGAAAAAATACGTGGGCGTACTAAATTAACAGAGGAGTTACGTCGTATTCCAGAAGAATCCATTCAAGAGTTAAAAGATACAGGCATTTTAAAAATCTTGCGTCCTAAACGTTATGGTGGGTTGCAATTAAGTGTGGAAACATACGCAAGGGTCATTGTAGAGATCTCAAAGGCTTGTGCTTCAACTGGTTGGATTGCTTCTTTATGCGCTATTCGTGAATTAATGGTAGCTGAATCATTCAATGAAGAAGCGCATGAAGCGATTTTTGGACAAAATCCAGAAAATGTTCTTTTTGCAGGGGTTTACGAGCCACGACAATGCAAAGTAAATAAAGTAGACGGTGGCTATTTAATAGAGGAGGGTCATTGGATGTTTTGTTCTGGATCMTTGCATGCAACATGGGGTTACTTTGGCATGTATACAAAAGATGAAGACGGAAATATTTTGGAGCAACTGTTGATGACCGTTCCATTTAGCAAACTAGAAATTGAAGATGATTGGCACACACTTGGTTTAAGAGGCACAGGAAGTAATGCTGTCCGTATGAAAAATGTCTTTGTCCCAGACAATCATGTAACCTCTTTTATTGCCGTTTTAGATGGTGATTTCAAATCTGCACATTTACGCGATATTCCTTTATACAGTGCTGCTTTATTCCCAGGATTAATCCTTTCGCTAGGTTTGCCGGAACTCGGGGTTGTACAAGAAATGTTGGAAAACTTTAAAAAAAGTTTGCCTTATCGAACAGCACAACATATGGGCGTAGAGATGATTAAAGACGCGGCAAGCACTCATACATTGCTCGCAACCGCAACATTAAAAGTGGAAACAGCCGAAATGTACTTAATGAATTTAGCTAAGAGTATGGATGAGTGGGCAGCAAAACAAGAAATTATGCCAAAAGAGCTTCGTTTAAAAGCACTAGCTGATATTGGTTATGCAAATCAATTATTAAAAGAAGCGGTAGATTCGTTGCTTGCTGCGAGTGGTTCAGGCTTTGTTTATGATCAGAATCCAATGCAAAGGTTAATTCGTGATTTTATTACGATGAATTCTCATCGCTCCTTATCCCCTGTCATTACACGTGAAAATTATGGGCGATTATTAGTAGGGCTAGAGCCAAATGCCATCCGTTATTAGGTAAAAACTAATGAAAAATGATTTGTTTTTCACATGTTTTTTCTATAGTTCTGATGAATTTGCTTCTATTAAGATAGTAATAGCGAAAGGAGTTGACCTGTAATTGAATCCTAAAATTGCAAAATTAGGTTATGTGTCCTTGCAATCGTCAGATATGGAAACATCCGTTAAATTTTTCGAAGAAGTAATTGGTCTGGAATGTACGGAACAAATTGATAATAGTTATTACTTCCGGGCTTGGGGTGATTTTGAACATCACAGCTTAGTGATTAGCCCAGGTAAGACAGGAAGAGTAACACATTTTGGTTTGCGCACAAAAAGAAGAGAAGATGTGGAGTTATTTGCACAGCAGTTGTCAGCAAAAGGCTATGAAATAGAAAATGTTCCTATTGGGACAACACCTGGTATTGGAGAGGCAATTCGATTTACGGCACCATCCGGGCATCGTATTGAATTATATTATGATATTCAGCGTCCTCTAGTCGAAGATCATCGAAAATCAGTCCTTAAAAATCAAACGTATAAGTCATGGGCAAAGGGAATTTCACCTAGACGTTTGGATCATGTCAATATTCATACATGTGCAGATGCAAAAAGTGTGTATGCATTTTTTGTGGAAGAGTTAGGATTCCGCATTAATGAATGCATAGAGGATGAAAATGGTACATTACTAGCAGGATGGATGAGTGTGACAGAACTTGTTCATGATATCGCTCTTGTCACGCATAAAAAGCTAGAAACGACTGCAAGATTCCACCATATTTCATACTGGTTAGACGATGTAGGCGATATTTTACGAGCAGCAGATATATTAAAAGAATCTAATCTACCATTTATCGGTCCAGGCAAACATAGCATTTCTCAAGCTATTTATTTATATGTCATTGATCCAGGTAGTGGGTGTCGTGTAGAACTGTTTACAGGAGGGTACTTAATCTTCGAACCTGATTGGGAAACAATTGTATGGCGACCAGAAGAGCGTGCACTTGGAAATACATTTTGGGGTGACAGCATTACAGGAAATGAACTCATTGTTCCAACAATTGAAGCGTAAAGAGGAGGTTTAAATATGCAGGCGACAACAGAAGTAACTGTTACATCGCAATCAATAAAAACTGGTAAATATACAACATGGATGAATGAATCAGGTCAACAACATCCGGAAACAATTTTGTTTTTACACGGTTCAGGACCAGGGGTCACAGCGATTGCAAACTGGAAATATGCTTTAAATGACTGTGGGTCACAATTTCATTGTTTAGCACCAGATTTATATGGTTTTGCACAAAGTGATCATCCAGACGTCCCGCTAAAAAACCGTCAAGCATGGATGGACTGCTGGATGGAACAAATTATAGAAATTTTAGATCACTACAATTTAGAAAAAGTCCATGTAGTTGGCAACTCTTTAGGATGCTCGATTGCATTAGAATTAGCAGTTGAATACCCAGAGCGATTTGATCGCATTGTATTAATGGGACCAGGTGGAACGCCGAATACGAAAATAAGTTTGGAGTTAGCACGTGCCAAAAGTTTTTATGATAATCCATCTGAAAAGCGCCTTCAGCAAATTATGGGATGGTTTGTCTATGATCAAGAGGCAATGCAACCTGTCATTGATGAAGTGACAAAGCCACGATTCGAAAATGCAATGCGTGAAGAAGTGAAGCGTTCGAATAACTCTATTTTTGCAACAGCAGCCTTGCCAATTCCAACAGTTGCATTAAATCGACTGCAACATCCAATCTTACTAGTACATGGTCGCGATGACAAAGTATGCTCCATTGAATCTAGTTACTATTTATTAGAACATTTGGGAAATGCACAACTTCATGTTTTTAGCCAATGTGGACATTGGACTCAAATTGAGAAAAAAGATGAATTTAATCATTTAATTCAACAATTTTTTAAAAGGTTAGTATAAAAATAAAGCGCTTTCAATAAAGGGGATGTTTTAATGTCTCAAGCATGGACTGCAGATGTTGTCGTAGTAGGTGCGGGTAATGCCGCCATGTGTGCAGCAATCGCTGCTGCGGAACAAGGAAGTGATGTCATTGTTTTAGAGATTTCCTCAGAGGCCGAAAAAGGTGGTAATACCACATATACGCATGGTTCCATGCGCTTTGCTTACAATACTGGTGAAGAAATAAGGGCACTATTACCGGAAATGACAGATGAGGAATTTCTGGTGACAGACTTTGGCGCTTATACCAAAGAGCAATTTTTTGAAKACGTGAGCCGCCTTTCAAATTATCGAACAGACTATGACTTAGCCAATATTTTGGCAAAGGAAAGCTACAAAGTAATGCAGTGGTTAACATCACATCAAGTGAAATGGATACCAATTTATGGTCGCCAAGCCTTTAAAGTAGATGGCATCTTCAAATTTTGGGGCGGAATGGTATTAGAGGCAGTCGGAGGTGGCAAAGGCCTAGTAGATGCACTTCATTTGGAGGCAAAGCGTTTGGGAGTCCGTATTTTCTATAATACTTCCGGAGTTAAGTTAGGCATGACACATAAACAAATTCAAGGTATTCACGTTCGGCAGCAAAATCAAGACGGATACATTCAATGCAAGTCGGTTGTATTAGCAAGTGGTGGCTTTCATGCGAATGTCGAAATGCGTACAAAATATTTAGGACCTGGATGGGATAGCGTTCATACACGTGGATGCAAATTTAATACTGGGGCAGGTTTAAAAATGGCCATGGATTTGGGAGCAAGAACGATCGGCAATTGGTCTGGTGCACATGCAGTTGGTGGTGATCGGTATTTGCCAAATTTCAAAGAAGGCTTTCAAAAGTTAAGCTACCCTTTTGGCATCCTTATTAATAAAGAAGGGAAACGCTTTATCGATGAAGGCGAGGATTTTCGGAATTATACGTATGCCAAAATAGGAAAAGAAATTTTAAAACAACCGGGCCAATATGCATGGCAAGTGTTCGATGCTAAAGGAAAACGATTCTTACGAGAAGAATATGAAGGACGCGCTGTCTCAAAAGTTGTAGCCAACACACTAAAAGAACTTGTGGAACTGATGGGTGATGTAGACCGTGAAGGCTTTTTAACAGAGGTGGAAAACTTCAACAAAGCAGTAATGGATGTCCAATTTAATCCGAATGTGTTGGATGGCAAAGGTACAGAAGGATTAAGCGTGCCGAAATCAAACTGGGCAAACCCTATTGATGAAGGACCATTTGTAGCATACGCCATTGGTTGTGGCATTACCTTTACATATGGTGGTCTACATATTACAAAAAAAGCGCAAGTATTACATGAAGATACAACTCCAATTGAAGGTTTATATGCAGCTGGAGAAATTATAGGTGGTCTATATTACGACAATTATCCAGGTGGGGCAGGTCTTACGTCAGGATCTGTATTTGGTAAAATTGCCGGCACTCAAGCTGCGAAATATGTTCAGGCAGTATATCAACTGAAATAAGGGGGAACTTGTATGTCAATTCAAGCACACAAAGTACAAACAGGGGATTATGGGACATTTATCTATGAGTCTGGTAAAGGAAATAAAGAAACGGTAATTCTATTACATGGTTCGGGACCAGGGGCCGGAGCAAAAGCAAATTGGCAACATGTATTAGAAGATTATGCGAAAGATTATCATGTTGTAGCTCCAGATTTAGTTGGGTTTGGAGATACAGATCATCCAACAGAATATCCGGAAAATGGCGTTCAATGGATGGCCAAACGTGTAAAACAAATTTTAGACTTAATGGATACATTACAAATTGAAAAAGCCCATTTAGTAGGGAACTCCCTAGGCGGCGTGATTGCGATGTATTTAAATATGGAAGCCCCAGAGCGATTCCCGAAAAACGTATTAATGGGTGCTGGCGTGTTATTAAAAGAGCCAACAGTTGAGCTAATGAAGTTAGCTAACTTCCATTTAGATCCTACAAAAGAAAACTTACGGAACTTATTATCTTGGTTTGTGTATGATATCGAGCATATGCAAGATTTCGTTGACGAAGTGGTAGAACAACGTTTTGAAATGTTCCAACGTCCAGAAATTTATCGTTCCTATCGAGAAAATTTTACGAAATCTAGCTTAACGGAAATGTTAATTCCTCAAACAGCCTTTGAACGCATGCAAAATGAATTTTGTTTAATTCATGGGCATTTTGATCGTTTCGTTCCATTACAAAGTAGTTTATATGCATTAGATCACTTACCCAATTGTGAATTGCATGTATTTAAAAAATGTGGTCACTGGGCAATGATTGAGCAACGTGAAGAGTTTTTACATGCTACAAAGCATTTCTTTCAAAAAAGCGTTTCCTCAAAATCAGAAACTGTGAACGTGTAAGTTAAAAGCTATGTTATAGGAATACTTGGCTTGAACTTGATCTTCTAAGATGCACAATAAAAAGGAGTGAAGCACTATGACACAAACATCAGTTCAACAAATTGAAGTACGCGATATGCTGATTGAAAACGCGCGTTCACTGCAACAAATTTTACGTGATGCGACCTTAAAAATCGATCAAACGGGTAAAATTCCAGATGAAATTGTTCAAATGATTCGTGATAAAGGATTACTAAAAGTATTACGACCGAAAATGTTTGGTGGCTATCAAACAGATATGCGCACCTATTTTGAAGTGGTGACAGAAATTTCACGTGGAAATGGTTCTGCTGGGTGGTTTGTATCTTTAAGTAATATTCGTGATTATATGGTTTCATATGCTTTCGGTCGCCAAGCCTTAACCGAAATTTTTGGAGAAAATCACGATAAAGATGTGGTGCTTGCTGGAAACTTCAAACCAATTAATATAGATGTAGAGCGTGTCAAGGGGGGCTACTTAGTAAAAAAAGCTCAATGGCCATTCGTATCTGGATCCCCTTATGCAGACTGGTTTTATTCAGGTGCCCCTGTTGATGATGGTAATGGTGGACAAGAAATGGCTATTTTCATCGTTCCTCGTAATGAGGTGAAGGTTTTAGATGATTGGGATGTAGTAGGCTTAAAAGGTTCAGGTAGTAATAGTATCATGATGGAAAATGTATTTATCCCAGACCACCGGGTGTCACTAGATCGTTTAGCGGTTCAAGGACATTATCTTATTGATGAACTAAAAGATGAGCCACTATACCGTACACCATTTGTTCCATCGTTAACCTTGTCCATTGTAGCACCTGCATTAGGGCTTGCTCTAGGTGGGTTCGATTTACACATGCAACGTGTCATGAAGGATGGTATTGGTAATACATTCTATCAGAAAATGAGTGAGGCACCAGTAACGCATTTACAAATTGCAGAAGCGGAAATGAAAATTGAAGCAGCCCGTTTAATGTTTATCGATGTTATTAATAAACTTGATGAGTACTCTCGTCAAGGAAAGTTATTTAATCAAAAAGAAAGCATTCGCATGAAAGCAGAATTTGGTTTTGCAAATCAGTTATGTAAAGAATCCTTTGATCTAATGCTTGCAGGAGCCGGTTCAGTGTTTGCTTATAATAGCAATATATTCCAAGCGTTTTATCGAGATTTCATAACTATGCACTTACACGCATTTATCACGCCAAGTTCACTCTTAGAAACACATGGACGTATTCTTTGTGACTTAGAGCCGAATACGTATTTCGCATAATAAATTGTATACAGCTAAAAGAGAAGAGAAAAGTTTAGKACTTTTCTCTTTTTTATCAATATTTTGGGTGGTGAAAAGATGAAAACATGTGGTCATTATCAAGCAGAGTTTGCGGTAAGACCTATTTGGCATAAGCAGTTCGGGATCATTTGGTTAGATAGTAGCGCTCAAAAAATTATTACATACCATCCAACGACAGAAGAAGAACAAGTTTATGATGCTATGGGGCCAATTGAAGCCATTGTGTCTGCAGAAGATGGTCAATTTATCGGTGTGTATAGAGATGGTTTATATAAGATCAACTTTAAGATGGGGATGAAAAAGCCCTTTGCCTTTCCTCCTGGATTAAGTGCATTGCATTATTTAAATGATGCAAAGTGTGGACCAGACGGTTATATATGGGTTGGTACATCAGATGGTTTTTTTAAAAAGTTTAGAGAAACTGCGCCAACTTCGATGTCGGATTATCCTTTTCAAAATTCAAAGTTATTTCGTATTAGCTCAAATGGAGAAGTACAAGTATTACTTGAAAATATTGCGTTATCCAATGGTTTAGCTTGGCAAAAGGAAACCAATATATTCTACCATATTGATTCGGCTAAACAATCTATTTTTCAATATAAATTTAGTGAGGAGGGCATTTTAGAATTTCAACGGATTGCGTACACGTCTGAAATGCTCGAAGGGTTTCCTTGTGGAATGTCGATTGATGCGCAAGGTAACTTATGGATAACATTGTTTAAAGGAGGACTTATCGCTCAAAAAAGTAATAAGCCAACACGAATAATTCGTTTAAACCCAACAACGATGCAAGTTCTAGAAGAAATTCATTTACCTGTTTCACATGTTACTTCATGTGTTATTGGTGGAGAAGGATTAGATAAGCTTTATATCACAACCGCCAAAGAACCATTATCAGAGGGACGCGTAGCTAAAGAAACTTTAGCTGGTTACCTATTAGAGATACCGATATCAAATGTTGGTATGGAGCAATTTGTAATGCCATCATGCTGAATAGTAAAATTCAATAAAAATTGCTTAAAAAAGATGTATTTATAGATAAAAAGAGCTCTAACTGAAATCGCTTTCTTTTTATATGATAAATATAAGTTTAGATAGCTAAACATGATAGATAAGTAGCGGAGGGTTGGGAATGGTAAAACCAGAAATTGCGAAATTAGGCCACATCGTATTAGTAAGTACAAACTTAGAAAAATCATTATGGTTTTTTAAAGAAGTTATTGGTTTAGAAGAAACAGCTGAAATCGATGGCGTACATTATCTACGGGCATGGGGGGACTTCCAGCACCATACGTTGAGTATCGAACAAGGGGATGACTCGTATGTAAAACGAATTGGGTGGAGGACGAAAACGAAAGATTGTGTTTTAGGCTTTAAAACACTTTTACAAGAAGCAAATGTAGTCGTGGAGGAATGTCCAAAAGGATCTACACCCGGGATTGGAGAAGCGATTCGTTTCCAATTGCCAAGTGGACATACATTTGAGTTTTATTATGATGTAGAAAAACCAGAAGCTGCATCAGAATATAAATCTATTTTAAAAAACCAAGTATATAAAGCACATAGAAAAGGCACATCTCCTCGTCGTTTTGACCATGTAAATATTCATACATCTACAAATGCTAATCTTACATTTGATTTCTTACTTGATATACTGGGCTTTAATTTGCGTGAATATGTAAAAGGGGAGGATGGTATTTTAGCCGGATGGATGAGTGTAACTTCTCTTGTTCATGATGTTGCTCTAGTCCAAAAGTCGACTTTACCATCAAAAGCACGTTTACATCATCTTTCTTATTGGTTAGACAATGCACAAGATATTTTACGTGCCGCAGACATTTTAAAAGAACAGGGCATTCCATTTATTGGTCCAGGTAAACATGGAATTTCTCAAGCAATTTATTTGTATGTAATGGATCCAGGAAGCGGTTGTCGTGTAGAACTGTTCTCGGGTGGCTATTTAATATTCGAACCGGATTGGGAGCCAATTGAGTGGACGCGCGATGAACAGTTAACTGTAGGAAACACCTATTGGGGCGATAGTGTGCAAGATAAAGAGTTAAATAATATTACAATCGAATCACGATAACTAATATGAGAAAAGGGGAGGAATAGTACATGAAACCAGAGATATCAAAATTAGGACATTTCGGATTAGTAAGTACAGACATAGAAAAATCATTGTGGTTCTTTAAAGAAGTAATTGGTTTAGAAGAAACGGAAGTAGTAAATGGGGTACATTATCTGCGTGCATGGGGAGATTTTGAACATCATACCTTATCCATTCGTGCTGGGGAAGAATCTTGCCTAGATCATATTGCTTGGCGTACAAAGCGTACAGAAGATGTGGATGCATTTGCAGAGTCTTTAAATGCTAATGGGATAGAAATTGAATGGGTGAAACCAGGTACAGAAGCAGGGCAAGGAAGAGCATTTCGCTTTAAGACACCAAGTCAGCATACGTTCGAAATTTACTTTGAAATGGAAAAAACTTTAGCATCAGCTGAAACACGATCTGTACTAAAAAACCAAACGCATCGCTCCTGGAATCGTGGCGTATCACCAAGACGCATTGATCACGTGAATTTATTGTCTTCGTTGCCTACAAAAGAGTTAGCAGACTTTTTGCAAGAACAATTGGGCTTTAATCTACGTGAATATATTGAAGCACCAGATGGTAACTACCTAGGAGCATGGCTAAGCGTAACTCCACTTGTGCACGATATTGCTGTAAGTTTTGACCCCAATGCACCATCAACACATGAAGTACATCATATTGCTTACTGGTTAGATAATGCACAAGATTTATTGCGCGCAGCAGATATTTTAAAAGAACACGGTATTTACTTTAAGGGACCTGGAAAACATGGTATTTCACAAGCTATGTATATTTATGCCATTGACCCAGGTAGTGGCGTACGCCTTGAAATCTTTACAAATGGTTACTTAATATTCGAACCAGATTGGGAGCCGATTCGCTGGACGCTAGATGAAATGGACATTGGTTTTACGTATTGGGGCGACCAAATGGATGCCAAAACGGAAAATAATCCAACAATTAAAGCATAGGGGGAATGGAAAATGGAAGATCGTTTATTTCGTGATGCGATGGGGAAATTTGCAACAGGTGTGACAGTTATTACAACGCTATATGAAGGACAGCCATATGGAATGACAGCGAATGCATTTATGTCCGTATCACTTGATCCAAAATTAGTCGTTATTTCCATCGGTGGAAATGCACGTTGCCTGTCCAAAATCAAAGAAAGTGGCATTTTTGCTGTAAATATTTTATCTACTGATCAACAGGAACAGTCGATGATTTTTGCAGGACAAATAAAAGAAGATCGTGAAGTAACATTTGAAACACTGGCAGATATTCCTGTATTACCAAATGCTCTAGCACAAGTAAGCTGTGACGTTGTTAGTGAATATATCGAAGGGGACCACACATTATTCATTGGTAAGGTTCGTGATATTCGTGTGCAAGAGGGAGAGCCATTATTGTTTTATGCAGGGAAATACCGCTCGCTAGAGACAGTGCCAGTATAAGGAGGGGGAAACATCGGTGGATATTCAACAAGGAGCTCAATTATTAAGATTAGCTGAAACGAATAAGCAACCGATTGCTCCATTTACATCGTCAACTGACATATCAGTTGACGATGCTTATCGTATCCAGCTTCTTCAAATACAAGAAAAAACAGAAGCTGGAGCCGAAGTTGTGGGCATGAAAATCGGTTTAACAAGTAAAGTGATGCAAGATATGTTTAAGGTTACCACGCCTGATTTTGGACATATATTAAATACAATGGTGTACGCAGAAGAAGAACCGATTAAATTAGGGCAATTTATACAACCAAAAGTAGAATTTGAATTAGCTTTTTTCTTAAAATCGGATTTACAAGGACCAAATGTGTCAGAAACAGACGTCATTGCGGCAACGGAGGCTATTGCTCCTGCAATTGAGATTATTGATAGTCGAATAGAAAATTGGAAATTTCAATTTCAAGATACTGTCGCCGATAATGGATCTTCAGCAGGTGCAGTAATCGGACAAAAACGTACAGCTATTGACTTACAAGCCTTGGAGACCATTGAATTAGTTGCAAAGCGAAACGGCGAAGTATTTGACAAAGGCGTAAGTAGTGCAGTAATGGGAAATCCGGCAAAGGCTGTTGCATGGCTTGCTAATATGTTAAGTGATTACGATATTACATTAAAAGCAGGACAATTCATTTTAGCAGGAGCCATCACGGCAGCAGTACCGTTTGAAGCAGGTGATTCTTTCGAAGCAGATTTCGGAGCGTACGGCACTGTCCGTGTCGCATTTTCATAAAAGAGGTGACGAGATGTCAAAGTTAAAAGTAGGAATCATTGGTTCAGGTAATATTGGAACGGATTTAATGTACAAGATAGAGCGCTGTGATTATTTACAAATGTCCGTGATGATTGGTATCGATCCAGCGTCTGAAGGGTTGCGCAGAGCAAAAGATCGGGGATATAAAACGATTGAGAATGGTATGGAAGGCTTGCGTGATCATATGGACTTAGTAGATATCGTGTTTGACGCGACAAGTGCATATGCGCATGAGGCAAACTTCGCAATAGTCAAAGCAGCTGGAAAAAAGATGATTGATTTAACTCCTGCTGCGATTGGTCCATTTACTGTGCCATCTGTAAATTTAACGCAACATTTTGAAGCAGATAATGTCAATATGGTGACTTGTGGTGGACAAGCTACAATCCCAATGGTATATGCCATTAATCGTGTTATCCCAGTTGAATATGCGGAAATTGTTGCAACAGTAGCAAGTAAAAGTGCTGGTCCTGGAACTCGTGCAAATATTGATGAGTTTACCTATACAACTGCAAGAGCAATTGAGGAAGTCGGTGGAGCGAAAAAAGGAAAAGCTATCATTATATTAAATCCAGCTGAACCACCTATTATAATGCGTGATACAGTGCATGCTTTATTAACTGAAGAAGGTAAGGAACAAGAAATTATTGAATCCGTTCAAGAAATGGTAAAAGAGGTTCAATCATATGTTCCAGGTTACCGTTTAAGAGGCCAGCCTATTTTTGATGGGAAAAAAGTATCCATTTTTATAGAAGTAGAAGGGGCAGGTGACTTCTTTCCAAAATACTCTGGGAACTTAGACATTATGACCGCAGCTGCTGCACGTGTTGCTAATGAGATGGCTAAAAATCAAGTTATTGGAGGAATCCGTGTATGAGAGATGTGCATGTATTAGACGTTACATTACGTGATGGTAGCCACTCGATGCAACATGCTTATACAGAGGAACAAGTTCGATCTGTTGCACGGGGCTTAAATAAGGCTGGTGTAGAATACTTTGAAGTTTCCCATGGAGATGGTCTAGGTGGTTCCAGCTTACAATATGGCTTATCTGCAGTGGATGAACTAAAACTAATTGAAGCTGCAGTAGATGAATGTGATGATTCAAAAGTTGCAGTCTTATTAATACCGGGTATTGGCGTTAAAGGTGATTTGCAAAATGCAGTGAGTGCTGGTGCTCAAATGGCACGCGTTGCAACCCATGTAACAGAAGCGGATGTTGCTGCCCAACATATCGCTCTAAGTCGAGAGCTTGGTTTGAAAACAGCAGGCTTTTTAATGATGGCACATATGGCCGATACAAAAGTAATTGTAGAACAAGCGAAATTATTTGAAAGTTACGGTGCTGAAATTGTATATGTAACTGATTCAGCAGGCTTTTTATTGCCACAGCAAGTAACAGAGCGCATCCGTGCATTAAAAGAGCATATTAGTTGTGAGATTGGTTTTCATGCTCATAATAATTTGTCGCTTGCGATGGCAAATACATTAGCAGCTGTGGAAGCTGGTGCTACTTATATTGATGGATCCTTACGTGCACTTGGAGCAGGGAGTGGGAACACACAAACGGAAGCTATTATTGCTGTATTAGACCGTTTGAATATTTCAACGGGTGTTCATTTATATGACATTATCGATGTGGCTAATGATGTGATGGCACCTATGATGCTACGGCCCCAAGAAATTAGTGGGTCTAGCTTGATGATGGGCTATGCAGGCGTATATTCAAGTTTTTTACTTCATACCGAAAAAGCTGCAAAGCAATTTGGAGTAGATGAACGTGATATTTTAATTGAGCTTGGTCGCAGAAAAACGGTAGGCGGGCAAGAAGATATGATATATGAAGTCGCACAAAACATTGGTGCGACAAAATAAAAACAAGAAGCTGCCCAGAGAATAAAGTATCTGGACAGCTTTTTTTATTATCCCTATATTGCACAAACCATCCTTTGCAAATCTACTATTCTTATAAAATTCGTTAAAATCTATCGGAAAATAAATTGATTCTCGTAAAAAACTATTCTAGTTGCCCCATACTTCGTTTTATATGATTAAAGCAAGTTATCCAATATCTTCGGGGTAAGGAAGAAATCTAAACTCTGTCAAATCATTTTAAATTAAAAGGTAAAAGGAGGTACTCCATCATGAAAGTTATTTTAATTGATGCTAAGAATTTACTGACTATACAACAACAAAGTGAACAGAGCGTTATAGCACTTGGTTTCTTTGATGGACTCCACAAAGGACACCAAGCAGTTATTCAAACAGCCAAACGACATGCGTCTATTAGAAAGTTACCCTTAGCTGTGATGAGCTTTTTCCCCCATCCCAAAACGGTAATCACAAACAAATATGTGGATTATTTAATGCCATTAGAAGAAAAAACACATCAGTTAAAGAAGCTGGGTGTCGATTTACTTTATATCGTTCATTTTACAAAAGAGTTTGCCAGCTTGTCTCCCCGGACATTTGTTGAACAATATTTAGTGAAGCTTGGCGTGAAAATTGCGGTCGCTGGTTTTGATTATAAATATGGCTTTAAGGGTGAAGGGCAAGTGCACATGATTGCTGAACATAGTCAACAACTAATTGAAGTAGTTGTTGTTCCAAAAGTCGAAATGGCCGGTGAAAAAATTAGTTCAACTATTTGCCGTAGATTATTAAAAGCTGGTCAGGTTGAACAAATTTATGCACTATGTGGACGACCATATACAATTCAATACGACTTACAAAATGGCATTGAGCCTTATTTTACATTGCCCAAGCGAGGGTATTACAAAGTAGAGATTCAAACCGCGCAACATACTTTTTTTAGCATTATTGAAGTGATGGATGAACAATTCATTAAAGCACTAGACATTCATAGTAATGACAAGGTCAAAATATTATTTTATGAAGCAAATCCTCATTACATGAAGGAATTGGTAAATTAAAGGGTGGGAATATATGAAAAAGACTGAGAAATTTCAGCAATTATTGAAAAATCCAAGGACGTTTATATTACCAGGAGCTTTTGATGGCATGACAGCACGTATCATCGATGAAGCAGGATTTCCGGCTATTTATGCAACAGGTGCAGGTATTTCGAATGCACAGCTTGGTTGGGCAGATGTTGGTTTAACTACTGCTACGGAAATAGCCCAAGTAGTATCTTGGATGGCAGATGTTACGAATATTCCCATTGTTGTAGATGCGGATACAGGTTTTGGTAATGCGATTAATATGCAACGTACAGTGAAAATGTTGGAACGGGCAGGAGCGGCGGCTATTCAAATTGAAGATCAAGTGATGCCCAAAAAATGCGGTCATTTTAATGGAAAATCGGTTATTTCTAAAGAAGAAATGATTGGCAAGATTAAAGCAGCTTTAGATGCACGATTAGATGATAACTTAGCGATTATTGCTAGAACCGATGCAGTAGGAGTTTATGGAATTGAAGAAGCATTAGAGCGTGCAAATGCCTACAAGGAAGCGGGAGCACATGCCATTTTCGTGGAAGCTCCAACAGATCTGGAACAACTGTTAAGGATTCCAAAAGAAGTCCCTGGTATTCCTCATATTATAAATTTAGTCGAGGGTGGTAAAACGCCACTTGTATCAAGAAGCGAGGCACAAGAAATGGGTTTCCAAATTATGTTGTGTGCAAATACAGCTTTACGCGGGGCGATCAAGGGGGCTGTTGAAGCTATTAGCTTATTGCAACAAGAAGAAACTCAAAAAAATATGAATGATTTTATCTGCTCTTGGGAACAACGGCAGCAACTATTTAAGTTAAAAGAAATTCAACAATTAGAACTCCAATATTCAGGGAAGTGAGAAAGTGAGGAAGCATATGACGAAAGTAGATTACGATATTATTGTTGTTGGGTGTGGAGCTGCGGGGACATCAGCTGCCTTAGCAGCCGCGGAAGAGGCAAAAGCACAAAATCTAGCTATTAAGATTGCTATTTTAGAGCGAGCACCTTTTGAAGAACGGGGAGGGAATACCCGTTGGACAGCAGCTTATATGCGAATGGAAAATATCGATAAGCCTGCCCCAAACTTCATAGAAGATATGTTGAAGTTTTCGGATCATTATGCAGATGAGCAGTATATACGTACACTACATGAAAATGCAGGGGCCACTTTACGATGGGTAGAGTCCAAAGGGGTTGATTTTGATTTTTTACCTACAATGTTCTTAACTGCTTCTAAGCCGCGTTTGTTACCCGTTGGTGGTGGTCGTGCAATTGTAGATACGCTTAGCCTTCGTGCTCGTGCCCTAGGTGTAGAAATTATCTATGAAGCAACTGCATGGGATTTAGTTCTAGATGAATCAGGCAATGTAAGGGGACTTAAAGTCCGTATTGCAGAAGGAGAAACACTTACCTTATCGACAAATGCAGTTATTTTAGCAGCGGGAGGTTTCCAAGGAAGCCAAGAAATGATGGCACAATATATTGGTCGTCATGCACATAAAATTCCAACTGTAGCAGAAGGGGGATTATTTAATAAAGGTGAGGCCATTCGCATGGCATTACGAATTGGCGCAAAAAGCCAAGGACAATTTGATGCTTTCCATGCCGAAACTGTTGATCCTCGTAGTAAACGGGAAGAGGCAGGGGTCATGATGTATCCATACGGAATTTTAGTAAATCAGCGAGGCAATCGTTTTGTCGATGAAGGCGAAACAACGATTGATGAACAATATGAAGCGGTTGCTCGTAAGATTTTCTACGAATGTGAGGGGCATATCGCATATATGATTTCTGATCAAAAAATGTATGATATACCTGGTCATGAAGAGGCTTTACAAACAGAGGTCCCTCCAATTGTAGCAGACACTATAGAGGAACTAGCTGTAGCATTAAACATTCCAGCAAAAGTATTATCCCAAACGGTAAAACAATTCAATGATGCTTGTCCAACAGGAGAATTTTTATTTAACCAAAAAGATGGATTAGCAGCGACGACAATTACACCGCCAAAATCAAACTGGTCTATTCCAATAAATAAAGGTCCATTTATTGCATATCCGATTATTTGTTGCAATGTATTTACAAATGGAGGGTTAGCAACGGATATAAATGGTCGAGTGTTATCAGGAGACAATCATCCTATTCCGGGTTTATATGCAGCAGGGGAAACGTCCGGACTATATTATGGGAAATATCCAGGAGGGACATCCGTTTTACGTTGTTTAGTATTTGGAAAACGTGCAGGAGAACATGCCACAAGCTTGATCGGATCACAACAACAAGCGTATTTATAATGGGGGAATTTGCATGCTATTGAATGGAAAAGTGGCCCTAGTTACAGGCGGTGGTCGAGGTATTGGACGCGAAACATGTTTATTACTTGCTTCTCATGGCGCGAATATTGCGGTCTGTTCTCTTCTTGAGGAAGAATGTCGAGAAGTTGTCAATATCATTAACGAACAATACAAAGTGCAAGCAATTGCAGTAATTTGCGATGTAACGAACGAAGCTCAAGTTATAAAGGCTTGCGCTATCGTAAAAGAAGAGTTAGGTCCCGTAGATATATTAATAAATAATGCAGGCACAATGAGCATGTTACCTTTTGTTGATACGACGACAGAAGAATGGTTGCGTGTTCATAATATTAATGTGAATGGTCCTTATTATTTCTGCGCTCAAATTGTGCCAGACATGATTGCCAAGCAAGAAGGAACCATTATCAATATTTCATCGATTTGGGGAACAAAAGGGGGACCAAATCGCAGTGCTTATATTTCATCAAAGCATGCAGTTATCGGTTTCTCAAAAGCTCTAGGGGAAGAATTAAAGCCATATGGGATTCGCGTCAATGCGATCTGTCCAGGGCCAGTAGATACAAAAATGACCGATGAATTAGGACCAGATATAAATAAAACGGGATGGTTACAGCCAATAGATATGGCAAATATTATTGTCAATATCGCATTACCATATAGTAAAGCGATAACAGCTGCTTCGATTGAAGCTTTCGGAACTGGAATGCCAGTAGGTATTACAAAATAATGATTCAAAGGGGATAGGGAATTATGGAACAAACATACACATTCACACAACAAACAATTTCATTACAATTAGCAAAACAAATGTTGGAAGCAGCAGAGGAAAAAGGAAATGAATTAGGGATGAAATTTGCTATTTCTATTGTAGACAAAGCAGGGAATTTAAAAGCATTTTCAGCAATGGATGGTGCACCTGTATTAGCGTTAGAAATCGCCCAAAATAAAGCATTCTCAGCCGCAGCGTATAATCGTGCAACGCATGAGTGGTATGATCGTTTAAAAGTTGATCCACCTTTGATGACAGGTCTTGTGCACACAGATCGTCTCGTTGTATTTGGTGGAGGTTATCCAATTCAAATTAACGGAGAATGCGTCGGAGGAATTGGGGTAAGTGGTGGGCACTATTCACATGACATGCAAGTATGCGAAGCAGGCTTAGATATTCTTGCGGTATTAACAAAGGAAGCTTAAGTCTATGAAGGCAGTAGTAGATATTGTGATAATCGGCGCTGGTATGGCGGGCTTATGCGCATCTGTAGAAGCCGCTGCTGCAGGAGTAAATGTGATAGTTTTAGAAAAACAACCTGATATTGGAGGAAGCTCTCTATTAAGTGGTTGTTTTATGGCATTTGCAGAAACAGAATTTCAGAAACAATTAGGCATTACTGATTCCGTGGAAAGTTTAATGCAGGACATGTTGCATGTTGGGCAGTATAAAAATGATCGAACACTTATTGAAACATATGGACACCATCAGTTAGACACGTATAATTGGCTCGTAGCACAAGGAGTACAATTTAAAGATTGTCAGGCGGTGAGTGGTCATACAAATCCACGTGGTCATACGATTTTACCTGTTCAAGCGATTGAGACATTAAAAGATCGTGCAATGGAGCATGGCGCAAAAATATACACGAATGCTTTAGTTACTCGTCTTGAGAAAAAAAGTGAGCGTGTTGCGCGGGTACATGTAACATATGAAGGTCATTCAACTGTAGTAGAAGCACGGAAAGGTATCATTCTCACCTCAGGTGGTTTTTCACGAAGTGAAGACTTATTGGAACAATTTGCTCCTGGGTTAACTAATACAATCCGTTTAGGGGGAGCAGGAAATACAGGGGACGGCATTAGGCTGGCATGTGACCAAGGTGCATGGTTACGAGATACGCCATATTTAAAAGGCACGTACGGGTTTCATCCAAGCACTACAAATGACAATAAACGCCAAGCACATACTTTTTACAAGGGAGGTATTATTGTCAATGAGCAAGGCGAGCGTTTTGTAAATGAATCTATGTCCTATAAATTACTAGGAGATGCAGCATTACAACAGTCGAATCAAGGTACTTTTCAAATTTGGGATCAAACCGTGATGAGTAAAAGTGTAAAAGGGGATGCATTGTATGATTTTGCATCACTTGATGAAGTAGGATTAATGGAACAAGCAGAATCTATCGAAGCATTAGCAACGATAATTGGCGTTCCACACTTATCGCTACAACAAACGATAAGTAGCTATAATGAATCGGTTGATAAAGAGAATGATGTGTTAGGAAGAACGACCCTTACGCATACATTTGGCAAACCAACTAAAATTATCACAGCTCCTTTTTATGCCATGAGAACCTCAACAGCAATGCTTGCTACTTATGCAGGGATAACCGTGAATGAAAAATCGGAAGTGTTAAATCCCTTTAGTGAAAGTATTCCAGGTCTATTTGCGGCAGGTGAAGTGGTAGGTGGCTTCCACGGTGCAGGATATATGACGGGAAGTTCACTCGGTAAAGCTGCCATATTTGGACGTATTGCTGCTAAACAAGCAATCCAACAATCATATATAGAGGAGGCGTTGGTGTGAAAATTTGGCATCAAAGTTTAACTACCATTGAAGACATTCCGGTTTATCGTGATGCTGTTGTAAACCATTTATCCAAAATTGCGCGTCCTGATGTAGACGTTGTATTACATGGCATGTCCAAGGAGACTTATCCTCAACAATATCCAGGTCATTTTATTACGTACAATTATTTACAAAGCTTGCATAAGGAACAATTCATTAGAAATGCGATGATTGCTGAAAAAGCTGGCTATGATGCTGTTTTTATTGGCACGATTCCTGACGTTGGGTTAATCGAAGCACGTGCAATTGTGGATATTCCTGTGATAGGTTATGGGCAAGCATCAATGCATATTGGGTCGATGCTTGGGTCAAAGATTGGAATTGTGAATTTTTTAGCACCACTTGTTGACCAGTTGCGCTTTAATGCTCAACAATACGGCTTGGCACAAAAACTAGGTCCTATTATCCAAGCAGATATTGGCTTCTATGATATTTTAGAAGGCTTTAACAATCCGCAACCGATTATCGAAAAATTTACAATAGCTGCGAGACAGGCAATAGCAGAAGGTGCAGATGTTATTATTCCTGGTGAGGGACCAATGAATATTTTCCTGGCGAATTTTGGTATTCATCATGTGGACAATGTGCCGATTATAGATTCCTTTGGAGCAGGCATTAAAATGTGTGAATCCATGGTAGATTTATACAAAGTAAGTGGCATGTCGATTGCTCGTTCAGGCTTTTTCAATGAAAAACCACCAGCTGAAATTTTAGAAAAGCTACGCGGTTACTATAACCTGCCAGCTATGTCAGCTGAAATGGATTTTGGCTTGTCTATTCGTTCAGTAGCCAATCCGATATAAAAAGAAAGCATCTTTTTGCACATATAAGTGTAGGAAGATGCCTTTATCTATGCAATCTATATAAGGGCAAAAAATACCTTAACCTAGTAAATAGGATAAAGGTATTTTTATGTTTTTTATTAAACTGGAACGCGAATGGATTGGTATAATTCCAATGTTCGAATAACAAGGCGATGTAAAGGCCATGTTATGGTGTAAGTAAATACTGTTACTTTTTACGAGCCCACCGTTATATTTTGAACAATAGTAGACCTTTGTTTGCCAAGGTCGATATATTGATCGCGACTTTTAATTTCAAGCTCGATAATATCCCCAGGTTGTAAGTAACCATTTTCTTTTTGTGTATTTACAAAGTAACTGATTTTTTCTTCGTAGGTAGCATTTGTATCAATCATGTGCTCGAGAATATCTTTATTTAATCGTAAACAGACTCCACCAGGTGTACCGGTTAATATTAAATCGCCAATACGTAAATCGAAAATAGTAGACATTTCGGATAATGTTTCAGTTGGTTTAAATAATAGATGATCGCTAAAAGAATGTTGGCGAACTTCGTCATTTACTCGTAAGATTAGTTCTAAATCATTTAGATAATGAATTTCATCGTCTTCAAGTAAGTAAAGGTATGGGCCGGTTGGACAAAATGTACGGTAACTTTTCCCTTTAAACCATTGCTGTTCTACAATTTGTATGTCGCGTGCGGAGACATCATTTGCAATAATTAATCCACCAACATATTCTACAATATTTTGATCGGTAATAATGGTTTTTTCCGTGATATCTTGCTTGAGGACTAGCCCTAATTCAATCTCATAATCAAGCAATTGTACATCTTGCGGACAGACTATATTTGTATTAGCAGCACTTAAGGTACTTGGAGACTTCATAAACAGCAGATTATAGGCTGGCTTTTGTTGCGTAAAACCAGCTTCTTCTCGGTGTTCGGCGTAATTGGTACCTTGGCAATAAATATTCCCGTCTTGTGTAATTGGTGATAAAAGGGTAATATCTTCGAATGAAATAATGGCACCTACTGTTTTAGCTTTTGTAATTTGTAAAGGTCCATCTGTTAAAATGCTTCTTAATGTTAGGAATGTACCCTCTACAAGACGTAAAGCTTCTTCATAAACTCCCCAACGATTTTGTCCATTATACTCAAAACGTAATAAACGTGTGCCCATAGTGATTCCTCCTTTAGTTACTATGTTTCATTATAGAAAGAAGTTGGTCTTTAAGAATACAATAAAAGTCTTTGGATTTATAAGAGGAAAACTGCTAAAGGTCATTGAAATGTAAAAGGGATATCTTGACTAAGCAAAAAACGATATATTTAATATTAGAGGGTTATTGGAAAGGCTTATGGAAATAGAAATAAGTTCACCAGTTCCCATTGTTATAGCTCAAAGAACTTATACAAAATAGTAGTCCTCCAATTGAACCAACTAGGTGGTGAAAGAAGTATGATCAAACAAGTTATATTGCTTTTTGTACCAACAATATTAATATTCATCGGTCTCTCCTTATTGCAAAATATTTTAATCACATTTTTTCTTTTTTATGGATGGCTACTGTTCATTCCGATTGTCACGATCTTTTGGAAAAGGACAAATAGATATCAAATCCGTCTTCTTATATCGAAGAAATCTATTATTGTAGGAATTGTAAGTGGATTGATTTGCTTGTTGTCTATTTATGGATTTGTCGCTATTTTTCAATCATCTGTTTTAGATATTTCCCAATTACAGCAACTATTGAAGAAATGGGATTTTAGTGGAACGAAGGTGATTATACTAGTATTAGTATTAGCACTGATTAATCCTATTTTAGAAGAACTTTATTGGAGAGAATTCATGTATGGAAGGCTATCCTTAAAATTAGGAAATGTTTTAACGGTTATGATTACGGCAATATTTTATAGTATGTACCACTTGATTGTCCTAATGGAGATTTTCAGCTTCCCTTTTAATATGCTTGCAGTCATTCCTGTTTTTTTAGCAGGTATCATGTGGGGAATATTTCGTATTAGACTGGGTTCGATTACTGCACCAATCATTAGTCACTGTTTAGCGGACATTGGAATCATGCTTGTGTATTGGAATATTATTCTTTAGGTTCCTTCTATGATAAAATTTTTAGTAGCAAACAAAAAGAGGGATACATAATGATTACATTCCAAGACTTGAACGGAATAAAAGTAGAGCTTTCCTTTGAAAAAGGTGTATTTCCGATAAAGGCAATGCATGTGTTAGTAATAGCAAAATATAAGGAAAAGTGGTTATTAACGAAGCATCTGGTACGGGGCATTGAATTTCCAGGGGGAAAAGTAGAGGACAAGGAAACGTTAGAAGAAGCAGCTATACGCGAGGTTTTAGAGGAAACAAATGTAGAGATAACCGATATGGAGTGGTTTGCTGAATATATGGTGTTAGATGAAAATCCATTTTGTAAGGCGGTTTTTATCGCAAATGTTGGGGATATTCATGACGAGAGCACTGAATTTGAAACAGATGGTGCTCGCTGGTTATCAACAAGTGAATTGCAAAACAGCGAAAATTTGAGCTTTCATATGYAAGACCAAGGTATGCAAGCAATGTTAGAGAAGGTGAAAATATATGAAAGAAAATGGAATGATTGAAAGGATGCGTGTGTATCCTTCACCAAACCCGCTTATCGATTTAACTGAAATTACTTATTGGTCCTGTGGTTTACGCGTCAAAGGGATGCTCGCAACACCAAAAAAAGAAGGAGTATATGAAGGGATATTGTATTTACGAGGTGGTATGCAAAGTATTGGGATGGTAAGGCCTGCTCGAATTGCCCAAATTGCATCGGAAGGATTTACTGTTTTTGCCCCTTACTATCGCGGAAATCGTGGAGGGGAAGGGAGAGACGAATTCGCAGGAGAAGATCGATTAGATGCTGTTTATGCAGTAGATGTATTAAAGCAATTTTGCATCTCGACTAGAATTCATCTATTCTCCTTTTCTCGAGGTGGTATTATGGCCTTATGGACGGCTATTTTACAAAAGGATATTGCTTCGATTGTGACATGGGCGGGAGTGTCGGATATTTATTTGACTTATGAAGAACGCTTGGATATGCGAAGAATGATGAAGCGCGTAATAGGTGGTACCCCGACAAGTAAAACAGAAGCATATGAAGAACGGAACGTCTTACCGTCAATTGCTGAAATACAAGCTCCTATCTTGATCATTCATGGGAAGTTGGATGTAAATGTTTCCTTTTTGCATGCGGAAATATTAGAAAAAGAATTATTAAGGAACAATAAAATAGTAGAAACATGGTATTATCCTGAATTTACACATTTTTTCCCAAGTCAAGTAAATCGGCAAGTAGTGAAAGATGCATGTAGGTGGATGAAGTTGCAGAGAGGAGTTTGAAATTGGGAAATGTGATTGTCACAACGGAGTCGATGAGTATAGATGGAAAATCATCTTTCGCTTCGGATACAAGCTTTTGGACGAATCTATGGGATTTGTATACAAATGAAATCGATGATGTCATTATCCAAAGCTGGAAGGAGGAAGTCGCGGTAATTGATGAACTGAAACCACGGTCGACTTCTTCTATAAATGAGGGCCTTGTAAAAGTAATAACGATTAATTTAAATGAGGAAAATCGTACATTTTTTCGAAATAACTCCATTGATCCTAAAGGTGGTTTAAAATGGTTCAAAATGTTTTTTAATAAGGCAGGGGACGAGCGATTAGAAATTGGTCATTATGGTTCGGAAATTATTTTATATAAAGTGGATGAAGAAGAAGCCGAAAAATTCATATCCATATTCGCTTCATCTGCCTCAACGAGTTTTTATGATGAGAATGCAGATTAATTAAAAAAGGATGTCACCAATTGTATGGGACATCCTTTTTTATTTTATTAAGCTAATGGACCGCCTTTAAGCGAGATGTCTTCAGATACGGTACCGAATTTTTTAAAGTTTTCACGGAAAGATTGTGCAAGTTCCGTTGCTTTTACATCATATGCTGCTTGATCTTCCCAAGCATTACGTGGGATAAGCACTTCAGTAGGTACTCCTTCAATTTCTGTAGGAATTGCAAGACCAAATACTGGATCTATCGTAGTTTCTGCATTTCTTAACTTTCCATCAATCGCTGCACGAACCATCGTACGAGTGTAAGCAAGTTTCATACGGCTACCAACACCGTATTCTCCACCAGTCCATCCAGTATTTACAAGGAAAACTTGTGCACCGTGTTCATCAATTTTCTTCCCAAGCATTTCTGCGTAAACAGTCGCATGCAATGGTAAGAAAGGGGAGCCGAAGCAAGTAGAAAATGCTGGCTGTGGCGATGTGATTCCACGTTCTGTTCCTGCAAGTTTCGATGTAAACCCACTTAAAAAGTGGTACATTGCTTGTTCTTTCGTTAATTTACTAATTGGAGGCAACACGCCAAATGCATCAGCTGTTAAGAAAACAATTGTATTTGGATGACCAGCAATGGAAGGGTCTACAATGTTTTCGATATTTTGAATTTGGTATGCCGCACGTGTATTTTCTGTTAATGAATCATCTGCATAGTTGGCAACGCGAGTTTCTAAATCCACAACTACATTCTCTAAAACTGTTCCGAATGTAATAGCATCAAAGATTTGTGGTTCGTTTTCACGAGTTAAGTCGATACATTTAGCGTAGCAGCCACCTTCGATATTAAATACGCCATTATCCGACCATCCGTGCTCGTCATCTCCGATTAGCTTACGTCCTGCATCTGCAGAAAGAGTCGTTTTCCCTGTTCCAGATAAACCGAAGAATAATGCAACATCTCCTGCTTCTCCAACGTTTGCTGAACAATGCATCGGAAAAATGTTTTGTTCTGGTAACAAATAGTTCATAATAGAGAAGATGGATTTTTTCATTTCACCAGCATATTCCGTTCCACCGATTAATACGATACGCTTTTCCATAGAAACGATGATGAATGTTTCTGATTTAGTGCCATCGATAGCTGGATCAGCTTTGAAGTTTGGTGCACTTACAATGGTGAAATCTGCTTGATGTGTTGACAGTTCTTCTTCCGTAGGGCGGATGAATAATTGATGTGCAAATAAATTATGCCATGCAAATTCATTAATCACTTGAATGCCAAGACGGGATTCTTTATCTGCTCCTGCGAATCCTTTAAAGACAAATAATTCTTCTTGTTCTTTTAAATAGTTCGTTACTTTTTTATATAGTGCGTCAAAAATTTCAGAAGAGATAGGTTGGTTTACGGAACCCCAATCGATTTTGTCTTTAGAGATAGGTTCTTCTACGATATATTTATCTTGTGGGGAACGGCCTGTATATTTACCTGTTTCTGCTTTTACAGCACCTGTAGAAGTTAAAATAGCTTCTCCTCTAGATGTTGCTTTTTCCACAAGTTGCGGCACTGATAATTGTACGCTAATATTGTTTCCAGCTAGCAATTCGTTCAGTTCACTCACCGTATCGATTGAATTCATATTGTATTTACCATCCTTTTTTCATTATTTCCTCAAGGGTGGAGGAATTTTTCGTTTATATGTGAATTAGTATAACACATTAAGTTAAATAGTCTACACTAATTAATGTATTATTTTTTTATCTTTTCTAATAGGCACTAAAAAATTATTGACTTTTGTACGGAGTTTCCGTATGATGTTTTATTGAACGGATACTCTTATCCCGAGCTGGTGGAGGGGTCAGGCCCTATGAAACCCGGCAACCTGTAATTTTTTTTATTACAAAGGTGCCCAACCTGAGACAAGGTGTGATTCCTTGATTGATAAGAGTGAAAGGTGCTTATGAAATTAATACCTTTCCTCATGTACATTTACGTGAGTGAAAGGTTTTTTTATATAACATCGCCCTTTATCCTTGTGTGCCAAGTCCGAAACGGCTTCAAGTTTAATCCATTTGAAATGGCTTGACATGGGAATGAGTACCGTATCAATTCTTGAGAGAAATCTCGCAGGATATAGGAGGAATATTCTATGACACAACGCCGATTATTTACGTCGGAATCAGTTACAGAAGGGCATCCAGACAAAATTTGCGATCAAATTTCGGATGCTATATTAGATGCTATTTTAACAGAAGATCCAAATGCACGTGTTGCTTGTGAAACAAGTGTAACAACAGGTCTTGTTTTAGTTGCAGGAGAAATTACAACGTCTACTTATGTAGATATCCCAAAAGTAGTACGTTCTACTATTAAAGAAATTGGTTACACTCGTGCTAAATATGGTTTTGACTCAGAAACATCTGCAGTATTGACTGCAATTGATGAGCAGTCTGTTGATATTGCTATGGGTGTTGACCAAGCGTTAGAAGCTCGTGAAGGATCTATGACGGATTCAGATATCGAAGCAATTGGAGCAGGGGACCAAGGTTTAATGTTTGGTTACGCATGTAATGAAACACCTGAACTTATGCCACTTCCAATTAGTTTAGCGCATAAGCTGTCACGTCGTTTAGCCCAAGTGCGTAAAGATGAAACATTAGACTACTTACGCCCAGATGGTAAAACACAAGTAACAGTGGAGTATGATGAGAATAATAATCCAGTTCGTATTGATACGATTGTTATTTCTACGCAACATCATCCAGAAATTACGCTAGAACAAATTCAAAAAGATTTAAAAGAAGTAGTGATCAAGCCGATTGTTCCTGCTCATTTAATCGATGAAAATACAAAATACTTTATCAACCCAACTGGCCGTTTTGTAATCGGTGGACCTCAAGGGGATGCAGGTTTAACAGGTCGTAAAATTATCGTAGATACTTACGGTGGTTACGCTCGTCATGGAGGCGGTGCTTTCTCTGGTAAAGATCCAACGAAAGTAGACCGTTCCGCTGCATATGCTGCTCGTTATGTAGCAAAAAACATTGTCGCTGCAGGACTTGCAGACCGTTGCGAAGTACAATTAGCTTATGCTATTGGAGTAGCTCAACCTGTATCGATCGCTGTTGATACATTTGGAACTGGAAAAGTAGAAGAGGCACAATTAGTAGCTTACATTCGTGAACTATTTGACCTTCGTCCAGCAGGCATTATTAAAATGCTAGACCTACGTCGTCCAATTTACAAACCAACTGCAGCTTATGGTCACTTCGGTCGTACAGACATCGACGCGCCATGGGAAAAAACAGATAAAGCAGACGCTTTAAAAGAAAAAGCAGGATTATAAGTAATAAGAAAAGCCATCACTTTTTAAAAGTGGTGGCTTTTTTTTTCTATAAAACTATAGTAGATAACTGTTTTCAGGTAACATAAGATAAGACATTTTTTATAATGTATATGAAATAGGTATAATGCTACTTAGTGAGTTCCTGCTAACCTTCGCGTTTGTCGCACCTCCCATGAACCTACTCGTGTTACACGCAAGTGGGTTCATGACTTTGGCTCATGTGGCACGACCAGCTACGGCAAAATGATTCCCACTATTTAGCTAGATAAGAATATAAGATCAAAAATGCGCAAAATCCTAGTCGTTACACGCAACATTGTAGGTCATTTGCGCAACGTTGCCATTCAAACGCGCAACATTTATAAATAATGCGTCACAGTCATGGGCGTCTCAATCCAAGTAAACTTGCTATTTTAAAAATTGGTTGCTTTCACTAGTGTTTTGGTTGCTCTCGTGCTGATTTAGTTGCTTTCAACATAGTACTAGTTGCTTTCAATGATCGGTTGGTTGCCCTAAGCCATTTCCTGGATTCGCATTAGAAAAAACTGTATAAAATTTTGTTTTTAGCGAGTCGATGCTGAGTAAGTAAGCAATTTTCATTGATTTTCGCTGCAGGTAGCGATTCCTGCCGGGGCCAACAGGATGTTGCCACACGAGTGGCGCTCTTAGCCTTTATCTCTGCAACGATTTATAATACTCGCCTTTTTCCACATACTTTCGAATAATGCGCTGCATATCTTCTTTATCAGCATCATTAAGCTCTCGTACTACTTTTGCGGGATTTCCAAATGCTAGTGAACCAGGCGGAATTTTCTTGCCAGGAGGTACAAGACTTCCTGCTCCGATAAATGCACCTTCTCCGATTTCGGCACCATCTAAAATAATGGAACCCATCCCAACTAATGCACCTTTTCGAACGATACAACTATGTAAAGTTGCTTGATGCCCAATCGTTACTTCGTCCTCGATAATGAGTGGCTTATTTGGACTTTGATGAAGGCAACTTAAATCTTGAATACTTACTTTACGACCAATAATCGTAGGAGCAACGTCCCCTCTAATTACCGTATTGAACCAAATTGTAGACTCCGGACCGATTGTCACATCGCCTGTTATTGTGACATAATCAGCTATAAAAGCAGATTCATCAATCGATGGAATTTTGTCTTTATAAGGATAAATCAATAAATACACACCCTTTATTAAAATAGAATATAATTAATCGTAACAAACAAACACAAAAAATGAAACAAAACAGGAAGGTGTGCTGTTCATGTGGAAATGGGAAGCAGAAGAAAAACCAAAGGCAGTAATCATCCTCGTACATAGTGCATATGAACACCATCGTAGATATGCTTGGCTAATTGAAAAATTAAGAAGCTCTAATTGCCATATCGTTATGGGGGATTTACCTGGTCATGGTGAACTAAAAAAAGCAAAAGGGCTACATGATGAGTCTTTTGAATTGTATAAAGAATATATAAAACAGGCACTCCAAGTTGCAGTAACATATGATTTACCAATTTTTTTAATGGGACATGGGCTAGGGGCAACATTATTAATAAGAGTGATGCGCAAACTAGAATTGGAATATGCAGGGGTAATTCTAACATCTCCATGGCTTCACCTAAAAAAAATGCCGTCTAAATGGACAAATGCACTAGCAAAATTATCCGTCCCGCAAAAGATTAACCATGAGATTGAGTTAAATGAATTAACAAGAAACTATGAAGTATTCCGCCAATTTGTCGAGGATCCAGCATATAGTACGCTCGTTACCAATGACTGGTATAAAGAATTGCAAACATTGATGAAAACGGTCGTACAGTCGGAAGAGTCTGTTCCCAATGTTCCGATTTTGTTAATGACGGGAGAACGAGATAAAATTACGGATACGAAGGCAACAATTAGTTGGTTAAAAAAACAAACACTTTCTGAGTATCAGTATAAAGAATGGAAAAATTGTTTTCATGATCTCCATCAAGAACCGGAACGAGAAGAAATTTTTGCCTACTCGCATTCATTTATAAATAATGTACTAAGATCTATCGGGTATATTGTTTGAATATGTCTTTTAGGTGTAAAATAAGGCGTAGTTAATTGAAGGAGGAAGTTGCAAATGAATCTTACCTATCAAGGTAAAACAAAAGACGTTTACAAGCTGGATAATGGGGATGTTTTATTAAAATTTAAAGATGATGTAACTGGTGAAAATGGTGTCTTTGATCCCGGTGCCAATACGGTCGGCTTAACAATAGAAGGCGCTGGAAAAGCAGGACTACGCATGACTACTTATTTCTTTCAAAAGTTAATGGAAAAAGAAATACCAACCCATTTTATCGATTCTAATATCGAAGAATCTACAATGACTGTAAAAGAAGCGAAAGTTTTTGGTAAAGGACTTGAAGTTATTTGCCGCTTTAAAGCTGTCGGAAGCTTTTTACGTAGATATGGAGCATATTGTGAAGAGGGACAACCTTTAGATGCATTTGTGGAAGTAACGATTAAAGACGACGAGCGTCAAGATCCGCCAATCTCGAAACAAGCCCTTTCCATGCTTTCTATTCTTTCAGAAGAGGAATATGAAATATTACAAACTTTAACCAAACAAATTTCTCAATTAGTGAAAGAGGATTTAGCAATAAAAGGGTTAGATTTATACGATATTAAACTGGAGTTCGGCCGTGATGCCAAAACAAATGAAATAATTCTAATCGATGAAATTTCAGGTGGGAATATGCGTGTATATAAAGATGGTCAATATATAGAACCTTTAGCATTAGAAAGACTTTTATTCTCTTAATATAAGAAAGATTCCTTCATTCCTTATGAATGAGGGGTTTTTTTATGTTATAATCGAGTGGTCGAAAAAGTGAGTTTAAAGGAGATATAACATGCAAAACCAACATATTATTCGAAATATTATTGTAGAAACTCCTTCGAAGCCAGGTAATTTTGCGAAAGTTGCAACGGCGATTGGACTAGGTGATGGAGATATTGGTGATATTACAACATTAAAAAGTGGTGCATTAATAACAGTTCGTGATATTACAATTACATGTAAATCTATTGAGCAATTAGATAAAGTAATCGCAAATATTGAAGCGATTGGTAATGGAGTAAAAATTCATGCGGTAACGGATGATGTTTTAAACGCGCATGAGGGTGGAAAAATTGCGATGAAGAGTAGGTTAGATGTACGCTCCCTTGGAGATTTACAACGAATCTACACGCCTGGAGTTGCAAGTGTATGTATGGAAATACTTCATCATCCAGAAAAAGCTAACTACTTTACTTCGATTGGAAACTCCGTTGCCATTGTAACTGATGGTACAGCAATATTAGGTCTAGGAAATATTGGTCCAGTTGCTGGAATGCCGGTTATGGAAGGAAAAGCTGTATTATTAGATCAATTTGTCGGCCTGAGCGGAATTCCAATTTTATTGAACACAAGTGATCCAGATGAAATAGTAGAAACGATTAAACATATACATAAAGGTTTCGGAGCTATCTTGTTAGAAGATATTGGCTCACCACATTGCTTTGAAATTGAAGAAAGACTGAAGGAAGAGCTACCTATCCCGGTTATGCATGATGATCAGCATGGAACGGCAGTAGTTGCATTGGCGGCTATATTATCTGCATGTAAGTCTACAAATGTTGATGTGAAAAAAGCAAAAATCGGTCAAATTGGCCTTGGTGCTGCGGGTCTTGCGATATGCCGCATGTTAATGGCTTATGGTGTAGAAGACGTTTATGGACTTGATCGCCAAGAAGTAGCGCAAAATCGTTTGATTAACTATGGTGGAAAAACAATTGGATCACTGGAAGAAATGATGGAAACATGTGATATTATTGTTGCGACAACTGGAGTATCTGGTCTGATCAAACCGGAAATGGTTCGACATGGTCAAATTATTTTAGCTCTTTCCAATCCAAATCCAGAAATACTTCCTTCCGAAGCAATCGCAGCAGGAGCAGCTTTTGCGGCAGATGGACGTTCTGTAAACAACGTAATCGGTTTCCCAGGTATATTCAAAGGGGCATTAGACGCTGGAGCATCGGCTATTACATACCCAATGCTAATAGCGGCAGCCCAAGCGATTGTCAGTCATACGAAACCTGGCGAGTTAATACCAAACCCACTAGATCCAACTGTGCATCATTTAGTGGCAAGAGCAGTAGAAGAAGCTGCAAATCAACAATAAAATCCATTATAAAAGAAGATTTCGGTTAAGAAGCCGAAATCTTCTTTTTAAATTCCTCCGTATAATCGGTTGCTTCCATCAACGCTTTTTCTTCCAGTGGAATACGAACCGATAGCATGGCTAGATTTAAAAGCGTAAAGCAAATCGCTGTAAAGTATGCTTGGAACATTAAAGGTAAGAGTGCTATTTCAATACAAACGACCACATAATTCGGATGTTTCATATACAAATAGGGACCGGTTTTTACAACTTGGGCACCAGGTAAAATCATAATCTTCGTGTTCCAAAATGTTCCTAGAGAAGTTAAACACCAAATGCGTAGTGCTTGAACAAATAAAAAAATAACTAAAAATAGTGGAAACAATGGAGAAATACGTTGGTTCATAAATACGACTTCTGCGATTAAACAAACAAAAAAACTCACATGAAGGGCAACCATATATGGATAATGGGAGCTACCCACTTCATAAGCACCACGTGCGAGCATCTTTTTTTCATTTCGTTTCGCGATAAAAACTTCCGTAATTCTTTGTGCAATAACTAGGAATATAAGGATGAAAAATAACATATTAATCCCCCCAATTTAGTAAAACTGCTTCTCCACAAAATCCAGGACCTAATGCAACAAGTAACCCGATATCTTCTTTTCTATTTTCTTGTTCCATGAATTGCTCCAATACATAAAGAACGGTAGGGGAAGACATATTACCATGGTTTTTTAATACTTCTCGAGAAATCGACGTTTTTCCTTCTGGGAGTTGAAGTGTTTCTTCGTAGGCTTCTAGTACTTTTTTGCCTCCAGGATGTGCGACAAAATGGTTGAGTTGTTCTTTTGTTATTTGTTGTTCCATGAAAAATTCATCGATGAACGGTCCAAGCCAACTAGAGATAATAGAAGGGATACTCTTCGAAAATACAACATGTAATCCACTATTTTTAATATCCCATCCCATCACATTTTCAGAGTCTGGCATCCATTTAGAAGCTGTATTTATAATGTGTGGAACGGGTCTTTTCGTTGAAACATTCGCTTCATCCCCACATACTAATACGCAAGCTGCACCGTCAGCGAAAAGAGAAGCTCCAATTAAATTACTTTTGGAAAAATCATTTGGTTGAAATGTAAGACTACAAAGCTCTACACAAACAACGAGTACTTTTTCCTTCGGATGGGCTTTGCAATAGTCAAAAGCTCTACTCACTCCCGCAGCTCCTCCAGCGCAACCTAGTCCCCATAATGGGATCCGTTTCATACGATCGGAAAAAGGGAGCTGGTTCATGACACGGGCATCGATACTTGGAGTGGAGATTCCAGTAGTACTAACGAAAATAATAGCTTCTATTTCTTTTGAATCAATCGTCTGTTGTAGGAAAGTTGTGTTTTGAAGGCAAGTTTGAATAACTTCTCCACTATATTTTGTCGCTAACTCTATATATATATCATTACGTTCCTCAAATGTATGATTTGTTTGATGCCATTCTAGAGGTACACAAAAATTGCGAGTTTCGATATCACCGTTCTCAAATACTTTTAATAATCGATCCAGTTGTGCAATCTTGTCTTTGAATAGTTCTTTTGTTAGTTGTTCAATATTTGTTTGGTTTAATGTATAGGGAGGTTTATATGTACTTATGGATGCAATTTTAGGCATGGAGATTCTCCTTTTTATAGGTAGTCTCTCCATGTATTCTCTGAATATGCAAAGAAGTGGATGAAGAGTTAATTGTCCTTCATTTTTTCAATTGCAATAATAAATGGTGGATCATTTTGTTGATTTAAAAATTGATAAGATAGCACATGAGCGTACGCTTGAGGTAATTGTTGTACGAAAGCCATAAGTGCTTCTTTTTCCTCTTTACCACCTTCATGTCCGTGATAAACTACTAAAACGATCAATCCTCCAACTTTTAGTAAATGCAAAAGTGATTCAATCGCCTGAACAGTAGAAGTTCCTCTTGTAACGATTTCATGGTTACTACCGGGCAAATATCCTAGATTAAAAATGGCTGCAGATACTTCTTCCGTAACATACTTCTTAACATATTCATGCCCATCATGAATTAACGAAACTTGTCCAAGCAAATTCGCTTGCGCAAGCTTATCCTCAGTTGCTTGAATGGCTTCTTTTTGCACATCAAAAGCATAGACATGCCCATTCTCTCCTACTAGATCCGCAAGATACAATGTATCATGCCCATTTCCTGCAGTTGCGTCTATTACTGAATCACCTTTTTCCACAACATTTGCTAGTAACTCTTTTGCAAATGGTAAAACTCTTTTTAATATCATCGTAAAACACCAGTCTTTTCATATAATTTCCCTTGATAACTATTTCGTTTGGCAAGCTCCGCATCTATCCCATTTAACACATCCCATTTGTTGACACTCCACATAGGTCCAATCATTAAATCAATCGGTCCATCGCCTGTAATACGTTGGACAACCATTTCAGGTGGAAGTACTTCTAATTGGTCGGCAACGAGCTGAATATAGGCATCTCTTTCCATAAATTCTAGCTTCCCTTTTTCGTATTGTTTTACCATTGGAGTTCCTTTTAATAAATGAAGTAAATGAATTTTAATCCCTTGCACATCAAGCTTAGCCACTTCCCGGGTAGTTTCCATCATCATTTCACGGTCTTCTAAAGGGAGACCATTTATAATGTGTGTGCAAATTCGGATGCCGTGTTTGCGTAATTTGTTTACACCTTCTATATAAGTAGGATAATCATGTGCACGATTTACTAAATTTGCCGTTCTTTCATGCACTGTTTGAAGTCCTAGCTCGATCCATAAATAAGTTCGTTCGTTTAACTCGGCTAAATACTCAACTACATCATCAGGTAAGCAGTCGGGCCTAGTTGCAATGGAAATGCCGACGACACCTTCTAGTGCCAAAGCAGCTTCAAATTTATCTTTTAATATGGGAAGAGGGGCATGAGTATTTGTATACGCTTGAAAATAGGCGATATATTTTCCTTTTTTCCATTTTTCATGCATTTTGACTTTTATTTTTTCAAACTGCATTGGAATTGGATCTACTTTATCTCCCGCGAAATCACCACTCCCTGCGACGCTGCAAAATGTGCAACCACCGAATGCGACCGTACCATCTCGATTAGGGCAGTCAAAGCCAGCGTCTAGCGCGACTTTGAAAATTTTCTGGTCAAATCTATCTCGTAAATATCGATTCCATGTATAATACCTTTTTCCATCTGATGGAAAAGGAAAGTTGTTTTCATTCATGCAATTTCACTCCTTAACATGCCTATTTTATCATGTCTTCGTAAAGTTTGTTGTATCCATCTTGAAGTACATTATAAAAAAGCATACAATAGTTTAGCGTACGAGGAAATGAGGTGTTTTGTATGCCAAAAGCTGTATGGCTTTTAATCATCGGAATGTTTATCAATACGATGGGGAATTCCTTCTTATGGCCTTTACATACTATCTACATGCATGATTATTTGGGACAGTCACTTTCGATGGCTGGGTTTGTTCTCATGATTAATGCTGGGACAGGTGTAATAGGTAATTTACTTGGAGGGTATTTGTTCGATCGGATTGGCGGGTATAAATCGATTTTGCTAGGAATTATTTTGTCGCTAATAGCTTTAGGCTTGTTAACAATTTGGCATGGTTGGCCTGAATATATATGGTTTGTTGCAATTTTAGGATTTAGCGGGGGAATTATTTTCCCGAGTATGTATGCGATGGTCGGCAGTGTTTGGCCAGAAGGTGGAAGAAGGGCCTTTAATGCGATTTATTTGGCGCAAAATGTTGGGGTTGCAATTGGTCCTGCGATTGCAGGGGTAGTGGCGGCCAATAATATTAATCACATATTCATGGCGAATCTATTGACCTATGTATTATTTTTAGCTGTTGTTTGGATTTTTTATCGGAAATTAGTTGTGACGACGAATAGACATAGCTCGGTGTTGAATGAGAAAAAGGAAATAAAACAAAAAGCACCTTTCTATGCCATGATGATTGTAACAGTTGGGTATATGTTGACATGGATCGTATATGTGCAGTGGACTTCGACTATTTCTACGCATGTGTTAGATTTAGGCATATCGTTAAAGCAATATAGTTTGCTATGGACGATCAATGGCTTACTAATTATTACGGCTCAACCGCTCATTAAACCGATCATAAATCGATTAGAGCATAAAATTAAAACGCAGCTTATCATCGGGATTGTTATTTTCATGGGATCTTTTGTTGTCGTTGCGTTTGCAGAGAGCTATTCGATGTTTATCACAGCAATGGTCATTCTGACGATTGGTGAAATGTTCGTATGGCCAGCTGTTCCGACGCTTGCTGATAAGTTGGCGCCAAAAGGGAGAGAAGGATTCTATCAAGGCATTGTCAATAGTATGGCAACTGTTGGACGAATGATTGGACCTTTTATAGGTGGTTTACTGGTAGAAGCTTATGGCACGCCGATGATGATATTGATTTTAACGAGTTTGATGATTTTTGCGATTATTACGAGTTTGCTTTATGATTTACCACTTAAAAAACGCACCGTTTGATGAAAATCAAACGGTTTTTTGCTGAAATGAAATTGATTATTATGCCAATCTTTGAGAATATGAAAGATAAGCTGTTTCTAAAGGGGGGGAATTGGTATGGAAACTTTTTTGAAAAACTTATCCGCATCAGTGCTTGCGGAAATACTGGAGAATGCGTTCCAATGGTTTGTAGTTGTGGACGAGCATTCTAATATTCTTTACATTAATGAAGAATATTGCCGTTTCTTAGAAGTAAAAAGGGATGATGCGATTGGAAAGCCAGTCGCTGAAGTTATTGAAAACACAAAAATGCATGAAGTTATTAAGTCGGGCAACACACATATAGCCTCTCCTCATTATATTAAAGGGACATATATGCTTGCGAATCGTGTGCCTCTTGTTGTCGATGGAAAAATTGTTGGTGCTTTTGGAAGCGTTATATTTAGAGACATGTCTGATTGGAAAAAGCTAAGTTCTCATGTTAGAACAACTATGGAACATATTCAATTGAATATGGAAGATAATAGCTATAAGGAGTACCATCTAGGGGATATTAAAGGAACTTCGGCTGCAGTTCGAAAAATAAAAGAGACGATCGGAATAATTGCTCCAAGCGATATACCCGTTCTAATAGAAGGGGAAAGTGGAACTGGAAAAGAAATTTTTGCACACAGTATACATCAGCTTTCAGAACGCTCAAATGAGCCTTTTGTTAAAGTAAATTGTGCAGAAGTTCCACCAGAATTACTGGAGGAAGAATTATTTGGAAAGTATGACTTAGCAACCGGTAAATCTAGTAGAGGTAGATACAAGCAAGCTGACAAAGGAACATTATTCATAGATGAAATTAGTGCACTCCCTCTGACACTACAGGCCAAGCTTCTGCGTACCTTGCAAGATGGAGCGGTTTTTACAATGCAGGCGGAGAAAGAGGAACAGGTAAATGTTCGAATATTAGCATCTTCGAATGTGTCCTTAGCAAATCTTGTAGATGAGAAGAAATTTAGGGAAGATTTATTCTATCGAATTCAAGCTGTAACTTTACGAATTCCTCCTCTTAGGGATCGTATAGAAGACCTAGATGAGCTGTTAAATTATTTTCTCCAAAAGTTTGTTGTGCAGGCTGGCCGACGGAAAATTGTATTGGCAACAAAAACGAGAGAAATACTTCAATCTTATCATTGGCCAGGAAATGTCCGTGAATTGCAAAATGTATTACAAGCGGCGATATATTTAGCTGAAAATGACGTTATAGTACCTTCAGCATTACCAATACAAGTAAAGAAACAAAATGCTCTGTCGTTTCAAAAAAATGGAAAACTGGAGGATATTTTAATTGAAGTCGAAAAACGCGTCATTCAAGATTTACTTGAAAATCAATCCAATAAAGCGCTGATTGCCAAACAATTAGGGATAAGTAGATCTACGCTTTATGAAAAAATTAAAAAATATAACTTTTGAACTAAATCCGATTTTTTGGACATAAATCCAGAAATTCGGATTTTTTAGCTTGAAGCAATCCTTCATACAATTTATTTTAGTGTTAGAATTATCCGGAAAATCGGATTAATGGGAAATATAGAGGAAACAATATCACCATAATTACCATTGATTGAAAATTTCGATTATGTTTTAATGACATATGAAAGCGCTTTTATGTATATCGTTATGCAAAATACTCCTAGTAAAGAAATCTGTTCTTCTGCAGGGAATTAGATTGTAGGATGTTAAAATACTTAAAAATGTTGTGGTAACTAAAATTTATTGAAGAGGATGATTTCTGCACTAACAATATTTATTACTAGATTCTTTTATATATTTTGATCACTTTAATAAACTCTTTCCACAAAAAGAAAGCTTGCTATTTTACCACGATTTTAAATAATAGGGGGATTTATATATGGGAGCATTAAGTATGGTCGGTCTTATAGGCGGCTTAGCTTTATTGATTGTCTTGACCATGAAAGGTGTAAATATTTTAATGGCTGGTCCAATATCGGCATTAGTAGTTGCACTGACGAGTGGTATGCCATTATTTTCACAGTTGGCGGCTGAAGGGGAAGCCAATTTTGTAACAAGTTATATGACAGGATTTACCGGGTTTATTATGTCCTGGTATTTAATGTTCTTACTTGGTGCAGTCTTTGGTAAGGTAATGGAGGATAGTGGTGCAGCAGATTCTGTATCCAAATGGATTGTCGATAAACTAGGAATGAAATATGCGGTACTTGCCATCGTTATTGCTTGTGCAGTTCTTACATATGGAGGCGTGAGTTTGTTCGTAGTTGCGTTCTCTGTATATCCAATGGCCATTTCATTGTTTAAGCAAGCCGACTTACCTCGTCGTTTTATTCCAGCAACATTAGGGTTAGGTTCCGTTACATTTACAATGACATCTGCAGGGTCTCCTGAAATACAAAACTGGATTCCAATTGAGTTTTTAGGAACAAATGCATATGCAGGATGGGAAGTAAGTATTATCGTAGCTGCATTTATGGCGATTTTTGGATATTGGTGGTTGAGCCGTATTATTAAGAAAGCGGTAAATAAAGGAGAAAAATTTGTAGACCGTGAATCCGATCCAACATTCGATACGAAACGAAATTTACCTAATCCATTTTTAGCAATGCTTCCATTAGCAGTTGTATTAGTTATCTCATTTATCTTCCATGATAAATTAGCGCAATCCGCATTAATAATTGCCTTACTTGGTGGAGTAATTGCAACTTATATAGTTGGAAGAAAGTATTCTAAAAATTTCTGGGAAGCATTCTCTGCTGGTACTGTTGGTGCACTTATTGCAATCGGTAATACAGCTGCAGTTGTTGGTTTTGGAGGGGTTGCAAAAAATGTACCTGCATTTACAACCGCTGTGGAGGCAATGACTAACATTCCAGGTTCGCCTTTAATAGGAGCTGCTATTGCGGTATCCGTAATTGCCGGTATGACTGGTTCTTCGTCTGGTGGTCAATCAATCGCTTTACCATTATTAGCACCACATTATATGGATATGGGTGTAAATCCAGAAGCCTTGCACAGAGTAGTCGCTATTTCATCTGGTGCGCTGGATTCATTGCCGCATAATGGATATGTAGTAACTACTATTCAATCAATCTGTGGAGAAAAACATAGTGCGGCATATTGGCCAGTTGCTGCGACAACTGTGGTAGTACCAATACTTGGTGTAGTAATTGCAATTATTCTCTTCTCTTTAGGATTAGGAATTTAATCTTCCTGATGGGTAGATAACATTTTGGGAGGTATATAAATGGTAAAAGATAAAGTACTGTTTATCACGGGAGCAGCCCAAGGAATTGGTCTTGAGATTGCTCAAGAATTTTATAAAGCTGGCGCGATTGTAGTATTAACAGATATCAATGAAGAGAAAGTAAAAGAAGCTGCTAACCTATTAGGCGAGGATGTATTAGGTCTTGAATGTGACGTGACAAAGGAAGAAGATATAATTAATTGCTTTAATGTCACGATAGAAAAGTACGGGCGTATTGATATTCTTATTAATAATGCAGGAATGCAGCATGTAGCTATGTTAGAAGATTTCCCTACTGAACGCTTTGAACTATTGATAAAAATAATGTTAACAGCACCATTTATAGCAACCAAACACGTTCTTCCACATATGCGGAAGAACGGATTCGGTAGAATTATTAATATGGCTTCTATTAATGGTTTGGTCGGCTTTGCTGGTAAAGCAGCCTATAACTCAGCTAAACATGGCGTCATTGGACTTACAAAAGTTGCAGCTCTTGAAACAGCTACTGATGGAATTACAGTGAATGCTATTTGTCCAGGATATGCGGACACCCCGCTTGTTCGAAACCAATTTAAGGATTTAGCGAAAGTGCGTAATGTACCGGTTGAATCTGTTTTAGAAGAAGTGTTATATCCTTTAGTTCCACAGAAGCGATTGTTAGATGTCAAAGAGATTGCAGATTTGACTTTGTTTTTAGCTAGTGATGCTGCTAAAGGAATGACGGGGCAAGCAGTTATTTTGGACGGTGGTTACACGAGCCAATAAATTATAAACACCCGATTTGACAATCGGGGCGTTTTATTAATATTCATGGTCAGGAATAAATAATCTATCTCGGGAACTGATCTAGTTAAATAGATTGCTAATTTATCGGATATTTGAGAATATTAGATTGTAGTATCTTTACATAAGAAAGGGGAATTGTCTCATGAAACCAATTTACAGTTCAGCAAGTGAAGCTGTAGCAAATATTGAAGATGGAATGACGTTAATGGTAGGAGGCTTTGGCCTTGTTGGTATACCTGAACAGCTCATTTTAGCTTTAGTTGAAAAAGGGGTAAAAGATTTAACCGTTATTTCGAATAACTGTGGAGTAGATGAGTGGGGTCTTGGACTTCTACTAAAAAATAAACAAATTAAAAAAATGATTGGCTCATATGTAGGAGAAAATAAAGAATTTGAACGTCAAGTGCTTTCCGGAGAAATAGAAGTAGAGCTAACACCTCAAGGGACATTAGCAGAAAAAATTCGTGCAGGTGGAGCAGGAATCCCTGCATTCTTTACGCCAGCGGGTGTTGGTACAGCCGTTGCGGAAGGAAAAGAAGTGCGCGTTTACGATGGCAAAGAGTATGTACTAGAGGAATCTCTTCGTGCGGATTTTGCTTTAATTCGTGCAGCTAAAGCAGATAAATTTGGTAACTTAATCTATAACAAAACGGCACAAAACTTCAATCCGATGATGGCAGCTGCAGGGAAAATAACGATTGCAGAAGTAGAAGAAATTGTAGAAACAGGCGACTTAGATCCAGCACAAATACATACACCAAGTATTTATGTACAAGGGTTATTCCAAGCGGCACAAGAAAAAAGAATCGAACGTCTTACAACACGTTCATAAGGGGGAGACTAAGTTGAATACACGTGAGAAAATTGCGAGAAGAGCAGAAAAAGAAATCAAACATGGTAACTATGTCAATTTAGGGATTGGAATTCCAACATTAGTGGCGAATTTTATATCTCCTGATAAGACGGTCGTTCTCCAATCGGAAAATGGATTACTTGGTATCGGACCATATCCGACGGAGCAGGAAGTAGATCCAGATCTTATTAATGCCGGAAAAGAAACGGTAACGACGATTCCCGGATCTTCCTTTTTCACTAGCGCCGAATCATTTGCGATGATTCGCGGTGGGCATGTGGATGTAGCGATTTTAGGAGCAATGGAAGTTTCCGAAACAGGTGATTTAGCGAACTGGATGATTCCTGGGAAAATGATCAAAGGTATGGGTGGTGCCATGGATTTAGTACATGGTGCCAAGAAAATCATCGTTATTATGGACCACTGTGCAAAAGACGGCTCTGCAAAAATTAAAAAAGAATGTGAATTACCGTTAACAGGTAAAGCAGTTGTGAATAAAATAATAACAGAACGGGCAATGATAGAAGTAACTTCAGATGGTCTTGAATTGAAAGAGGTATTTGAAGGGTATACGATTCAAGATATTATAGATGCAACGGAAGCAACGCTTATTGTTAAAGATGTAAAAGAAAACGTAGCGATATAAGTACAGGTTGTATTTTATATGAATATCCATTAGAATAAATGCTAATAGTAGTGACTGTGAAAAGGATTAGTAAATAATCGACGTTTCTAAAGAGAGCTAACGGTTGGTGTGAGTTAGCGTAACGAATTATTGAACTCGCCTTTGAGTCAGTATAAGTGAAATTAGAGTAGCTTATACCGTTATCCGCGTTAAGGAAACAAGTTGAGTGGATTTCCACTAATTTGGGTGGTACCGCGTGAGTATATACTCTCGTCCCTTAGTTTTTTAAGGGACGAGTTTTTTTATTGGAGGAGGAAACTAAATGAGCTTTAATCATGAAGCAATCGAAAAAAAATGGCAAAAGTATTGGAAAGAAAACAAAACGTATAAAATGGTGGATGATCCTTCGAAACCAAAATTTTATGCATTAGATATGTTCCCATATCCTTCAGGAGTTGGACTCCATGTAGGGCATCCACTTGGGTATATTGCAACGGACATTTTAAGTGCCTTTAAACGTAAACAAGGTTATAACGTGCTTCATCCAATGGGCTGGGATGCTTTTGGACTTCCTGCAGAGCAATATGCAATTGATACAGGTAATGATCCTGCAGAATTTACTGCCAAGAATATTGCTACATTTAAACGTCAAATGAATGATCTTGGTTTTTCATATGATTGGGATAGAGAAGTAAATACAACAGATCCATCTTATTACAAATGGACACAATGGATCTTCATCCAACTTTACAAAAAAGGCTTGGCTTATGTAGATGAAGTACCTGTAAACTGGTGTCCTGCATTAGGTACAGTGCTTGCAAATGAAGAAGTAATCGATGGACTATCAGAACGTGGGGGACATCCGGTAGAACGACGTCCGATGCGTCAATGGGTTCTTCGTATAACTGCTTATGCAGATAGACTTTTGGAAGATTTGGATGAACTAGATTGGCCAGAAAGCTTAAAAGAGATGCAACGTAACTGGATTGGACGTTCGGAAGGTGCAGAGCTTACGTTTGAAATCGACGGTACGAATGAATCATTCCGCGCATTTACGACGCGTCCGGATACTATTTTCGGTGCAACGTATGCTGTATTAGCTCCAGAGCATAAACTGGTTGAAAAAATAACAACAGCTGAGCAAACAGAAGCAGTGCAAGCATATCAAGATCAAGTAAAGCTAAAAAGCGATTTAGAGCGTACAGACCTTGCCAAACATAAAACAGGTGTATTTACAGGTGCTTATGCAATCAACCCTGTTAGTGGCGAGAAAATGCCGATATGGATTGCGGATTATGTTTTAGCAACATACGGAACAGGTGCAATTATGGCGGTTCCAGCGCATGATGAAAGAGATTATGAGTTTGCAAAACAATTTGATCTACCGATTGTAGAAGTAGTTTCTGGCGGAAATGTCGAAGAAGAAGCGTATACAGAAGATGGAATGCTAGTGAACTCAGACTTCTTAAATGGTTTGAACAAACAACAAGCGATTGCTAAAGCAATTGAATGGTTTGAAGCAAACGGTAAAGGTGAGAAGAAAATTACCTATCGTTTGCGCGATTGGTTATTTAGCCGCCAACGTTATTGGGGTGAGCCAATTCCAGTTATCCATTGGGAAGATGGTACTTCAACAACTGTAGATGAATCCGAGTTGCCTCTAATGTTACCTGTAACAACGGATATTAAACCAAGTGGAACTGGTGAATCGCCACTTGCCAATATTACAGAATGGGTAAATGTAGTAGACCCTGTAACAGGGAAAAAAGGGCGTCGTGAAACAAATACTATGCCACAATGGGCAGGTAGCTGCTGGTACTACTTACGCTATATCGATCCAAACAATGATGAAGCACTTATTGATCCGGAATTAGCAAAACGTTGGTTACCAGTCGATATTTATGTTGGTGGAGCAGAGCACGCCGTATTGCATTTATTGTACGCACGCTTCTGGCATAAATTCCTTTATGATATTGGTGTTGTTGCGACGAAAGAGCCATTCCAAAAATTATTTAACCAAGGAATGATCCTAGGTGAAAATAACGAGAAAATGTCTAAGTCAAAAGGAAATGTAGTAAATCCAGATGATATCGTGAAAACACATGGTGCCGATTCACTTCGTTTATATGAAATGTTTATGGGACCATTAGATTCTTCAAAGGCATGGTCAACGAATGGATTGGACGGTTCAAGAAGATTCTTAGACCGAATTTGGCGTTTGTTTGTCGATGAAAATGGAAAACTAAGCGAAAAAGTAAGTGATACTTCTTCCGAAAATATGGAGAAAGTGTATCACCAAACAGTTAAGAAAGTAACAGATGACTATGAATCCATGCATTATAATACAGCCATTTCACAAATGATGGTATTTATCAATGAAGGTTATAAAGCAGAACATATATCTAAAGAATACGTAGAAGGATTTGTTAAACTAATTTCTCCAATTGTTCCACATATTGCAGAAGAGCTTTGGAGCATTTTAGGGCATGAAGATACAATGACATACGAAGCGTGGCCAACATTTGATGAATCGAAATTAGTAGACAATGTAGTGGAAATTCCTGTTCAAATTAAAGGGAAAGTGCGCGCGAAACTTCTAGTTGCAAAAGATGCTACGAAAGAAGAGTTAGAAGCATCAGCAATAGCTTCCGAACAAGTTCAACAATGGTTGGAAGGGCAAGAAGTGAAGAAAATTATTGCAATACCAGGTAAGATGGTTAATATCGTCATTTAACAATCCAAAAAGCTGCTTATTCCCCTCGAGGGATAAGCAGCTTTTTTAACTTTTTTTGGCTATTCCAACTAAATCACTTCTTTCCCTTTTAACAATGATAAAAGCCCCTAGAAAAATTCTAGGAGCCTCCGATTTTATATCTTTATTGTAGTGTTTCTATAAATGACCTCATTAACTGATCGCCTTGTACTGTACCTATCGATTCCGGATGAAATTGAAGCCCGTATAAGGGGAAGTCTCGATGCTTAATCGCCATAATTTCATTGTCATCTCCAGCTCTTGCAAGCACTTCTAATTCATCATTCAATGTGTGTTCATCAATGACAAGCGAATGGTAACGCATGACGGAAATTGGTTCAGTGAAAGCGGCAAAAATGGATGACTGTGTATGTTCGACTTCCGAAATCTTCCCGTGCATGATCGTTTTTGCTTGTATAATATCAGCTCCAAACGCAGCGCCGATCGATTGGTGACCGAGACAAATTCCGAGTATTGGATACTTTTGATACAACTTCTGAATAACATCGATTGAAATTCCAGCTTCAGATGGAGTACCAGGGCCCGGAGAAATAATAATCGCTTCCGGATTTAACCGCTCAATTTCCTCCATTGTTATCGCATCATTTCGCACAACTTGCACATCTTTCCCAAGAATGCTTACTTGTTGATACAAATTATAGGTAAAGGAATCATAATTATCGATCAATAAAATCATCGTTGCACCTCCAAAAGTGCTTTCGCTTTATTGAGCGTTTCCTCGAATTCACTCGTCGGAACAGAATCATGAACGATACCGGCACCGGCTTGAACATATGCTTTATTATCCTTTACAACCATCGTACGTATAGCTAGTGCCAAATCCATATTACCAGTGACGGAAATATAACCGACCGCCCCAGCATACACTCCGCGTTTCGTCGTTTCCAGCCCATTAATGATTTGCATCGCACGAATTTTCGGTGCGCCTGATACAGTTCCAGCAGGTAAACAAGCGGTTAAAACGTCCAGTATATGCAAATCTTCCTTAAGTCGGCCGGTCACTTCCGAGACAATATGCATGACATATTTATAGTATTCAATCGTCATATACTTTTCGATTTGCACGGAACCAATTTGGGAGATTCTTCCCATATCATTACGTCCTAGGTCCACAAGCATTCGATGCTCGGCAATTTCTTTTTCATCATTTAGTAAATCTTTTGCAATTTGCATATCCTCTTCTACGGTTTTCCCTCGTGGCTTTGTTCCAGCAATTGGATTCGTTGTGACAATTCCATTATTTACTTTCACTAAGCTTTCCGGGGAAGTCCCGAGTATTGTATAGCTACCAAAGTCCATATAAAACATATAGGGAGAAGGATTTGCTGTACGAAGTTGTCGATATAGCGAAAAAGGATTCCCTGCAAAAGGAGAGGTAAATCGCTGCGATAAAACAACTTGAAAAATATCGCCTTTGACAATATGTTCTTTTGCTTTTTCTACCATCTCAATGAAAGCAGATTCTTCTATCATGGATTGAAAAGCTAGTTTTGTTTCTGTATCTTCTTGAAGCTTTGTATTCTGTAGTAAATCAGTATATATTGTTTCAATTGCATCTGTCATTTCTTGTTGGGTGCGTCCATTTTGGAATAAATCAATTGCAGCAATGGTCACGGTTTGTTTTAGATGGTCAAAAATAATAAAGGTGTCATAAAACATTAGATGAAGATCGGGCATTTCTAATTCATCTGGCAATAGCTCCCCGATTTTCTCATGGTAAAATGCCGTTTCATATCCAAAATAACCAATAGCTCCGCCGAAAAATGAAAAGGGGTATTCTACAGTATGAATAGGTATCAATTTTTTCAGCTTTTCTATAACAGACGTCGACCCTTTCTCCATTTCCCCGTGGCTATACGATAATGTAAAACTAGATTGGTCCCCGATTAGTTCAGCAATCGGATTTAGTGCGATAAAAGAATAGCGTCCGCTTTCTTCATGTTTTGCGGATGATTCAAATAGCATTTTCTTATTTCCATTTAAAGAATGATAAATGGAAATAGGTGTCATCATGTCTCCTTGGATCTCTTTCATCTCATAACTTCTCGTCTCAACTGTCATTGCTCATCTCTCCTTTTCTCTGCTCGACTAAACACAAAAAGGCCCTCCATCTAAAAAGGACGGAGAGCCGTGGTGCCACCTTTATTGATTACTTTTGTAATCCTCTTAATCACAACCAAACAGTTGTGCATCTTATAACGTAGACATACGCCAAAACCTACTATTACTTTCAGCCTTGGAGCTCAGAAGCCCATTCACTCTATGTCCGCTACTGACTCGCACCAACCGTCAGCTCTCTAAAGCATTCCACAAAGCTACTATTCTTCTTCATTGCTTGTTAAAGACCATTGTAATATAAAGATTTCAAAAATTCAATTTCAATTTAGTTTGTTTCAAATTAGTTTTATTGCAACAATAAATATATAACTAAAATAAATAAAAATTTATTGTAAAACGATAAATAATATGTTAAATTAAAATGGACAATAAATAAGTGAGGTGCTTTTTATGAAACAAGGATCGACGCTCTTTCTAAAGATAGTTGTGATTCTTATTGGAATGCCAATTTTTGCATTGGGCATATTCGGCGCGTATTGGTTACCTAGTAATCCAGTAAATCCAGATTATGCTTATATACTATATCCCATATTAATAGGTTTGTATGTATCAGTAATACCGTTTTTTGCTGCATTGTATCAGACTTTTAAGCTTTTAAGTTATATTGATAAGAACCAAGCATTTTCTGAGCTGTCTGTTAAAGCTCTCAAGAAAATCAAATTCTGTGCATTGACGATTAGTGGTTTGTATGTGGTCATTCTCCCATTTGTGTTTCTCGTAGCAGAGCTAGATGATGCACCGGGTCTCGTCATAGTCGGAATGGTTCCTGTTTTTGCTTCAATGGTAATAGCGGTGTTTGCTGCAGTTCTACAAAAGCTTTTAAAAGAGGCGATTGATATAAAATCGGAAAATGACTTAATAGTCTGAGGTGAAAAATATGGCAATAATAATCAATATTGATGTGATGTTGGCTAAAAGGAAAATGAGTGTTACAGAACTTTCTGAGAGAGTTGGAATCACAATGGCAAATCTTTCGATACTGAAAAATGGAAAGGCAAAAGCCATTAGATTATCCACATTAGAAGCAATATGTAAGTCATTAGATTGCCAACCGGGGGATATTCTAGAATATAAAGGTGACAAAGAAGATTAAGAAAGATAGAGTAGGGGGAGATCAATCGCAAGTAAGGGAAAAGGACAGGAGTAACAATGATGGATAAGGAACAAAAAACGGTTTATGTTTTATTGACCGATACAGGTACATTATTAAATAAAACAATCAAAAATTTTACAAATGCACCTTACAATCATGTTTCCATCGTTTTTGACGAAAAACTTGATGAAATCTATAGTTTTGGAAGAAAATACCCAAAAAATCCGCTGATTGCTGGTTTTATAAAAGAGGATATTTATTTTGGTACTTACCGATATTTTGATAACACAAGATGTGTGTTATCAAAAATTGATGTTTCACCAAAAGAGTATAATCGTATCCGAGATGTTATCCAAAGCTTTAATAATAATAAAGAGATATATTCGTATAACTTCCTGGGTCTGGTTGGTGTTGCTATCCGACGTCCAATTAACCAAAGGAATAAATACTTTTGCTCTCAATTTATTGCAGAGGTTTTTGAAAAAAGTGGCCTGGATTTATGGAATCTTCCACCTACGCTTGTCACGCCCCATGACTTTTTAATGCATCCGCATTTCGAATTAATTYACGAAGGAAGATTGTATGATTATCCATTGTTGGATCATGTTATGCTGTCCTTGCCAGAGACCGATTTTAAATATGCGTTCATGCAACCCATTGAGCTTATAAAAAAGAAACTACCACTACAATAATTCTTAGGATATTTGTTATAAAAAATAAAAAGGACCTTAAATGGTCCTTTTTATTTTTCATTACAATATTAATAATATGGCTTCATACAAGTATATATCTGATATCTAGTTCTCCAAAATAATTACCCGATAAAACGAGCTGCACTCATGCCAGCAATTTTCCCAGTTACAAGGGCAGATGTAATATTATAACCACCTGTGTACCCATGAATATCCAAAATTTCACCGCAGAAATAGAGTCCGGCTTTTTTCTTCGATGCCATTGTTTTTGGTTCAATTTCTTTAATGGATACACCTCCACCAGTTACAAATGCTTTGTCCAAAGGTTGTGTGCCATAAACATTTACTGTAAATTGTTTCAACTGATGTGCAAGTTCTCTTATTTTATCGTGGGCTAAATTTTGACCATCTTCACTTTCCAGGATACTTGCACGTTGAAGCAAGAATAAAAGCCATCTTTCCGGCACGATTCCTTTCCAAACGTTTTTCACCGCTTTTTTTGGATCTTCTTTGATTGCAGAAAGGAGGATTTGAAAAGTTTGCTCTTCGTTTTGATCAGGTAAACTATCGATACGGACCTGAACAGGCAGTCCACCGTTTTTCTTCTGCTCTTTCACTACAAATTGACTACAGCGCAAAATGGCTGGACCACTTAAACCGAAATGGGTAAAAAGCATGTCCATTTGATGTGTAATAATTGGTTTTCCATTTTTTTTGAGTACGGAAACTGCAACATCTCGTAATGCAAGTCCTTGAAGTTCTTTTGATTTGATAAAAGGCTCGCTTGATAATAAAGGAACTTCCGTTGGGTAAAGATCCGTAACCGTGTGTCCCGCTTTTTCTGCCCAAGGATACCCGTCTCCTGTAGAACCTGTTTGCGGAACAGCTTTTCCTCCAACAGCCACGACAATGCTACCTGCAATAATTTCTTCCCCGTCTGCTAGGCGAACGCCAATTATCTTTTCATCATTCATTAACAGTTTAGCAACGGGTGCATTTAATTTAATTTCGACATTTAATCTTTTTAACTCATCCAGTAATGCATTTACAACATCCATCGCCTTGTTTGAGACAGGGAACATTCTTCCGTGATCTTCTTCTTTTAAAGGGACACCTAGATTTTCGAAAAACGCAATAATATCCTCGTTGTTAAACACAGAGAAGGGACTGAACAAAAAACGTCCGTTTCCAGGAATGTTTTGGACGATTTCTTCTTGAGGAAGTCTATTGGTTACGTTACAACGTCCACCACCAGATATAGCGAGTTTTTTTCCAAGCTTCGAACCTTTTTCAATAAGTAATACTTTTTTCTTTTCTGCTCCAGCAGCAGCTGCGGCCATTAATCCAGATGGACCCCCGCCAATTACAATAACGTCATACATAAATAGTTCACACTTTCACTTTTTTCTTTATTATACACGATTGTGGTTTTCATGAGACAGATGTAAACTGTAATGTAGGCATTTTAACTTCATTCAGCAAATATTTTACTGCTGAATGAAATTAAAGCCTCCGGCGGATGCTGTAGATTTTTAGAGGGATTTCTCAAGCGAGCTAGAGAAAAATCTTGGCGCAGTAAATACGCCGAGGCGAATTTGATATGATTGGGCGGGTTTTATGGCTTCGAATTTATTAAAAGGGACAATGATTTTGACTGTTGGTCTCTTATTATCAAGGATTTTAGGTGTACTTTATATTATTCCTTTTTATCAACTAGTTGGGGAGGAGTATATCGGCCTCTATCAATATGCGTATGTTCCATATTCGATCGTGCTTGCTATTGCTGTTTCAGGTATTCCGATAGCAGTTTCAAAGTTTGTTTCCAAGCACAACACATTAGGTGATTATGCAACTGGGAGAAAACTAGTAAAATCCAGCATGTTACTGATGGTAATAACAGGTTTGTTAGGGTTTCTCGTCTTATATTTATTAGCTGAACCTATTGCACACTTAGTTATTAAAGATAAGGATACATTGATAACTGTACAGGATGTTGCGATTGTTATAAAGTATGTTAGTTTTGCAGTGATCGTTGTACCAGTGATGAGTTTAATAAGAGGGTTTTTCCAGGGATATCAACATATGACCCCTACTGCTATATCACAATTGATAGAACAAATAGTCCGTATACTTTTTGTATTAACAGGGGCATTTTTGGTTATGAAAGTCTTTAATGGTACGGAAAAAACAGCGGTATCATTCGCGGTTTTTGCTGCATTTCTAGGAGCAATAGCAAGTTTATTCGTATTATATTGGTACTGGAAAAAATTAAAACCAGAATTTAATGATTTACTGGAAAGCAGCGGTAATACAACTTCTAATGTTTCTTTGAAAAATATTTATAAAGAAATATTGGTTTATACAGTTCCGTTTGCATTAGTTGGCGTTATAAATCCTTTATTCCAATTTGTTGATATGATTACATTTAATCGTGCTATGACGATGATAGGCTTTAGTGGAAAAGAATCAGGTATTTTTCTCGGGATGTTAAATTTAACGACACACAAACTTGTAATGATTCCGGTTATGCTTGCAACTGGTTTTTCTATGGCATTAATACCGTATATAACTAGCTATTACGCAAAACAAGATTTTGCTCAAGTAAGAAAATCTTTGGATCAAACGTTCCAAATATTATTATTTTTAACCGTGCCTGCTGCAATGGGCATTTCCGTTTTAGCAAATGAATTTTATCTTGTCTTTTACGAGCAAAGCGAAACAGGGTCAATGGTTCTTGCACATTATGCTCCAGTAGCAATTTTGTTTGCACTATATCCCGTGACAACAGCGATTTTACAAGGAATAGATCGACAAAAACTTATTATCTTAAATTTGTTACTCGGTATTTTAACGAAACTCGTATTAAATACACCATTGATAAAGGCATTTGAGACAGATGGGGCTATTTTGGCGACTTCTGCAGGATATATTGTAGCTATAGGATTAAATATGTTTGCTATTCGAAAAACATTGCATTACAAATCGACGATGGTTTTTAGAAGAATTCTATTAATCGTGATGGTAAATGTAGCTATGTTAATACTTGTATTCCTTTCTAAATGGGGCATCGAGAAAATGTTCGTGATTGACCATAAGTTGGAAGCCTTAGTAGTTATCGGCGTTTGTGCTGCTATTGGAGCAGCTTTTTACGGGTACGTCACATTGCGACTTGGTCTTGCGCAAAAGCTTTTTGGAGAAAGACTGACAAAGTATACGAAAAAAATTGGTTTTTAGGAGAACAATATGCGATTAGATAAATTTCTAGCTCATACGGGATTTGGGACAAGAAGAGAAGTAAAAATGTTAATCAAATCAAAGGCAATTCAAGTAAATGAAGTCACTGTTAAAGACAGTTCCATACATGTGAATGAGCATGAGGACCGAGTATCTGTTTACGGAGAAGTTATTCAATATAAACAATTCATCTATTTAATGTTAAATAAACCAGCAGGTGTAGTTTCTGCAACGGAAGATACAAGAGATAAAACCGTCATCGATTTATTGAATGATGATGTAAGGCATTTCGATCCTTATCCAGTCGGGCGGCTGGATAAGGATACGGTGGGCTTACTATTACTTACAAACGATGGCGCTTTAACACATCGATTATTATCGCCAAACAAAGATGTACCAAAAGTATATTTTGCCAAAATAGAAGGGATTGTAAATGAGTCAGATGTAGAGACTTTCAAAAATGGTATTACCTTAGATGATGGCTATCATACAAAACCCGGAATACTGCATATTATGAAAAGTGGATCCATTTCTGAAATTGAATTGACAATTACGGAAGGGAAATTTCATCAAGTGAAAAGAATGTTTGAAGGGGTAGGAAAAAAGGTAGTCTACTTAAAAAGACTTTCAATGGGGACGCTTAAGTTAGATTCTTCACTTGCTGAAGGTACTTACAGAGAATTGACAGCGGAAGAATTGGAGCAGCTATAGCAAAAGAATGACCTTGCTTAAATTTTGAGCATGGTCATTCTTTTCATATTGTTCGTATCTAAGATGTCATTTTAACGCGTTTGTTCGTCGTGGTCCATTTGCCTCTTGTTGGACTAATAACTAAGTCATTAAAAGCAAGCACATTTAAATCTCGTTGAATAGTACGAGGAGTGATGCCAAATTCATCGACCAAGTCTTGTGTAGTAACAGTTCCGTTGTCTCGGATGAACATGTACATGTCTTTAATTCGATTGAGCATCCGATCAGTAGTAGGTTTCATAATTCAACCACTCCTTCATCATCATATCTCTTGGCTAGACTAGCGGACGACATGGGTGAAAAGCAACTAAATAATTGCAATTTACAGCCCCTTTACTATATTGGTAGTCAATTGTATTATCTGACAATTTAATTATAGTAGATTTTCTCCCAAATTTCTATTAAAATCAATTAATTTACAAATGTTTTACATAAAAATCTGAATGTACAGGCATTTTTCATGTGAAAATTTTTTTCAAAGACGTTCGATCAAAATAAGTGTAAAATAGCTATATATATGAATAGTGAAGGAGATTATGTAATGAACTGGTTAAAACTTGCAGAAGATAAGAAACAAGCTATAATTTCGGAATTACAAAAGTTAATTCAAATTCCTAGCGTCCTACAAAAAGACCTAGCAACAGAAGAAATGCCTTTCGGTCCAAAACCTTTAGAAGCATTACAATATATGCTAGAAGAAGGAGAAAAAGAAGGATTTACAACAAAAAATATAGATAATATGGCTGGTCATATTGAAATGGGTGATGGAGAAGAAATTCTCGGAATTCTTTGTCATGTAGATGTCGTGCCGGAAGGATCGGGCTGGACATATCCTCCTTTTGAAGGTGTTGTGGCAGAGAGCAGAGTGTACGGTCGGGGAGCAATTGACGATAAAGGACCAACAATTGCTGCGTGGATGGCGATGAAATTAGTAAAGGCTTCTGGAATTGAACTTTCCAAAAAAGTGCGCATGATCATTGGAACGGACGAAGAAAGTGGCTTCCGTTGCGTGGACCGTTATTTTCAAAAAGAACAAATGCCGACAATTGGGTTTGCACCAGATGCAGATTTCCCCATCATTAATGCTGAAAAAGGAATTGCCAGTTTAATATTTACACAAACAGGCTCACCAGAAACAGAAACAATCCAGTTTTTCCAAGCTGGAAAGCGAACAAATATGGTGCCAGATGAAGCATTTGCATTTGTTTTCGGAGGGCTTATCACGATTAAAGAAAAATTCGATGCTTTTGCTAGTAGTCATGGAATAACAGGTGAAGTTGCTCCGCAAGGACCTATGGTAAAAGTGTTAGTTCACGGAAAATCTGCACATGCTATGGAGCCGGATGAAGGGGTAAATGCAGCAATTTTCCTTGCGAAATTTTTGCAAACGATTCATTTAACTGCCCATTCCAAAGCTTTTGTAGATTTTTTAGTGGAAGGCTTTGGAGAAGATAGTAGAGGTCATAAACTAGGGTTAAACTTTACGGATGAAGTTTCGGGCGACACTACGCTGAATCCTGGAGTTATTCATTACGCACCAGAACAAGGATCTTGCACGCAAGTAAGTATGCGCTACTCTGTTTCCTACCCTTTTGAAGAAAAGCTTGCTGTCTGTCGGGAAGTGCTTAAGGAAATGGGTATTACATTGGACTTGGGTTCTAATTCTGCTCCTCACTATGTCGACGAAAAGGATGAGCTCATTCAAACATTGCAAAAAGTGTATGAAAGAAACACTGGGGAAGAAGCAAAACTTCTATCCATTGGTGGTGGGACATATGCGCGCGTACTCGATAAAGGGGTTGCATTCGGTATGCTTTTCCCGGGTAGAAAAGATGTTGCACACCAAGTAGATGAATACGTGGATATCGAAGATTTAGTAAAGGCAACTGCCATTTATGCAGATGCAATTGTAGAACTAGCAGGTAAAACTTCAGAAGCAGGTGGACAATAATGGCTAAAATATTATGGAATAGTGAAATCGTAAATGAAGAAGAAGTGCAAATTGGGTATGAAGATCGTGGCTATCAATTCGGTGATGGCATTTATGAAGTGATCAAAATTTATAATGGCAACGTATTTACTGCTACAGAACATATAGACCGTTTATATGCCAGCGCAGATAAAATCCAGTTAGTCATACCGTATACAAAAGACCTTATGCATAAAATGATGCACGATTTAATCGAGACAAATGAAGTAGAAAATGGTCAAATTTACTTACAAGTTACTCGTGGTACGAGCCCAAGACAACATAATTTCCCGACCCCTGCAGTAGAATCTGTCCTAACAGCCTATACAAAAGAAACATCTCGACCATTAACACAATTGGAAAACGGAGTAAAAGCTTGTTTTGTAGAAGATATCCGCTGGCTTCGTTGTGATATTAAGTCCTTAAACTTACTTGGTAACGTTCTTGCAAAACAAGAGGCAATTAGTAAAGACTGCTATGAAGCAATCCAGCATCGCGGCGAAATTATTACAGAAGGTTCATCTTCGAATGTATATGGTATTAAAGATGGCGTGCTATATACACATCCTGTAAGTAACTTAATATTGAATGGAATTACAAGAAAAGTAATTTTAGATTGCTGCCATGAAATCGGATTAAAAGTAGTTGAAGAGGCTTTTACAAAAGAACAGGCACTAGCAATGGACGAAATGATTATGTCATCTACAAATGTAGAAGTAATGCCGATCATTTCCATAGACGGTCAACTAATTGGAAGTGGTAGACGTGGGAAATGGACAGAAAACTTGCAACAAGCATTTGAACAAAAAATCCCAACGTCTATTGGTGTATGAAACAACATTATTTTATCGGTATAAAAGTTCCAATGCCTATCGCAAAGGCTATTGTAAAAGAGCGTGAAAATACAAATGTGCATGAAACACATAAAATATTGCCAGTTGCTGACGACTTGCATATCACGCTCTTTTACTTAGGGCATGTGGAACAGGCTACTTTAGCAACTATTGTGCAACATTTACGAGACATTCAGTGGGAAGCGTTCGAACTAAGGACAAGTGGCTTATCCCATTTTGGAAATGAGCAAACACCCAGAGTTATCTACACAGCGGTAGAAAAAAGTAATCCTTTACATGACTTGCAACATGAGATTACMGAGCAATTATCTAAAGTAATGGATATAACTAACACAAAAGATTTCCACCCTCATATTACGATTGCTAAAAAGTGGGCAGCAACCAATGAATTGCATGCAAAAGATTTTMATTTACAAAAGATGAGTTTTGATGTCTCTCATTTTTCTGTTTTTCAAATAAATAATAATCGTTCCCCCCATTATGAGGGGATTGAATATATACAAAGTAGGAGGGTGTAGCATGGCACAACTAGTGAAACTACAAGATTATGTTTCACGTTATGAAAAAGACTTGAAAAGATACCCAACTCAATTTATTCGTTTGAAAAAACAACAATGGGAACGCACGAAAGAAGAGTTTGAAAAAGGGACTCTCCACAATACTTGGGAGGAAACAGAAGAGGTAATAATAGAAGAACCAGAAAAAAAATCTATTTTTTCTAAACTGTTTCATCGAAAAAAAGATGAAAACCCAGATGAGGTAACGTGGGAAACAAACGAAATAGACGATATAGATACTATTTCGGAGGAACCCACTCCTCTTTTCTTCGAACCTAAAATAGTGTATGAACCACAAACAAAAGAAGATTTAAAGAGAATGTATTTAGATCAGCTTTTCCATTTTCAATTAAAATGGGCAAGTTCCACTTTGCGCGAAAAATCGTATGTGGATCCCAAATTTATGCGTGATACGTTGTTGAGAACATTTATGCAAAGTTTACCGGATAATTATTTTTTATTTTATTATCCGATATTAAAGTTAAAAAAGGCGCCGATTGAGTTAGATATAATGCTTGTTTTACCAACTGAAATCGTCTGTATCGTCATGTTAGAAGCAGAAAATTTAGATGCATTTATCGGTAGTAGCGATCGTTTTTGGCTAAGAAAAAGTGGAAAAGAAGAGAAAAAAGTATTAAGTCCTATGATTAATATTAATCGGATGGAATCTATCTTATTGCAAGTTTTTAAAAAAGAAGAAATAGAATTGCCTATTCGAAAGGTAATCCTTTCAAGGAATGGGTACATCGACTATCCTGGTTCTGCTTATAATGTCCAGTTTATCGATAGCAGGACGTATGCCGATTGGTTTTCATCATTAAAAAGCTCTCCGTCTCCTATGAAACATATGCAATTTAAAGCTGCACAGGCAGTTTTAGATTTAGTGCAAACTACTTCCTATTCGAGGTCTTCTTGGGATTTAGATAGCGAGGAGAAAGATGAATAAGGTAGTTTTTATCGTAAATGAGCATGCAGGTAATGGACGGGGGAAAAAGGTTTGGAAGAAATGGAAAGAAACCATTACTTTTCCCTATACGTTTATGATAACGGAACGAATTGGGCACGCGATAGAGATTGCAAGAAATTATGCAATCTCAACGGATGACGACTTGTTAATCGTCGCTGTTGGAGGCGATGGTACGGTTCACGAAATAATTGTAGGTGTTACCGGATATAATCATGTTCGTGTTGGTGTTATTTCTGCTGGTAGCGGAAATGATTTCGGCCGAACATTTTCTGTTTTTCAAACGAATGAGCAATTAGACAGTTATGTACATAGCACTTATGCATCTGTAAAAATGGATTTAGCTTTGTTAGATACTGGTCAACATCAGTATAAGGTTGTCAATAATGCGGGTTTTGGATTTGACGCGAAAGTAGCTTATTCCGTCAATCATTCTAAGTGGAAAAAGCGATTAAATACATTTGGTCTAGGAAAGTTAACATACATTTTGTACCTGATCAAAGAATTATTTACTTTTCAGCGATTTTCTTTCACTTTACATAAAGAGGAGGAAGTGGTAACGTATGACGATGTTTGGTTCTTCGTTGTGTGTAATCAGCCTTACTTTGGTGGGGGCATGAAAATATCCCCTTCTTCCAAACCAGATGATCAACTTATTGAAATGACAGTAGTACACCATTTAGCTCGTTGGAAATTATTATTTATATTTGGTACAGTGTTTTTTGGAAAACATACAAAGTATAAAGAGGTCGTACAATTTCAAGATAAAAACTATATAATAACGATGCATGATGAAGTTTACGGACATGTAGACGGGGAATTTTCTTGTATAACAGATGAAAATCACGCGTATTCATTTTCCGTCATACCAAAAACTTGGAACTTAGCAAAACACATAGAAAAAGGAGTTTAACGTAATGAGGTTAAGACATAAACCATGGGCAGAGGAATTTATAAATAGCCACCCTGAAATCGTCATTCCAAATCCGGAAGCACTGAAAGGGAATTGGGAGTGCGAGTTTAAAAATAATCATCCTCTTCATATTGAAGTAGGTACAGGCAAAGGTCAGTTTATAACGGGAATGGCAAAACAAAATCCGGATATTAACTATATTGGAATAGAGCTATATGATAGCGTAATTGTTTCTGCAGTTGAAAATGCAATTGCTGCAGGTTCTCCACCAAATTTACGCCTATTAAAAGTAGATGGTGCAGATTTGGCAAAGTATTTTGAGAAAAACGATGTAGACCGCGTTTATTTGAATTTCTCTGATCCATGGCCAAAAATTAGACATGCAAAAAGACGTTTAACCCATGAAGGGTTTTTGAAACTATATGAATCTATTTTAATAGACAATGCAGAAATCCATTTCAAAACGGATAACCGCGGATTGTTTGAATATTCTTTAATTAGTATGTCCACTTATGGTATGTTAATAAAAGATGTTTCGCTCGATTTACACGTAAATATGCCCGAAGATAATATTATGACAGAGTATGAAGAGAAWTTTTCAGCAAAAGGACAGCCAATTTATCGAGTAGAAGCAAAATTCGTATAAAAGGGGACTGGGAGAATGGATACGTTTCAATTTCACGACATGTCATTAACTTGGCTAAAAGGTGGGACCACACATATGGACGGGGGTGCTATGTTTGGGGTTGTACCAAAACCTTTATGGGAAAAGAAATATCCAGTTAATGAAAAAAATCAAATCGAATTGCCATCAGATCCACTGTTCATCCAATATAAAGGACAAAATATTTTACTAGAAGCGGGCCTTGGTGACGGTAAGTTTACAGAGAAGCAACTACGAAACTATGGGATATCTGATCAATCTCAAGTGGAAGATAATTTAGCACAACTCGGTGTTCACCCAGAAGAAATCGATATAGTGATCATGACACATTTACATTTTGATCACGCTTGCGGTTTAACAAAATGGGTAGATGGTAAGCTAATATCCAGTTTTCCAAATGCTAAAATTTATGTATCGGACGTCGAATGGAATGAAATGAAAAATCCAAATATGCGTTCACAAAATACATATTGGAAAGAAAATTGGGAGCCAATTGTAGAGCAAGTAGCGACATTCTCCGGTTCCATAGAAGTGGTGGATGGGATTGAAATGATTCACACAGGTGGTCATAGCGATGGACATAGTATTGTTTTGTTTAAGCAAAACGACGAGACGATTATTCATATGGCGGATATAATGCCGACTAATGCACATCAAAATCCATTATGGGTGTTAGCGTACGACGACTACCCAATGACTTCTGTTTATGCGAAAGAGAAGTGGGTAAACGAAGCCTTACAATCTAATTATTGGTTCAGTTTTTACCATGATGCTTTTTATCGTTTAGTGAAGTGGTCTGAAGATGGAAGAGAAATAGTAGATAAAGTAGATAGAACACAATTTTCCCTTAGTGATACGAAATAGAGTTGTGACGCTTTTTAGGGATAATGCGTCTTAGAGATTCAATAGAGTTACCACTGGGATTTCCACTTCTGGGCGGAAAGCGTCCAACTGCAGCGAAAATCACAGCGGACAATAAGACGCATTATCCCTGTAATATGTCGAATTATATGCCTTCTTATTACAAGAAGACTTGCCATTTAATGGATCCATTGCGAGTGCGTTTGAAGCTTTATTCCTTGTGTAAAAACCTATTTAAAAAGACGAAAACAGCCAAATTCTATCTTTGGCTGCTTTCGTCTTTTCTACATTCTTACTAAATCCACTACCGTACCTGTTTTTGCATCTGCTGCGAATTCGAATTGTTCTAGCTCCCCATTTTTCATTCGGGAAATGCCACCTTTATATACATTTGTATGAATGGCTTCTTTAGTAAATGGTTCTGGATTCATCAAAATCCATGACCCATCAATTGGTCCCTCTTCTTTAAACGCCGTTTTTATATCTCTTAGAACTAGCTCAGCAGATCGATTCAAATTCACTTTGTTAGCTGCTTGACTTGCGATAACGCCAATTGCAATTCCAGTTCCTAGACCTAACATATAATCTTTTAATTTCATCGTTATCCTCCTTAGTCTTTTTTTCAGTGTATCATACATCCCGTTTCGTTTAAATTTTTCGATATACGAAGTTTAATTGTAGTAAAGTAATGCTTCTTTTATTACAATGGAAGTGGAATCTTTTTTAAAATAAGTTTTTACATAGCTTTAGGAGGCTTTTTTATATGAATGAAGAAACGCGCTCACTATTTAAAACGTTAACAGAGCTACCAGGAGCACCTGGTAATGAACATGCAGTTCGTGCATTTATGCGGAGCGAACTATCAAAATATTCGGATGAAATTGTGCAAGATAATTTAGGTGGTATTTTCGGTTTAAAAAAAGGGGATGCCAATGGACCGAAAATATTAGTTGCTGGTCATATGGACGAAGTTGGTTTCATGGTATCTGGTATTACGGACAACGGAATGATTCGTTTTCAACCACTAGGAGGCTGGTGGAATCAAGTTCTACTTGCACAGCGTGTAGATGTCGTAACGAAGGAAAAAACTATTCCTGGTGTGATCGGTTCTATTCCTCCTCATCTACTTAGTGATGAGATGCGCAATAAACCGATGGATATTAAAAATATGCTGATCGATGTTGGAGCGGACGATAAAGAAGATGTAGCTCGCATGGGGATTAAGCCAGGAGATCAAATTGTTCCTGTTTGTCCATTCACACCAATGGCTAATGATAAAAAGATTATGGCAAAAGCTTGGGATAACCGTTATGGCTGTGGACTTTCAATCGAACTGTTAAAAGAAGTACAAAACGAGCAATTACCAAATATGCTCTACTCAGGTGCAAATGTAATGGAAGAAGTTGGTTTGCGCGGTGCACAGGCTTCAGCGAATATGATTCAGCCAGACTTATTCTTCGCATTAGATGCAAGCCCTGCGAATGATGCGTCTGGCAATAAAAATGAATTCGGTCAACTCGGAAAAGGAACACTTCTACGTATTTTCGACCGTACAATGGTGACGCACCGTGGCATGAGAGAATTCGTATTGGATACAGCAGAAACACATAAAATACCATACCAATACTTCATCTCTCAAGGCGGAACGGATGCAGGTCGGGTACACACATCCAATGAAGGAATTCCAAGCGCTGTAATTGGTATATGCTCACGTTATATTCATACTTCATCATCGATTATCCATACAGATGATTATGCAGCAGCAAAAGAATTACTCGTAAAACTAGTAAAAGCATGTGACCGTACAACATTAGAAACGATCAAAGCAAACGTATAAAAAAGGTGCCCTCGAGGCATCTTTTTTTCGGAAATGGAGAATAAATGGATGAAAATAATCATAGGAACTACTAATAAAGCAAAAACAAAAGCGGTTGAAACAATCTCACTTATGTATTATCCAGATGTTAGTTTCGTAAACAAGGAAGTGGATTCTTTCGTATCTGCACAGCCAATGAGCAATGAAGAAACGAGACAAGGGGCGATTAATCGAGCAAAACAGCTAATAGGGCAGCCTGACACTTTATTTGGTATTGGATTAGAAGGAGGCGTACAAGAAGTAGACGGTGACTTGTACTTATGTAATTGGGGAGCGCTTGTGGCAAATAATGGAGACATATTTACCGCAACAGGAGCAGGTATACCTTTACCGAACGAGATTGCAGAACAGTTACGATCTGGAGCGGAACTTGGTCCAGTAATGGACGTCTATACAAATAGGAAAGGGATTCGTCACGAAGAAGGAGCCATTGGAGTATTTACGGACGGGCTTATTACAAGAAGTATGATGTTCGAGCATATTATGTATCTTCTGATTGGACAATATGAACTTTCCAAGAAGTTGTTGTAGTTGCATGTGATGCAAATCATCGTTAAAATATATAGCAGTTATGCTTTGAATGGGGGAAAGTGAATGACTCGAAATTGGATGCGAGTGTTTTTCGCGTCACTAGCTGTCATTTTATTAGTTGGATGCTCTTCCATAGAAGAAGAAGTGGAAGATGGAATAGAAAATGCAAAGTTAGTTTTTCAAGGTGATGCCGAAAAACCGAATGAACAAGTGAATAATATGAAATTATTTATCCCTAGTGGTTTTTCCATAGAAGGGGAGCCTGATGAAACCAATATAATTCTTTCAAAAGGAAATGATTCTTATATACTATTTCTTAACCCGAACGAATTGCCAGGTAGTCGGCTATATTATGATTTAATGATGGCTGATACTAATTTAAATATAGTGGAAGAAAAGACTTTTGAACAAAATGGTCGATTTGGATTTGTAGCAATACTTGAAAATAGTGAAGAAAAATATGAACTAATTACTAGTATTGGTGGCATAAAGCTCACAACGATTTCTAACCAACAAAATATTGCAGGAAATTTGGATAAAATGATGACAATTGTGAGATCTATCAAGACAAATTAAAGGAGGATTCACATGCAAAATTTAACTTCAATAGAACAATTCGAACAGTTAAAACAAGAGGAAAAGGTTGTTTTCAAATTTACAGCGGATTGGTGTCCGGATTGCCATTTCATTGATCCATTTATGGAAGAAGTAGAGACCAAGTTTTCAAACTTTACATTTGTGTCTGTCGATCGAGATGAATTCATCGATTTATGTGGGCAATTAGATGTATTTGGCATTCCAAGTTTTATCGTTTTCGAAAACGGTGTGGAAAAGGGCAGATTCGTAAGTAAAGACCGAAAATCAAAAGATGAAATCGAATCATTTCTCCAATCGATGTAAAACATCCAAACGGTTCACTAATAGTGGGCCGTTTCACTATTTTTAAGCCAAGCCGGGATTGAATTGAAAGGAAAGATTTAATATGAAAGCACTAGAACTTATTAGACTTTTAAAAACAAAATTATCGGAAGAAATATATACCTATGATTATAATCGGGAAACGAATAAGCTTCGTTTAAACCATAAGGATATCGGAAAAGGAATTGATATTTCCATACCGCCTATTTTAGCCAAATACGAAACGAAGAAAGAACAAGCAATCGAAGAAGTGGTCTATACGATTCATCAAACATTTCAAGCGATGGAAAAGGAAATGGCGGGGGAAATTGATCCGACATCTTCCGTTTATCCAGTCATTCGTTCTACTTCATTCCCTTTAAAATCAAATGAGGGCAATAAATTTATCACAAAAGACCATACAGCAGAAACACGTATTTACTATGCAGTAGACTTGGGAAGCACTTATCGTCTACTCGACGAAAAAATGCTTGCTGCCTGGAATATACGAGAAACAGAAGTTCGTGAAAGAGCATTATTCCAAGTTAGAAACTTAGAATCAAATTACAAAAAAGATGTCGTTGCGGACAATACGTTTTATTTCTTCAATAATAACGACGGGTATGATGCGAGTCGTATGTTAAATGAATCGCTACTTCGTGACATGAAAAAAATAGTTGTTGGAGATATGACTGTTTCTGTACCCCATCAAGATGTTATGATAATTGGTGATATAAGAAATGAAACTGGATACGATGTTCTGGCTCAAATGACCATGCACTTCTTTACGGTTGGAACTGTACCAATTACTTCATTATCTTTTATATATGAAAATGGCGATTTAGAGCCGATCTTTATCATGGCAAAAAATCGAGTAACGAAGGAGAACGAAGACAAATGAATATTTTTTACAATGAAATTGGCGTAGGGGATGTACTTTTAGTACAACTAACACCTGAAAAAGTAGAAAAAGTAGTGACGGAAACAAAAGGTGAAGTAACGTTTGTAAAAGACGAGCAATCTAATAAAGTATTAGCTATCAATATTTTTAACTTTAGCAAATATGAAAAAATCGAAACAAAAGGCAATGTTGAGCTTACAGAAGCGTTCGTTGAAAAAGTACAACAAGCTTTAAATACAAATGGTGCAGACTTCCAATTAGAAGTGGATTTATCACCTAAATTTGTTGTTGGATACGTAGAATCATTAGAGCAACATCCAAATGCGGATAAATTAAAAGTTTGCCAAGTAATAGTTGGTGAATCGACTTTACAAATCGTATGTGGTGCTCCTAATGTGGATGCAGGTCAAAAAGTAGTAGTCGCAAAAGTTGGAGCAGTTATGCCTTCTGGTATGGTTATTAAAGACGCAGAACTTCGCGGCATTGCATCTAGTGGAATGCTATGCTCTGCAAAAGAATTAGCATTACCAAACGCTCCAGAAGCAAAAGGTATATTAGTTCTAGACGAAAATGCCGAAATAGGAACAGCCTTTGTATCCTAAGACATGTCTCTCCCTATCAGTAATTAGCTAATTTATATCAAAATACGAAAAAGYATGCCAATTAGGTATGCTTTTTTATTATATAAGGGGACTTATACCATTTTTATTGGTAAAATAAAAGGTATCTATTAGAAAGAGTGATGAAATTGAATTGGTTTAAAAAACTATTTGGATTAAATGAAGAAGAATATAGAGAAGACATCGAAGTAGAAGAGAAAACTGTTTCAACTACACGATCAAGGACACCATTTCGCTTTCCATTAATATCAGRTGAAGAAAAACAGGTAACGATGCACGAGCAACCAAGTGAAGATAAAATCATACAGGAGCCTTATATAGAAAAACCATTAGCAGACGAGCCATTATACAGGCCACTGTATACGCAAGATAAGTGGCAACAACGAAAGCAACCAACTATCATTCATCGATCAGAAAAAACAACTGTGGATGATACAGACACGCCTACAATCGTTAGAAAAAAGAGAGCATTTACACCAACGGAAGTACCTTCACCTGTATATGGTTTTTCAAAGGGTAGAGAAAGTTCAAATACGATAGAAAAACCAGGAGCGGACAATGCACCAATACGTACCATTCAAGAAACATGGCAACAGCGTAAAATACAGAAAGTAGAGCAACAAATAGATAAAAATACAACAAATGATATTATAACAACGCCTAGTAAAAAAAGAGCCTTTACGCCAACCGAAGTACCATCACCAGTTTATGGTTTTTCGAAAAATAGAGAAACGCAACTACCTATTGTAGACAAGATAGAACAAGAAACGAAAATAGAAGAACCTATCGTAGAGGAAGCGGTAGTTACTGCCACTTCAGAACTAATAGCAACAGAAGTGGTTCCATTAGTCTTGACCGAGACAGAAGAAGATGTACCTGTACAAGAACTAGTACAGGAAGAAAAGCTAGAAGTACAGGAAGAAAAGCCAGAAGTACAGGAAGAAAAGCTAGAAGTACAGGAAGAAAAGCTAGAAGAGCAGGAAGAAAAGCTAGAAGTGCAAGAAGAAAAGCTAGAAGTGCAAGAAGAAAAGTTAGAAGAGCAGGAAGAAAAGCTAGAAGTACAGGAAGAAAAGCTAGAAGAGCAGGAAGAAAAGCTAGAAGTGCAAGAAGAAAAATCAGAAGTACGAAAAGAAAATATTCGCCCATTTAATGTACTAATGTTGAAATCAGATAAACAAAATATAGAAAAGACAAATTTAACAAAGCAAGAGAAAATAGAAGAGCCAATCAAAGTAGAAGCTCCAATTGCTATAACTCCAACTGATGCTATTGCAGCAACACTCGTGGAGGAAACAGCACCTGTATTGGAACAAGCAGAAGAAAAGCAAGAAGTACAAAAAGAAAATATTCGTCCTTTTAATGTACTAATGCTGAAATCAGATAAGCAAAAGTTGAATAAACTAAATATAAATAATATACATGAACCAGTAATTCAAAAGCCTGAAGAACAAATCGAAGCAACTCAAGTAATACAAAACGAAATAGAAGAACAAGTGGAACAGGATTTTGTTCCATCGACTTATACAAGACCATCATTCAGTTACTTACTCCCTCCAGAAATGAAGGATGATGACAAAGAATGGATGGAAGAACAGGCATATACATTAGTAGAGGCATTATCCCATTTTCAAGTAACAGGTGAAATTGTTCAAATGGTTCAAGGACCAGCTGTCACACAATTTGAACTGACGGTAGGTCACGGCACGAAAGTAAGTAAAATCCGTAATTTAGCAGATGATTTAAAATTAGCGCTTGCTGCAAAAGATATTCGTATTCAAGCACCAATTCCAGGGAAAAGATCGATTGGTATTGAAATTCCTAATCGAACATCTAGAGCGGTTCGAATATCGGAAGTGCTTAATACAGACGTTTTTGTGCAGTCAGAATCACCACTCGAAGCAGCACTCGGGCTAGATCTTACTGGGAAACCTGTGACACTAGATTTACGAAAGATGCCTCATGGTTTAATTGCAGGAGCAACAGGATCTGGGAAATCCGTATTTATTAATTCATTATTAGTGAGTTTGTTGTATAAAGCGACTCCTGAAGAAGTAAAATTACTACTAATTGATCCTAAAATGGTTGAGCTTGCTCCTTTTAATCATATTCCGCATTTAGTAAGTCCTGTAATTACAGATGTTAAAGCTGCAACTGCTGCGCTCAAATGGGCAGTTGAAGAGATGGAGCGTCGCTATCAATTATTTGCGCATATTGGGGTACGTGACATTAGTAGGTACAACACACTTGCGACCGAGAAGCGACAATTTGCGCAAAAACTTCCGTACCTTGTGATTGTTATTGATGAGCTTGCGGATTTAATGATGATGGCTCCTGCTGAAGTGGAAGATGCTATATGTCGAATCGCTCAAAAAGCGAGAGCATGTGGTATTCATTTAGTTTTAGCTACGCAACGCCCGTCTGTAGATGTTATTACAGGGCTTATTAAAGCTAATATTCCTACGCGTATCGCATTTTCTGTTTCTTCTCAAATCGATTCACGTACAATTTTAGATCAACAAGGAGCAGAACGATTACTTGGAAAAGGAGATATGCTATATCAAGGCAATGGCATGTCTAGTCCTGTGCGCATTCAAGGAACTTATGTAACAGACGATGAAATTGAAGCGGTTATCGAGTATGCCAGAAGTCAAGGGACTCCAGACTATATATTCGAACAAGAGGAATTGCTGCAACGTGCAGAAACTTCTGAGCAAGATGAATTATTTGAAGAAGCATGTCGGTTTATTGTAGATCAAGGATCCGCCTCGACTTCATTATTACAGCGCAAATTCCACATTGGTTATAATCGGGCTGCCAGACTAATCGATGCTATGTATGAGAATGGTTATATAACAGAACAAAAAGGTAGTAAAGCAAGGGATGTATTACTTACTAACGATAGCTTGGAACAAATATTTAGTTAATTTTATTTATTAAAAGTATGGATGAATAAATGATATAATGGAGAGTACGTCTAAGTAGATAGCAAAAAACATAGATTGAATAATGTATTTAAGCGGGGATAGCCCCAGGAGGTTTACAACGTATGACAAAGTATCATTTTACAGGTATCAAAGGGTCAGGAATGAGCCCTTTGGCACAAATATTACATGATGTAGGAAATGAAGTACAAGGTTCTGATATTGAAAAGTATTTCTTTACAGAAAAACCTTTACATGAAAGAAATATAAAAGTGTTGTTATTTGATGAGGAAAATATTGAAGAAGGCATGACAATAATTGCGGGAAATGCTTTTCCTGATAGTCACCCTGAACTTGTCAGAGCAAAGGAATTGGGATTAGAAGTTATCCGTTATCACAATTTTCTAGGTGATTATATGAGTCAATTTACTTCTGTTGCAGTAACTGGAGCACATGGTAAAACTTCTACTACCGGTTTGCTTTCCCATGTATTGAGCGGTTATTCGCCAACTTCTTTTCTAATCGGTGATGGCACTGGAAAAGGGGAAGAGGATGCATCTAATTTTGTATTTGAAGCTTGCGAATATCGTAGACATTTTCTAGCGTACAGTCCGGATTATGCAATCATGACAAATATTGATTTTGATCATCCGGATTATTTCCAAGATATTGAGGACGTATTCCATGCATTTCAAACGATGGCGATGCAGGTGAAAAAAGGGATTATTGCTTGTGGGGACGATGTCTATCTACAAAAGATTAAAGCGCCTGTTCCAGTTGTCTACTACGGTTTTGGGGAGCATAATGATTTCGCAGCCCGGAATCTAGAGAAAACAACGGAAGGTACTTCTTTTGATGTGTTTGTACGAAATGAGTTTTATGAGCGTTTTACTATTCCATTGTTCGGCGATCATGCCGTATTAAATTCACTTGCTGTGATCTCTTTATGCCATTATGAAGAAGTTCCGGCGGATATTATCCAAAAAGGTTTAGAAACGTTTGGGGGCGTGAAAAGACGCTTTACAGAGACCGTTATCGGAGACCGTATTATTATTGATGACTATGCGCATCATCCAACAGAAATAAAAGCAACCATTCAATCGGCAAAGCAAAAATATCCAAATCGAAAAATTGTGGCTATATTTCAACCACATACTTTTACAAGAACGAAAACATTTTTGCATGAATTTAGTGAAAGTTTAAGTTTGGCAGACGAAGTCTATTTATGTGATATTTTTGGTTCAGCAAGAGAAAATGCTGGGGAATTATCCGTTCAAACACTTGCTGATTTAATCGAAAACAGCCATATTTTAGAGGAAAACACAGTAGATCAATTGCTTTCCTACGAAGAAGCGCTTTATTTATTCATGGGAGCTGGAGATGTCCAAAAATATCAACAAGCTTTTGAAGATAAACTAAATAGTTAAAAAAAATGCTTAATCCTTCTGTGATTAAGCATTTTTTTTAAAGGATATTTGAAGGAAACGTAGTATAGTAATAGAGAAAGAAGTTTAATTTTATTCTTTTAGGGTAAAAATGTTATAGGACAATGAAGAAAAGGGGAGAATACAAAATGGAAAATCTTTTATACATAGCTGCTATTATAGCTGCAATCGCATTTTTAGTACTTTGTATAAGTCTTGCCGTAACATTGTTTTCAGTTAAAAAGACTTTAAACCATGTTGCAGGCACATTGGAAGGGCTTGATACAAATCTACAAAATGTTACAAAAGAAACAGCGGAACTTCTTCATAAAACAAATGAACTGGCAGAAGATATACAAGAAAAATCGGAAAAACTAAATACTGTTGTCGATGCTGTAAAAAATGTAGGTACTTCTGTCAGTGGCTTTAATCATTCGATACAGCGCCTAACATCTTCCGTAACTACAGAGGTGGAAAAAAATGAAGAAAAAATAGCACAAGTTGTCCAATGGAGCAATGTAGTGTTAGGAATCCGAGATAAATGGAAAGAGCGAAAAGCAATAGAAGAAGCAGGCTATTACGCATACGAACAAAATAAAAAAACAAACCTATAATTGGAGGAATTTAAATGAGCAATTACGAACCAAAAAAGCCAAATTATAATGAAGCAACATATAATCATGAATATTATGCAAACCAAACATCGTATGATAGACAAGCTGCTCCAAGTTATCCACCTGTTCCTTATTATAACGAACCGAGAGATAGTGTTTACCGTGAGGAAGAAGTAAGCGGAAAAGATTTTATCCTTGGGGTATTCATCGGCGGCATTATTGGTGCAGCGACTGCATTATTACTAGCTCCAAAAACAGGCTCAGAGCTTCGAGGAAATCTTTCTACACAAGCAGGCCAATTAAAAGATAAAACAATCGATTTTTCTTCGACTGCCAAGGAAAAAACGACACAAATTTCAAAGCAGTTACAAGAGCAATCTGGTCAATTAGTAGATAAAGTGAAGTCAATTAAGGGACAACCAACTTCTCCTTTAGATGATGGCACTGCTTCATATGAAGGCGAAGAGTCAATGGATTATATGGAAACTATTTCACATACAACAGAAGAAGTTGCAGCAGAGCAAGAAGAAGATACTACAGCGATTGCAGAAGCGATTAAAGAAGCGGTAGTAGATGCTAATAACCCCAATAAATAAGAAAACACGAAACGGTATTTTGCCGTTTCGTGTTTTTTTATTGCTTGGGAACTCCAAAAGTTTAGTGGTATGGATAACTTTCTTCAAGCAACTTAAGGTATGGCGATTTTTATCTTGTACGTGATATAGGGATACTGCGTCATAAGGTATCCGCTGTGATTTTCGCTGCAGGACAGACGCTTTCCACGGGGGGGAGCGATGAGCGTTCACCGCCGCTTGCGCGTACGTTGTGAAGTCTCATCTTACTCAGCAGAGGAACAAAGGCTAAGAACGCCACATCGTGTGGCAACGCCTTCGTGACCAACGTCCTGTTGGCCTCCACTGGAGTCGCCGCCCTGCAGCGAAAATCAATGGAAATTGCTAAATTATTGAGATCCCATATTAACAATAAATGGTTGAACCAGACAATAACCACTGCGAACGCGACAATAAGATAGCTGAACACGACAAACTACTCAAGTAGATGCCGGCCAGGCGTGTTCGACGGGATTTAAGACATATAATTCCTATAATAGGTCGGAATTATAGTTGTCTCACATCAAGTAAAGAGCCTTTTTGAGAATTGGTTGCTTTCACGAGTAATTTGGTTGCTCTCATGCTGATTTAGTTGATTTCGTAGTAGAACTGGTTGCTCCCAGTCATCGGTTGGTTGCCCTAAGCCATTTACTGGATGCATGCAATGGAAAAACTGGTTAAAATTTCGTTTTTTCAACTGGTCTGCACTGATAAGTATGCAGATTCTATTAATTTCCACTTCATCCGGTGGAAGTCGTCCTCCCGGCAGTGAAATTCCTAGCGGTTAATAAGATACGCTATCCCAATAACACGTCTCAATCCTAGTACACTTGCTATTTTGAGAATTGGTTGCTTTCAAAGTTAATTTGGTTGCTCTCATGCTGATTTAGTTGCTTTCGTAGTAGAACTGGTTGCTCCCAGTCATCGGTTGGTTGCCCTAAGCCACTTATTGGATGAATCCAATGGAAAAACTGGTTGTAATTTTGTTTTTTAAAGGGATGGTATGGATAATTGGGCAATTTCCATTGATTTTCGCTGCAGCCGTCGACTCCTGCCGGATGAGTGGGCTAATGAGACGTCCCAACGTACGCCAAAGGGCGGCGGGGATGGCTCATCGCTCACCCGGCGGAAAGCGTACGACTGCAGCGAAAATCACAGCGGACACTTTATTCAGCTCACTACGACGCATTATCCCTATTAAGTGAGTCATTCCATTCATCGTTCCTATTTAATAAATTTGACAGACATAGGCGCTTGCGCTTTTCTTATGTAAAGACAATTTCTAACTGATCGCCGCCAAAGATTTCTTCGTCAAATCGAGAAGGTTGTCCATTTCGAATAATTTGAAACGAACCGGCTCCTTCTGGCATATTCCACTCTGTAAAACGGAAAACATCTTGGAAAATCCAAGGGGTATGTTTTACATGCTTCCACTGTAAGATAGTTCCACTAGAAATATGATCCGATGAGTTTAACTCTTTTTCCCCAATTAGTACGACTGCACAATCTCTTGTAAGCTCGATTGCTTTTCCTTGAAAAGTAAGTGTGATGCGTTCTGCCAATTTCTTCTCCAATTGATCTGCAAGTTGTTGTAATGTTGGAGAGCTTGCTATGTTTATTTCTAATGCATCATTATCCTGTACTGGATAGGAAAGCTTTACGATGTTTCCATTTAACCATATTTTCGACGAAAGTGCAGGAATATAATGGTTTTTACCATCTATTGTAATCGAGTACGGATTCAACTGTGTTATATAATGTTCTTTTCGAATGGCATGTAAAACCTGTTCCACTGTTTGAGGTGTTTCAACCGTAATTTTATCTCTTTCTTTTAATGGGGTATCAAGTGAAATCGTCTCTCCATTAACTTTAACTTTTGGTTCAACTGTATGTAAAGCACCTTGAAAAGTAATCATTTTGACAGCAGCGTCGTCGATTAAATCACGTAAAGAAGCGGAACCTTCATTCCCATTCTCGCCTTCTAATAATTCAATCCTATCTTTATTTTTAATCGTTGCTTTTGTATTTGCTTTCTGTCCATTTAACATTATTACAGCTGGTTTCCCGTGCTGTCCTGGAATATGTATCGTTTGTCCATTCACTTCGACTGAAAGTGCTGCTCCTGGCTTGCCATATAACTTTCGCGTAGGAATATTTGCCGCAAGCAGTGCATCCCCTACAGTCATTTCTTTTAGCTCAAATAGGCGAACGACTTGGTTATTCACTTCTATAGACATATATTGTATTGGTGCCCGTTTGGCTGCAATGGCGATTCCAATCGGTGTAACCAGTTCTGGTGATACTGGAATATGTGTTTCTTTCGTTAAGTTTTGAATAGCGTCGATTCCTCGTACTGCAACCCGATTCGCTGGTAAATTTAGTTTTTCTGCTAAAATCATCGTCAGAGAAGGAGTTAAGCTACCCCCGCCAACGAGCATGACGGCTTTTGGAGGATGGTTATTATTCAATTTAAGAATTTCATTTGAAATGGATGTGGCAAGTTCCAATGTTGCGGGTCTAATAGCTGCTATCATCTCTTCTTTTGAAATATTTTGTTCTAATCCTAAAATATCTTGTATAGAGATAAATTCGTTTGTATTAATCGCTCTTTTTGCATCTTCCGCAAGTGGGAAATCGAGTAAGTAGTAATCACTTAATGCTTCTGTAATTTCATCCCCTGCATTTGGTACCATCCCATATGCGACAACTGTTCCATAATCTGTAATAGCGATATCGGAAGTCCCAGCACCAATGTCTACAAGTGCCACATTTAAACGTCGCATTGTAGGGGGAATTAGTACATTAATGGCTGCAATCGGTTCTAATGTTAAAGCTTCCATTTCTAAATTAGCCCTTTTTAATGCGGAAAGTAATGATTCGACAACTACCCTTGGTAAAAAGGTTGCTATTACTTCGATGGATGCCTCATGTCCTTGTTGGTCAACCAAACTACCAATTTCTTCTCCATCCAATCGGTAGTATAAAACGCTATAACCGACGCAATAATAATGACTAGATTCTTTCCCTGCATCATTTTGCACCAAATTGTTTTGTGCCTGTTGTACGGCAGTAAGTTCTAACCGGCTTACATCATCTTCCGAAAAAATAGGTCTGTTTTTAATATCCATTTTAATCTCTGCTTGTTCTGTTTTTAAAGCTCGTCCAGCAGCAGCTACACTTACTTTTTCAAGTGGTCCATGTTTTTCCTCTAATTGTTTTTTAATCGACTGGATCACTTCTGCCACTTTTAGTACGTTATGTATTTGTCCGTCGACCATTGCTCGTTCTTTATGTTCCTCCACTAGTATATCAACAACATGAAAATTCGCATCGCGTTCTTCCAATATAATTCCTACTACAGATCTTGTTCCAATATCTAATGCAAACAACTTAGCTGCCAATTTCCCACGTCCTTTTTTATCCGATTACTTTAGCGAGTTGAATCGCTAAAATAAAATGCGTGACATTTTCACATACATTGATTATAATATGACTTATACTTAAAAATGTATCATAATTTTCAGTCGATATAAAGTATCGGTGGAAAGAAGAGAGGAGAAATATCTATGAGTCATGTCGATTTAGAAGCTTTACGCAGTCGTGTAGATGAGATTAACGTAGAAATTTTACAGTTAATCAATGAAAGAGCTGGTGTTGTAAAAGAAATAGGAAGAGTGAAAGAAAAGCAAGGTGTAAATAGATATGATCCTCTTCGCGAAAGACATATGTTAGATCACTTGAAAGAAAATAATGCTGGTCCACTTCCACAATCTACAGTGGAGCATATTTTTAAAGAAATATTTAAAACTGCATTGGAATTACAAGTGGATGACCAAAAGAAAGCATTATTAGTATCTCGTAAAAAGAAATCAGAAGATACAGTTGTTGAAATAAACGGAGAAAAAATCGGTACAGGAACGCCTACTTTCATATTTGGACCATGTGCAGTAGAATCATATACACAAGTAGCGGAAGTAGCGGCTGCAATCCAAGGAAAAGGCTTAAAATTAATCCGAGGTGGGGCATATAAGCCACGTACATCCCCTTATGATTTCCAAGGTCTTGGATTAGAAGGCTTAAAAATCTTAAAACAAATTTCTCAAGAGTTTGGTTTAGCGGTTGTTTCCGAAATTGTAACACCTAGCCATTTAGACGAAGCGCTTGACTATGTAGACGTAGTACAAGTGGGTGCTCGTAATATGCAAAACTTCGAGTTATTAAAAGCAGTAGGATCAATCAACAAACCAGTACTATTAAAACGTGGTATAGCCGCTACATTAGATTAATTCATTCATGCAGCAGAATATATTATGTCGCAAGGAAATGACCAAATCATTTTATGTGAACGTGGTATTCGCACATACGAACGTGCTACTCGAAATACATTAGATATTTCAGCAGTGCCAATATTAAAACAAGAAACACATTTACCAGTATTTGTAGACGTTACACATTCAACTGGACGTCGTGATATTCTTTTACCTGCAGCTAAAGCTGCTATCGCAATTGGGGCAGATGGAGTGATGGCAGAAGTTCATCCAGATCCAGCAGTTGCGTTGTCAGATGCGGCACAACAAATGAATTTACAACAATTTGACGAGTTCTACAATTCATTACAAAACTTCATGAAAACACATGAAGTGCATGCATAAGTAGAAAAATTTCACAAAACCGACTCTTCTTGTAGAGTCGGTTTTACTATTTGATTGAAAACTATAGCGTATATCAAGTATTATTTATATATAAAATAAATAGTACAAGATGTGAAGGAGGGATATGCGTTGACTATTACCATTTATGATGTGGCTAGAGAAGCAAATGTGTCGATGGCAACTGTTTCACGTGTAGTTAATGGAAACCAAAACGTCAAGCCAGCAACTCGTCAAAAAGTGTTGGCTGTTATTGAACGATTGGACTATCGACCAAATGCAGTCGCAAGAGGACTAGCTAGTAAGAAAACAAAAACTGTAGGGGTTATTATACCGGATATTTCGAACGTATTTTATGCGGAACTAGTACGAGGCATAGAAGATATTGCGACGATGTATCGCTATAATATTATTTTAACGAATTCTGACCAACAGGCTGATAAAGAGGTGCAACTACTATCTACATTATTTAGTAAACAAGTAGATGGCATTGTGATGATGAGCGACGAAGTAACAAAGGATATGCTAACCGAAATGGAAAGATCGAGCGTCCCAATTGTTTTAGCCGGTACAGTAGAAACATCCGAAAAGTTTCCTTCTGTTAATATCGAATATCACGAAGCAGCAGTTGACGCTGTAAATCGTTTAATCCGAAATGGTCATAAACGTATTGCATTTGTCTCCGGAAATATGGAATCTACCATCGACCGGGTATATAAATTATCTGGTTATGAAAAAGCATTAAAAGAGGCAAACATTGAAATTGATAATGATTTGATAGTTGGTGTGGATAACACATACGATGATGGACATACTGCATGGGAAGAGTTATGTAAGCTTTCGGATCCGCCTACAGCATTTTTTGTAGGCAATGACGAGATTGCCATTGGTTTGATACATGGAGTTCAGGATAGCGGATTGAATGTCCCGAACGATATCGAAGTCATCAGCTTTGAAAACTCTAAGTTAGCAAGAATGGTACGTCCGCAGCTGACAAGTGTCGTATTACCTTTATATGATATTGGAGCCGTTTCCATGCGTTTATTAACGAAATTTATGAACAAAGAGAAAATTGACGAACAAATTGTCGTGTTACCTTATCGAATTGAGGAGAGGGACTCCGTCAAATAAAAAATCACCAGTAGCCAAAGAGGTTACTGGTGATTTTTGTATGATTGCTGCTTGCGAAGTGCATATAGTGCTTTATCTAGCATTTGTTTATTTTTCTCCGTTATTTCCGCTTTACGTGGAATTGGTTCGTATAATGGACTTGGATCCATCCATGTTGGGATAAAGGGAACTGGTGACTCTTTGGACCAACGCTCGAGCCAAGCTTTTGGTAAGTTCCCTACTGGTGTTTTTACATCATTCATTTCCATCCAAAGAAGGGACCAGGCACGCGGCACTACTCGCCAAATATCATAGCCACCACCACCAACAGCAATCCATTTACCACCGCAATACTGATGCGCAAGTTCATGTGCTAGTTTAGGGATCTCTCGATAAATATTCATCGTTCCATATAAATGGGTTAGTGGATCAAAATAATGAGCATCCGCACCATTTTGGCTTAAAATAACGTCGGGTTTGAAAGCCTCTACGATTTCCCTAAGTGCTATGCGATAAATTTCCAAGAAAGATTCATCTTCGGTAAAAGCGTCAATTGGAAAGTTAAAAGAAGTGCCATACCCTTCTCCAGTTCCTCGTTCCGTAATATTACCAGTGCCAGGAAATAAATATCTACCCGTTTCATGTATGGAGACCGTACATACATTTGGCTCATCATAAAAGCTCCACTGCACGCCATCCCCATGATGTGCATCTGTGTCGATATAAAGAACCCGCGCATTGTATTTTTGCTGCATATATTTAATAGCTACGGAACTATCATTATATATACAAAATCCAGAAGCTCGTCCTTTAAATCCGTGGTGGAGACCTCCACCTAAATTAAGTGCATGTAATGATTTTCCTTCCATCACATAATCTACTGCAGTTAGCGTACCTCCGACAAGACTTGCACTAGCTTCATGCATATGGGGGAAGATAGGTGTGTCTTCTGTCCCAATTCCATAGCTTTCATATATGGAAGTATCGGTTGTTTCCAAGCTCGCTTTTTTGACAATTTCAATATATTGGGGGTCATGTACTAAACTCAATTCTTCATCTGTTGCAATTCGAGGTACTATGATATCCGATGGGGATAAGGCGTTCATTTCTTCCAATAAATCGACCGTTAAAGTTAGTCGTTTTTGGTTGAATGGATGTGTATCTGAAAATTTATAGCCTAACAGATCTTCTGAAAAGACAAATACGGCATTTTTTTTCATAACATCATTCCTGGATGATTCGGCCATAATACTTCGAAGCCATCCGCACGTATTGCTTCGATTAACTTAAGTGGATTCATCGTTTTCACACGAAGCACTAAAATTTTATAATCGACATTCGTTTTATCAGGATATACGAGCACGCTTAATACATTTACTTTTTGTGCATAAAAAACTTTAGAAACTTCAAATAATATGCCAGGTTTATTTGGGACACGAACTTCAATTTGGGAGCCCGGTTGATGAGCGCCAGTAAGTTCTATAAATTTATACAATAAGTCAGATTCTGTAATCATACCAACTAGTTTTCCTTGAGACACTATAGGTAAGCATCCTATTCGGTTATCATAGAAAATGGTGGCGGTCTCTTCTAAAAAATCTAATGGATGACCGACGATTGGATTTTTAGACATAACTTTTTCCAATGGCAACTCATACACTTCGAGATTTTTATAGGTCAATAAGGTAGATGGCGTTGCTTCTTTTAAATCGCGATCCGTTACAACTCCTAATACTTCTTTGTCTACATTAACGATTGGAATATGGCGAATTCGTTTTTCTTTTAATATTAATAACGCATCATTGATTGTATGCGTTGGTGTTAAAGTCGGTACTGAAGTATTCATAATTTCCTCTACTAGCAATTACATACACCCCTTTAGAAAAATATAGATTTTCTATCTAGTACATGAATCGGTTCATAAATCGTAACTGATCGAATTGTTGAATAGACTTATTGTTTACGCGACTTCCAATTTTAGCCATTAAACAGTTAGCAGGATGTGAACTAATCTCCGGATCATCCGTTGCAAAATATTCAAGTCCACCAGCTTGCATCATTTTTTCCATCACTTTGCGGTACTCCCAAACATTTAAACCAGTACCTTTTAAATCCCAATGCCAATAATATTCTGTTGTAATCGTTATATAATCTTCCATCGCATCATCCATCATTGAAACACGTAAAAGTGTTTTGCCAACACCTGTTCCACGAAACTTTGGAATTACTTCAATTGCCCCTAATTCTATTAAATTTTCCATCTTCCCTTGCGACCATCTTTCCAAAGGATCTGGATAGAGAAATGTACAGTAGCCAACGATAGTCTGTTGATCTCGTACAATAATAATCCTTCCTTCCGGCAATTTGGCGATTTCAATAATTGCTTTATGCTGCTTGGCGGGTGCCCGAAAAGCTACTAAGTCTTCATGGAACGCTAAACTTGCTATTTTTTCTGTAGGAATTGGCCCTTCGATAATGACTACACCATGTTTTGTTTCTACTTCTAACGAATTAAATGTCTTTTCGTGTATCACAAGTTCACCACCTATAAAAATAAACACATCTAAAACTATTATACATGATTTCTACGAAAAGAAGATGGATGTATAAAACACAACGCAAAACATTCTAAAAAATAAAAAGATTGGCAAAAATGTGAGCGTGTATTGTAGAATAGAAGTGTATAGTTTTTGTATAGTTATAGAAAGGGTGAAAAGGATGAAAGTAGTAGAGATGTTACCAGTGGTACAAGGGGATTATCAGTTAAAGGATTATGAAGAAACGGCAAGAACATTTAAGTGGGAAGATGCTGAGAAAAATTTTTCTTGGTATAAAACAGGAAAAGTAAATATGGCATATGAAGCCATTGATAGACACGCAGAATCCGATAAGAAAAACAAAGTAGCACTTCATTATCAAGACGCAGATAGAAAAGAATCCTATACGTATGCTGATATGAAAGATTGGACAAACAAAGCTGCCAACGTATACAAAGCGCATTCTAACTTAACAAAAGGGGATCGTCTATTCATTTTTATGCCTAGATCTCCAGAATTATATTTCTCTCTTTTAGGTGCTGTGAAGATGGGAGTTATTGTAGGACCCCTTTTTGAAGCATTCATGGAGGGGGCAGTATATGATCGATTATTGGATAGTGATGCAAAAGCTATTGTAACAACTCCAGATTTATTGGGAAGAATTCCTTTAGATAAATTACCACATTTAGAGTCGGTATTTTTAGTAGGAGATAACATAGAGGAAACAGAAAAGATTATCGACTTCAATAAAGCATTACATAATGCTTCGGAAGCGTTTGATATTGAATGGGTAGATAAAGAAGATGGGCTGATTTTACACTATACATCAGGTTCCACAGGGAAACCGAAAGGAATTTTGCATGTACATTACGCAATGGTTCAACAATATCAATCGATGAAATGGGTTATGGACATCCGCGATGAAGACGTATATTGGTGTACAGCTGACCCTGGCTGGGTAACGGGTACTTCTTACGGGATATTCGGGCCTTGGTTAACTGGAGCGACGTCACTTGTTCTTGGTGGACGTTTTTCACCTGATGCTTGGTATAATGCAATTGAAGCATATAAAGTAACAGTATGGTACAGTGCACCAACTGCATTCCGAATGCTAATGGGAGCAGGGGATGCTGTCGTAGAGAAACATAATTTATCCTCTCTTCGACATATTCTATCTGTTGGGGAACCATTAAACCCAGAAGTAGTAAAATGGGGAATGCAAGTGTTCCATTTACGCATTCATGATACTTGGTGGATGACGGAAACAGGGGCGCAAATGATTTGTAACTTCGGTTGTCTGCCGATTAAACCTGGATCTATGGGTAAACCACTTCCAGGGTTAGAAGCTGCAATTATTGACAACCAAGGAAATGTTGTTCCACCATTCACAATGGGGAATTTGGCGATTAAAAAAGGTTGGCCATCAATGATGCGTCAAATTTGGAATAATAAAGAAAAATATGAGTCTAGTTTTATGAATGATGAATGGTATTTTTCAGGGGATTCTGCCTATATGGATGATGAAGGATATTTCTGGTTCCAAGGAAGAGTAGATGATGTCATCATGACTTCCGGTGAACGAGTAGGTCCATTTGAAGTGGAGAGTAAGCTAATCGAGCATCCTGCTATTCTAGAAGCAGGAGTAATTGGCAAACCGGATCCTGTGCGTGGAGAAATTATTAAAGCCTTTGTTGCGCTAAATGAGGGGTATGAGCCTTCGGAAGAACTAATCGCGGATATTCAGCAATTCGTGAAAAAAGGATTAGCTGCGCATGCAGCACCAAGAGAAATTGAATTCAAAGATAAGTTACCAAAAACGAGAAGTGGTAAAATTATGCGCCGCGTTTTGAAAGCTTGGGAGTTAAAACTACCAACGGGCGACTTATCTACAATGGAAGACTAATTGAAAAGCCACAGCAACCTGAATTAGGTAGCTGTGGCTTTTGCTTTTATCTTTATCTTCTCGCTGATGATGTGTTTACTTCTCCGGATGGTTCTTCTTCAACTGGTGGAGTAGTTATGATTTCGTCATCTATAATATCAACATCTTCCTCTTCCGGAGTTGTTGGAGGTGTAACAGGTTCAACTGGCGTTTCCGGAGGTGGAGCTTCTAGCGACACGATATTGGAAGCGCCTGATTGTAAACCAGTTATGTCTACAGATACAATAATATATTGACCAGGGCCATTAATTGTATAACTTGGGGACTCTGCTTCCGCCTTTGTTGCTACAAGTACCCTTTGTCCATTCACAACTTGGAACACACGGTAACCAACAACATCAGATGATGCTGATTTGGACCATGTGATGTTGTTACCTGATAGCGTAGCATTTACTGCAGAAGGTGGACTACCATCAGCTTTAAATGATTCTTCAGACACAACATTGCCACCGAAACTAGAATTCTCTGGGAACAGCTTGCTTGCATTTCCTCCGAATCTACCGAGCATTCGTTTAATAAAGTCTTCGTTCACCCCGTACCCACCTTGAATGACAAATTCACTAGGTGTAGAATCTAAGGCGCGGTATCTATTTCCGTTTATCACGACATACGATGAAGAGATTAAACTATCATCCGCAGCGGTCGGTAACATAGCTGCAGCGTTAAATAAATCAGATTTAACTAAGCCTGCTTTTGCACAAGCATCGGAAGGAGCTAGTCCTGAAATTCCGCAGAAAGATCTGGTTACGACACCTTCAGGAGCTTGGAAAGCATTCGGTGCATCAATTAATTCTGGTGAAACATCGTACATGGCATTCATCATATTAGACCACAACATATTAACACGTACACTTGGGTGGTTATACCGATTATTCATATAAAATAACGATTTTGTATTATCATCATATCCAAGCCAAACACCTAAAGAGACATTTGGATTGTATCCAACGAGCCATGAGTCATTATGATTTTGGGTTGTACCAGTTTTAGCGGCGAAATCAGATTGGAATTTAAGTCGAGAGTTCGCTAACTTTGCTGTTCCTTCTGATAATACGTCTCGCATCATATCGGTAATAATATAAGCTGTTGCAGGACTGAAAACTTGTACTGGAACAGTTTCATGTTCAAAAATAATATTTCCGTCCACGTCTTCAATCTTTTCAATCATATAGGCATCGATAAATTGACCGTTATTTGCAAAGGTGCCAAACGCATTTGTATTTTCTTCTACGGTAGCACCATTCGTCATTCCACCGATAGAAAGGGCATGGTTTGCATATTCATTTTCTTCAATATGCTTAAATCCCATTTTCATTAAAAAATCAGTAGGTTTACGATCCATGATTAAATCATATAAGCGAATGGTTGATAAGTTTTGGGAAGTCGCAAGTGAACTACGTGCAGAAATAATTCCTTTTTCTTGTGCAATTGTATAGTTGGCTGGTGATTTAGCCCAAGTTGTTCCTTTTAAATTATCCAATTTAATATCCACTACTGGGCTTCCAGCACCGATGACACCATATTCGATTGCAGGTGCATATACAAGTAAAGGTTTCATCGTTGACCCAATTGGTCGAACTGCTTGTGTAGCGTGATTATATTGTTCTAAATTATAATCTCGTCCACCGAGAAAGGTTAATATTTTTCCAGTGCCATTTTCGATAAGCATACTTCCAACTTGAACCGGAAAGTCTTTTGTAATGATCTCGCCGGTATTTGGATCCTTTACTTCTTTCACATACGTATGTCCGTAATATTCAAATTCATCTTTTACTTTTAACATTGCTTCGAACATTTCTTTATTAATCGTAGTATGAATTCGGTATCCACCTGTTCGAATAGAGCGCTCGGCTACAATATCATATTTCTCGAATAATTTCGGTTCTTTTGCTAATCTTTCAGGATCGATTCCATCCGCACTAGCTAGTTGACCTCTTAAGATTTCCTTCACACGGTTTTCTACTTCAAACGTTAACCAAGGATATTTGTCTTCAGCCACGGCTTCCGGCTCTCTAAAATCTTGTGTAATATCGTATTTTACTGCAGAATCATATTCTTCTTGTGTGATATAACCAGTTTCTTTCATACGATATAAGACTGTTTGCATTCGTTCAATACCGGGCTTTAATGCTTCCCCTTCTTTTTTTTCTCCACCTTGTCTAAAAGGGGTGTAAGCAAAGGGAGCTTGTGGAATCCCAGCGATATAAGCTGCTTGTGGTAATGTAAGATCCTTCGCTTTTACATTAAAGATACCGTTTGCAGCTGTTTCAATTCCTGCAATATTTCTTCCATTTGCATTTCGTCCGTATGGAATGATATTTAAATAAGCTTCTAATACTTCTTCTTTTGTCATGAAATGTTCCAAGCGCATTGCTAATAAAATTTCTTTCGCTTTTCGTTCATATGAAACTTCATTTGTTAAAATTTGATTTTTAATTAATTGCTGCGTTAAAGTAGATCCACCAGTTTGTGTATCTGAGTTTGTAAAATCTTGAAGTAAACCGCGAAAAATGGCTTTTGGTACGATTCCATTATGTACTTCAAAATATTCATCTTCTGTCGCAAGTACCGCGTCAATAACATATGGTGAAACGGAAGCAAGTTTTGTTTCCGTCCGTTCCAGATCGGTTCTTAGTTTTCCTAAATAGACATTCTCTGCGAAATAGATTTCAGACGTTTCTTCATAATTAAAAACATTTGCTCTCATTTCTTCTTTATCTCGAAGCGGCTCCTCTTTTACAAGTGATGCGAAATAACCGGCACCAACAGAAGCAGCAAATACTCCGAACGCAAGGAATATTACAAGGAATAATAAGCATAGGTTCCATATTACACCAGATGAAATTCGCAAACCTTTCGCCCATTTAGTAGACTGCCATTCATTCATTTTCTCTGTATAAAATTGGATTTTCTCGATCCACTTTTTCATTGATTACTCGACCCCCAAATCAAGAATTATTATACCATAATCGTCTATAAGTAGACGATAGTTATTGACATACGTTTCAGATTAGGTAAAATAGGTATATATTTTCACTTTATTTAGCTGGGGTTCAAGCCCCAGCTAAATAAAGTGAAAAGCCTGCGGTGGATGGTCAAGATTTTGAATTGAGCTAGCTCAATTCAAAATAATTCAAAAT
>NZ_JBFTLO010000013.1:0-116987 GCF_056396485.1 Psychrobacillus sp. 05T411 | reverse complement strand
TGATGAAGCGTAACGCATATGGTTTTCGTCGCTTCGATCACTTTCGGGCAAAGATTTTATTAAATATAAAGTATAAAGAAATAGGGGTTCATCTTGGTTAAGGGCTGGGTGAAAATCACATCACCCCAACATTTGACGTTGAACCAAAAAAATATAAAAAGTATCTTTTCTATCCAATTACTTAAAAAAACATTATATTAATATCATTCTGAAAATTACAAAAAAATATATTGCGAAAAATAAATAGGTATGTTAAATTATTCTTAACAAGTGGAATGGTATTCCGTATAGTGGAATGAAATGCGAAGGGTAATATTTTTTAAATATTTGTTTCCAAAAACATGTAAGCGGATTCAAATGTTGTAATTTATTATTTTAGAAATAAATTACTATGCTTATACCTTCTATTTAATAGTGATTGATGAAAGGGGTTAGAAAGATGAATTATTGGAAAAATATAAAAGATGTAGAGGCATACTCGCCACCAGGACATGAGGGAACGTTTAATCGGCGTCTTGTTGGTCCTGAGGAAGGCATTGAGCATATGGAAGTTATTATTGGAGAAATGGAGCCAGGAGGATTGGCAGATCCTCATCTCCACGAGGATATTGAACAAATTATGTACATTTTAACTGGCAAGATGCACATTATTATCGAAGACAAAGAAACAGTTTTGACAGAAGGCGATGTCGTGTGGATTCCGAAAAAGGCTATGCATGAAGTTCAAAATGTGGGAGATACAAATTTAAAATTTGTCCTAATGTATTCCCCACAAAAAGTAAAAGTATAATAGAAACTTTTCGGCATAATACAAATTGAGGAGGAGAATTATGAAAATGAAAAAGGTTATATTATTCCTTTTATTTACCGCATTATTGGTTATCTCTGCGGCTTGTGGAAATACATCTGCTAATGGAACAGATGAAACAATTAAACTGAAAATAGCTGATTCACTTCCTACAACGAATTATTTGTCTTCTGAAGGTACAGTATTTTTCATGGATCGGGTAAAGGAACTGACCGACGGAAAAGTGGAGTTTGAATATTATCCAGCAGAACAAATAGGGAAAGCAAATAGTTATCTTGATTTGACATTATCGAAAACAATTGACATTGGATATACGTCCTATTCTACTGATCGCTTACCTTTAACGGAGATTGCAACATTACCAGGTGCCTATGGTTCAGCGCAAGAAGGCTCTACAATAATCTGGCAGCTTATGAAAGATTATCTTGCAGAAGAGGAATATTTGAAGAATGGTGTCCGCCCGCTTTATGCAGTTGCACTACCTCAATATCAATTTGTAACAGCCAAAAAACAGATAAAAAATATGGAAGATATTAAAGGATTAAAAGCACGTGTTACTGGCACAATGGAACTTGGTTTTGATGAACTTGGTGCATCGCCTGTATTTATGCCAGCAACTGAAGCATATACAGCAATGGAACGTGGAACGGTTGATGGGGTTACGTTCCCATTTACCAGCTTTGCTCCATATCAAATTGAGTCAATCGCAAAGTATTCAACTAAAGGTGCTAATCTAGGAAGCTTTACTGTTGTGTATTCTATTAATGAAAAACTATATCAAGATCTACCAGAAGATGTGAAAGAAGCGTTAGCGCAGGCTGGTGATGAGACTGTCGAGCATCTTTCGAAGTACCTTGATGAGAAAAATGAGGAATTAGCAAAGCAGTTCTCGTCCAATGTTGAAATCTATGAACTTAGCGATAAAGAATCAGCGGAATGGGATAAAGCACTTGAACCAGTATGGGATCGCTGGGCGGCAGATTTAGAAAAAAGAGGATTTAATGCAAATGAGACAATTAAGAAATATCGTGAGTTAAGAGAGAGTTTGAAGTAACGTATTAAGTATCAGAATCAGCGGCCAAAGGGAATAAATCTACAGGCCGCTGTTCTATTGGGGAAGGTGAAGTAAATGGAAATAATCGAAAAAGGGTTTGGCAAATTAGAAGTGTTCTTTTTGAGACTTTCACAAATTGCGCTTGTGATTATGATGATATTAACAACTTTTGATGCACTTAGTCGTCACCTCTTTAATAAATCAATAACCGGTGCTTATGAAGTGACGGAAATGTATTTAATGGTTATTCTTGTATTCCTCAGTATGAGCTATGTGCAAAAAGTAGATGGACATATTAGACTTGACATTATATTCGAAAGGTTATCAAAACGTGTACAAGACGTATTGAATATCATATTTTATTTACTGGCCGCGGCTATGATGTTTTTCATTGGTTATCAAGGATTCAACATGACAATTAGTGCATTGCAAAATAATCTTATTGCATCTGGACTAATCAATTTCCCATTATGGTTATCTTATATTTGGATACCTATAGGTTCATTTTTAATAACAATCCGACTAATTCTTTTAGTCATCTTACTTGCTCTTGGTAAAGATACTCATTCTAATGATAAAAAGACAGAGGAGGTAGATTTATAATGACTGTTGCTATACCACTAATCTGTCTTGCTTTGTTTCTTGCATTTGGTATGCCCATTGCTTTTGCATTGGGAATCTCAGGTTCTATCGGTCTACTAATGTTCAGTGGTTGGGATGCATTTTTAGGAATTTTACAAACAGCACCATATGATAGTGTGAAAAGTTTCCTAATGAGTGCCATCCCGATGTTTATTTTGATGGCGGCTTTCATGACAGTGAGTGGAATAATGAAGGACCTATTTGAAGCAGCATATAAATGGCTTGGTAAACTTCCAGGTGGACTCGGAATTGCTACGGTATTTGCTGGTGCTTTGATGGCCGCTGTTTCGGGTTCGAGTCAAGCTTCTGCGGCCGCTATGTCAAAAGCAGTTGCGCCAGAAATGAAAAAGTATAAGTACAACACTGCTTTTACAATGGGTGTAATCAGTATAGCGGGAACGCTTGCTGTTATGATTCCACCGAGTATTATTCTAATCCTCTATGGAATATTAACAGAAACTGGCGTAGGTTCATTACTTATAGCAGCGGTTATTCCAGGTATAATTACAGCAATTGGTTACATAGTGGTCATCTTTATTTGGGTAAAACTGAAACCGGAGATTGCACCTAAAATTGAGATAAATCCAACAATAAAAGAGAAATTTGCATCATTGAAAAATGTTTGGCCAATGCTTGTAATTATTATCGCTGTCATTGGAGGAATTTACAGTGGATTTGTAACAGCGACTGAAGCGGGAGCACTAGGTGCTTTTATTACATTAGTAGTTGTTTTTGTTATGGGACGAATGAATCTTAATAAATTTGGTACTGCTTTGAATGACACAATTAAATCAACGACAATGATTATGACTATCATAATAGGGGCACATATCTTTAGTTATTTCCTGACTATGACACAGTCGACTCAGAAAGTCGTGGCGTTAGTAGAAGGAATGGAAGTCTCTAAATATTGGATTCTTGCTATCATCATCATTATCTATTTGGTTCTCGGTTTCTTCATGGATCAGATTGCTATATTAATTTTAACCTTGCCTCTTACTTTTCCAATTATTGTATCTCTGGGATTTAATCCTGTCTGGTTCGGTATTATTGTTACAAAGACAGTTGAAATTGGTCTTGTTACTCCACCTGTAGGGATGAATGTCTTCGTCGCTACTGGAGCAGCCGGCATTAAAACAGCAGAAGGATTCAAGGGCGTAACATGGTTTGTACTTATGGATATGCTTATACTTATATTATTAGTGATGTTGCCGTTTATTACTTTATGGCTTCCAGGATTTATGATGAAATAAAATTAGATTTAAAGGCTTTAGATAGGAAGGAAATTACCATATGAAATCAAATGTTATCTCTAAAACATTTTTACTTCTTCGTGCTTTTACCGATGGACAGAGCGAATGGGGAGTCAACGAACTGGCAAGGTTTTTGGAGATGCCAGTCAGTAGTACACACAGAATGATTTCAACGCTTAAGGATGAAAGTATACTGGAGTATTCAGATGTAACTGGAAAATATAAAATAGGTGCAGAGTTTATTCGAATGGCATCGATTATTTCAACAAATGTGGATGTGAAAARGGTTGCTCGCCCTTATTTGGAAGAGCTTGCAAAAAATCTTCATCATTCTGTTTATTTTAGTCTTTATTATCCAAAACATCAAAAGCTTGCATTTGTTGATAGCATCAAAAGTTCTTCTGCTTTACAGTATGTGCTTGAGATTGGGGTTTTACAGTCGATACATGTTGCAGCAAGTGGTAAGAACATACTTGCACATTTAAGTGAGGCGGAGATAGAGGAAATTTTGCAGAAGGAAGTAGATTCTAAGAGTGAAAAAGAGCTCTTAATAAAAGAAATGAAGAAAGTAAAGGAACAGGGCTATGCAAAGACTGCAAATGAACGAAAAGAAGGAGCACTAAGCATAGGGGCTCCTGTATTCGACGCAAGTCGAGAAGTTATTGGGAGCATCATTTGTGTTATACCAATTGGAGACTATAATGACAGCCAGGAAGAGTTCTTTATCCAAACGGTCAAAGAATCGGCGAATGATATTTCCTATTCATTAGGTTATCCCAAAATATAAATATTGGAGAGATATGATGGAGATTTACCGTACATTATTATTTGTTCCGGGTATCAAGCAGAACTGGTTTGACAAGATTCCATTCTACAAAGCTGACGGCATTATCTTGGACTTGGAGGATAGTGTTCCCATCCGTTTGAAAATAGAAGCACGTAAGTATGTTGCTAATGCCGTTCCTTTGCTTTCTTCTAAGGGTGTGCATGTGTTTGTTCGTATCAACAAAGGTATAGAGGAATTTGACATAGATGACCTGAAAGCAATTGTTATACAAGGGTTAACTGGTATCGTTCTTCCAAAACCTGAAGGACCAGAAGAAATAAGGAAATTATCCGACTTGGTCGAGAAGTTAGAGGTGGAACAGAGCATACCAATTGGAACAATTGGGTTCATTCCAATTCTTGAAACCGCTAAATCTATGCACCTTGCATATGAGATAGCTTCTTGCGATAGAGTCATAGGAATAACGGGTTTAAGTGCTAAAAATGGTGATGTTGCAAGGGCACTAGGATATCAATGGACATCGGAAGGACTAGAGACTCTATATTTAAGGTCAAAGGTTGTTATGTCTGCGCGAGCAGCAGGTGTTTCGCCTATTGGAGGGCTTTGGCAAGATGTTCATAATCTAGAAGGGTTGAAAAAGAACGCAGCATTCAATAAACAATTAGGGTTTGAAGGCGAACTTGTGTTACACCCATCAAACGTACCGGTTTTAAATGAAGTGTACTCACCATCTGAGGAAGAAATCGCTTATTATAGCGGTATGATAAAGACTTTTGAGATTGCAGAACAAAATGGAGAGACGGCCATAATGTATGAAGGTGAGCACGTCGATTATGCTCACGTGAAAACTGCGAAGGCAGTTTTAGCTACTGTAGATCGAAAGGTTAGGTCAAAATAATGCATACGGGGAGGTTTGCGAATGTTGGGTGGCAAATATTTTGAAGAGTTGGTAGTTGGGGAGACATTTAAGCACAAACCAGGTAGAACTGTGACGGAAACGGATAATTTACTATTCACTACTTTGACTCATAATACACAATCACTTCATTTGGATGAAGAATATGCAAAGAATACAGAACATGGCGGGCGTATTGTTAATAGCCTTTTTACTTTATCATTTGTAGTTGGAGTTAGCGTAGGTGATTTAACGGATGGAACAACCCTAGGTAATCTCGGATTTGAAGAAACTGTTTTTCCAGCGCCAGTAAGGATTGGCGATACCTTGCGTGCAGAAACTGAAATCGTCGGAAAACGTGAGTCGAAGTCACGCCCGACTACTGGTATCGTCTGGTTTGAACACCGTGGATATAACCAAAATGGTGAGCTTGTTGTGAAAACGAAACGAACAGGACTAATGCTAAAACTACCTGTTGAAACTTCTATTATTTCAAGTTAAATTTCAACATATCGATATAGATTTTTTGGGAATATTAATAGTTTTGGAAAGGGGATGGAGAGGATGAGTGGACCATTAGAAGGTATCAAGGTATTAGATTTGACTTCGGTTGTGATGGGACCATACTGCACCCTCATGTTAGGGGATATGGGAGCAGATGTCATTAAAGTGGAGAATCCGTCAGGGGATACAACTCGATACCTTGGACCATCAAAGAATAAGGGAATGGGCAGTCTTTTTCTTCATTTGAATCGAAATAAGCGTAGTGTCACATTAGATTTGAAAAGTGTAGAGGGTCGAGAAATTCTTATAGAACTTGTCAAAGAGGCGGATGTTTTCGTCCATACAATGCGTCCGCAATCGATGGAAAGATTAGGGTTGTCCTACCAGGAATTGAAGGTAGTAAACAGACGATTAATCTATTGTGGTATGTATGGCTTTAGTAAAGAAGGACCATATGGAGAGCGTCCGGCGTATGATGATATCATCCAAGGAGCATCTGGGATTGCAGCGGCTCAAGGAGAAGTTGCAGGGGCTCCTCAATATTTGGCAACTGTACTAGCAGATAAAACAGCTGGCTTAGTGGGTCTTAGCTCGATATTAGCTGCAATCTATCGCCGTGAATTGAGCGGAGAAGGTCAAGAAATCGAAGTACCGATGTTCGAGACGATGGTTTCGTATACAATGATGGAGCATATGTATGGCAAAACGTTTTCTCCACCAATCGGTCCAACATACTATTCTAGGGTTACTTCATCCTATAGGAAACCATACAAGACGGAAGATGGCTATATAGGTGTAATGATTTATAATGATAAACAATGGCAGTCCTTTTTTCAGGTTTCAGGGAGAAGCAATCTACAGGATGATGTACGTTTCAGCGATATAACAGAACGAACCAAAAATATTGATTTCGTATATGGAACTATCGAAGAGATCATTGCTACAAAAACCACGGATGAGTGGTTGAAGATTCTTAATGAAGCAGACATTCCTTGCACGAAAATAAATACACCCGATTCTCTTTTTGAGGACCCGCATCTTCTTGCTACTGAATTCTTTAAGAATACTCAACACCCGACAGAGGGAGATATCTGGGAAATGAAGTTCCCGGTGAATTTTTCGGGGACTCCTACTTCTATTCAAAGWCATGCTCCGAACCTGGGAGAACATAATGATGAAATAAGGAGAACTACCCAAAAAACGGTAAATTGAAAAATATAGAAAACTACCGTATATATATAAAATCTAGTACTTATAAGTATATCGTACTTTAATGATATTTGCGTATAAGTTCAAAACGGAAGAAGCAACCTGCAAAATGCCTGCTTCCTCCTTTTATTTTCAAACAATCAAAGTAAGGGTATGGATGGAATGGTAAATAAATTCATAACGAATCATATGGGTTATTCTATCCGGGATTAGTAAATTTTCTTTGCTGTGGCAAAAACATAAGAATCCTTAAGTTAGAAACGATTCTATACAATTCACAATAAAAAAACGCTCTTGAGAAATTATAACTTTTCAAGGGCGTGTTTTTATTCAGCATATAACAAGTTAGAAATGGAAGGCTACATCGCTAATAGAGCTGTTGTTTAAATATACAACTCCCGCATCGTATCAATAAAAGCTCGCGCAGCTTTTGAAAGATACCGATTATTTTTGTATGCCATAACAATTTCTCTTTTAGGGTTAATGTTCTCTGCCTTGATGGGCAAATAGATGGGTTTGTCTGTAGGTTGAAATTCGTTCACAACCATTTTGGGGATGAACGAAATTCCTACTCCGGCGGTAACAAGGGATTGGCAAGTATAAATATTGGTACTATCAAAAACAATCTTAGGTTCGAATCCGGATTGTACACATAAATCATAGGTGTTTTTTCGGAAGTAGTAGCCTTCTTTAATAAATATGAAAGATTCCTCTTTGCAATCCTTCAAATCGACTTCTTCATGACTTGCTAACCAATGATTTGGAGAAACAGCGAGTAAAATATCTTCTTCTAAAATAGTTTCTTTCTCGAGTCCAACATTTGAAATTGGCATCGACATCAGCGCTATTTCTAACTGACCACGTGAGATCATTGATTGTAATTGGACACTTGTATCTTCGATTAGTACAAGTTCAATACCTGGAAAACGATCCTTAAATGCAGAAATCGTTTTAGGGAGTAGGAAGGCTCCCGTGCTTGCTAAACTTCCAATCAGCAGCTGCCCCTTTTTCATTTCCGCTACGTCTATAATTTCAGATTTTAGTTGTTGAAATTGATCGATAATTTGTAGAGCATGAGAAATGAACACCGTTCCTGCATAAGTAGGTGACACCTCATTTTCTCTATGAAATAGTTGTATCCCCAATTCTTTTTCTAGTTTACTTATTTGGTAACTTAAAGAGGGCTGTGCCAAGTGAAGTTTTCGAGCTGCCTTTGTAAAGTTCTTTTCGTCGGCCAAGGTTATCACATAGTTAAGTATTTTCGGTTCCATCCTTACCTCCTCTTAGCTATAGTTTTTTTCTATAAGTATTATTCAAACTATATATTAGACTAGTCGATTTTTCAATGTTATAAATATACTTACAATTCAGAATCTAATAGTTGGGATGAATTATCAATGAGGGGGCTAAAAGGTGGCAGAAAATTTTTTGGAACAAATGGCTGATTATATAAAATCAGTTACTTACGAAAATTTGAATCCTGAAATCATTGAAATATCTAAACTTGCAATGATCGATACAATGGCAGTTGCATTGGCGGGATGGAACGAACCAAGTGTGGAAGTTGTCAAAAGAACTTATATGAATAAGTCCACAAATAATGCAATGGCTTCACTTTGGGGAGAATCCGAACAAGTTCCATTGGAATATGCAGCTCTTATAAATGGGACGGCAACGCATGCGCTAGACTTTGATGATGTGACGCCAACCGTTTTGGCACATCCTAGTGCACCAATAGTGGCATCTATTTTCCCATTAGGGGAATATTTGGGGAAATCTACGAAAGATGTCTTGGCTGCTTATGTTGTAGGAACAGAAGTCATGATCACTGTAGGTAAAGTGATGGGCTTCCAACATTATGGTCTTGGTTGGCATGCTACTAGTACACTTGGAACGATTGGAGCTACAGCGGCTTGTAGTTTACTCATGGGATTTGATAAGGAAACGTTACAAAATGCTATTGCCATTTCTGCGTCCATGGCAGGCGGGCTTCAAAAGAACTTTGGAACAATGACCAAGCCTCTTCATATAGGACTAGCTGCACAGCATGCCATACAGTCTGTTTTACTGGCAAAAGAAGGATTAACGTCAAATAAAGAGATTTTTGAAGAGAGAGGTTTTTTTCAAGCCTATACAGGTAATAACTCCTTTGAACATTTGAAAGACATAAGATTTGGTGGGCAACATGACTATGAGGTTAATGGATTAAGTGTAAAAAAATTCCCTTGTTGCTATTTGACCCATCGTTTTATAGATGGAGTGTTGGAGATAAGAAAGGAAAATAATCTAACCCTAGACGATGTGGAAAAAATAAATGTGTCGGTTCCGCCAAATGGATTGACAGCACTTATTCATCATCAGCCAACAACCGGTCTACAAGGAAAGTTCAGTGCAGAGTACACTTGTTTAGCCGCTTTGGAAGATGGAGAAATTCAATTGAATTCATTTACGGATCCTATGGTGCAAAGAGAAAAAATACAAGAGTTACTCGCTATCGTCCAACTATCAGAATATGAAGGAGAAATCACAGATCCCGAGGAAATTGAAAAGCTACCAGTGTATGTGTCCGTAAAAACAAAAGAAGGTCGTGTAATTGAAAAGGTAGTTGCGCATGCACCTGGTTCAAAAGGCAAGCCTATGAATTTAGTAGAATATGAAGCTAAGTGGTCAGATTGCCTGACTTTTGCTTTAGATCATCATGTAGACGGTAAGCAGAAAAATAAAATCGGAAGTTTGTTTCAACAAGGACTAGAAATGGAAAATTTACATTCTATAAAAGAGTGGATTGTAAATATAAAAGATTTCATGGGTGAAAGAGAGGAAGAGCATGTTATGTAATTCGTCAATGGGAATAAATGAAAGCGTTACCATAAAAGGGGAGGTAGAAAGTTTATGAAGAAACTCGTATTTATCAGTTTAATTTTATTGACGATTTTAGCTGGCTGCGGAAAGGATAACGATTCTGTAGCTAAAGCGGATGATACAAAAGGTCAAAAAACACAAACAGTGAAAATTGCTTATAACTTGCCAAAAGAGCATGCAGCTGGTGTGTATTTTGAAGTGTTGGCAGAAGAAATCGAAAAGAAAACGAAAGATACTTCTATTCATTTAATCCCGAGCACATTTCCAAATGGACAGCTTTATAATGATACACAATTACCAGATGCGCTTGCAACTGGTGGTGTTCAAATAGGACAGATTACAACCGGTTTCCTAGCTGGTGGGGAGGCAAAGCCACTACAGGTTACGGATTTGCCTTTACTTTTTAATTCGTGGGAGTCTATGTGGGCAGCTGAAGACGGGGAGTTTGGCGATATATTCGATGCCCAATTTGAGAAATTAGGCATGAAATTAGTTGGATGGCCAGCTTATGGGACAGTTGAACTCTATGGAAATAAACCAATCAAAGTACCAAAAGATGTTTCAGGACTGATTATGAGGGGCTTTGGTCAAGGTGCTTCTTTGATGTTGGAAGAGCTAGGTGCATCACCTGTCAGCATGAGTTCACAAGAAATATATCAAGCACTTGAGCATGGAGCGATAGATGGCTTCACTACGGGACCGTCTTCTGTTATAGAACGAAGCTTATATGAAGTAACGAAATATGGAACAGATATGACCTTATTAAGTCTTTCCTTCCAAGGTGCGACAAACCTTAACTGGTGGGAATCCTTGCCGGAAGATGTGCAACAAGCAATAGACGAAGCTTCCAAAATCGCGCAAGAAGCTTCCAGAAAAGAAGCGAAGGAAAAAGATTTGATCTACAAAGAACAATTGACTGAGCATGGAATAGAGCTATATACACCATCTGAAACGGAAATGGCCTTATGGAAGGAAGCAGCATCTCATCGTTATAAAGCATACGTGGAATCATCAGGAGAATTGGGCAAAACATTAATGGATTTAGTAGAGAAAGCAAACAAACAATAATCTGGATTAAAAGGACATAGGTTGAATCAGATGGCTTATGTCCTTTTGAAAAATCTGAGAAGAGTTGGTGATTTGTAATGAGGGGTGTATTGAAAGGCATTGAATACGTACAAAAAATGATTATTTATTTGTTAGCTATTTTGATAGGTTTGCTGGCAATTATCGTTTTTTATGAAGTAGTTTCCAGGTACGGATTTAGATCTCCAACGATTTGGACAAATGAAATATCATCGTATCTTTTACAATTTATCGTTTTCTTTTCAATGGGTTATTTACTCATTGAGGACGAACATCTTAAAGTTACTTTTTTTCTCGACAAGTTAAAAGGCAAAGCAAATAAGACTTTACGAATAATTAATGTGTTATTAGTAATCCCCTACGCAAGTATATTACTCATTTATGGGTGGAACATTACAGCCAGTTCCTATGAGCGGGGATCCGTTTCTCCTACATTACTTTCTATCCCTTTATGGATTCCTTATTCATTTATTTGTATAGGTGGTGGACTTTTAATAGTGGCTGGGATTGGAACTGTGTTGAAAATCATCAATGAACCAGATGAAGTAGCGACAAAGGAGGCGAAATTAATTGATTAGTACAAGCGCCATATTGATCTTATTAGCAGTCCTTTTTATTGCACTATTTTTAGGTGTTCCGATTGGTTTCGCACTCGGTTTGTCGGGCGTAATTACGATCCTGTTTTCAGCTGATACACAATATTTGATCCAAGTGCCAATTACATTGAAAAATACTTTATCAGAATTCGTTTTTGTTGCTATCCCCTTATATATCGTTATGGGGAATCTAATGTACCATGGCAAAAGTGGAGAGCGAATTTTTGCTGTAGCTCATCACTTACTTAGAAAGGTGAGAGGGGGAGCGGGTGTAGCGAGTGTTGCGGCTTACACTTTGTTTGCTGCCATTGTTGGTTCTAGTATGACATCTGTTTTAACAATTGGACGAATCGCGATACCTGAAATGTTAAAACAAAACTATTCAAAAAATCTTACGTATGGTCTTTCGGCACTTGGAGGGTCCTTGGGTATTCTCATTCCCCCAAGTATTCCCTTAATCCTGTATGCATCTTTAAGTGGCTCATCACCTGGTCGTTTATTCATGGCTGGAATTATCCCGGGTTTGTTGATAGCTATATTGCTATCCATTTACACCGTTATTAAAGCACCTAGTCTGAAGCTTACAACTCAGGAAATTAAAGAAGATTTTATTCCCGAAAAAGAAAATACGGGTATCTATTGGAAAGCGATTCCTGATCTTTTACTACCCGTATTTATATTAGGCGGTATTTATGCTGGTATATTTACCCCTACGGAAGCAGCTGCAGTTGGAGTAATTTACGCTCTTGTAGTTTCGACTGTCTTACACCGGACGCTTCCTATTCGGTTGTTTCCCACAGTTTTCATTGAATCAGTTAAGACGAGCGCGATGTTGCTTACTGTAGTAGTTGGGGCAGTTGTTTTTGGATCTGCACTAACTCTTCTAGGAATGCCGCAGTATTTGGCTAATTTTATCACTGAACTTTCTGTAGCCCCTTGGGTTGTTATTTTAATCATGAGTCTCATCTGGTTATTGATGGGCTTTTTCTTAGAAGTCGTTTCCATTCTATTGATCACAACACCAATCTTCTTTCCGATTGCGATGAGTCTTGGATTTGATCCAATTTGGTTTGGAATCATCATGGTGATCAATATGGAACTTGCGGTTATTACACCGCCAGTTGGTATGAATTTGTTTGCCATTAAAACATTAGTACCAAAAGAATCGATGGGAACCATTATAAAAAGCGTATTGCCGTTTGGATTAATAATCATTTTTGTATTAGCTTTAGTTTGGATATTCCCGGAGATTGCACTTTTTATAGTGCGGTAAAAAATTAAAAATGGAGGAGAAACGTATGAAAAATTGGAACACGATAAAGCTTTTAGATCAACATAAAACTGAAAATGTATATATATTACAACTAAATCGTCCTGATTCTATGAATGCATTAAATACACAGATGGGAACTGAGTTAATAGAGTGTCTACAATATTTGGAGACACAAAAAGACCTTCGAGCATTGATCTTGACCGGAGCCGGTGAAAAGAGCTTTTGTGTTGGAGGAGATTTAAAAGAAAGGAAAGGGATGTCCCAAGAAGACTGGAAACTGCAGCATGATATTTTTGAAGAAGCCTATGATGCAATTAGAAATTTTCCTTTTCCAACGGTTGCTGCCGTTAACGGTTTTGCACTAGGCGGAGGATTGGAAATGGTGCTAAGCTGTGATCTTTGTTATGTAGCTGAGCATGCAAAGATGGGATTGCCTGAAGTGAAGATTGGCATTATCCCAGGTGCTGGTGGGACACAGCTCTTGCCAAGAACAATCCCGATAAAAATAGCAAAAGAATTCTTATTTTCGGGAAAACAAATGACTGCGGTAGAGTCACGTGAACTCGGTCTTTCTAATGGTGTTTTTCCAAGTGATCGTTTACTGGAGGAAACATTGAAAGCTGCAAAATTAATCGCAAAAAATGCCCCACTTTCATTAAAAGCATTGAAACAATCAATCGACAAAGGGATTCAAACAGATATCGATAATGCATTAACTATCGAACTAGAAGAATATTATAAATGCGCGAATTCGCAAGATAGAGAAGAAGGAATACTCGCATTTAATGAGAAGAGAGAGCCAGTTTGGCAAGGTGTTTAGGTGATTTTCAAATTTCGATAAAAAATAGAAAGGGGGAGCTCGATGTTACCGCTAAAAGGAATTACAGTCGTTTCTTTAGAACAAGCAGTAGCTGCACCCTATGCAACTAGGCAATTGGCTGATTTAGGAGCACGCGTTATTAAAGTTGAAAGACCTAGTGGGGATTTTGCTAGACAATATGATGAAACAGTGCACGGAATGTCCAGTGCCTTTGTTTGGTTAAATCGTTCGAAGGAATCGTTGATACTTGATCTAAAAGAAGCGGAAGGAAAAAGAGTTTTGGATAAGATGCTCTCCGAAGCGGATGTGTTCATTCAAAACTTGGCTCCGGGAGCGATAAATCGACTTGGTTTCCATCCAGAGGAATTAAAGAAGAAATACCCGAAACTAATCATTTGCGGAATCTCTGGATACGGCACAGATGGACCTTACAAAGACAAAAAAGCCTATGATTTACTCATACAATGCGAGGCTGGACTAATGTCCATAACAGGTACAGAAGATACACCATCAAGGGCAGGAATTTCAATCGCGGATATTGCAGCAGGAATGTATGCCTATACAGGTATTTTAACTGCATTGTATGTAAGAAAGGAAACAAATAAAGGGGCAATACTCGAAATTTCCATGCTAGAAGCACTGAGTGAATGGCTAGGTTATCCACTTCTTTACTCTGAATACGGAGGCTCAGATCCGAAAAGGACTGGCTCAAGCCACGCAGCAATTTACCCTTATGGCTCATTTGAAGTAAAGGATGGTGCCCAAGTATTTTTTGCCATTCAAAATGAACGAGAATGGAAACAGTTTTGTGAAAAACTCATAAAGAGTACGTCTCTAACAATTGATCCACGTTTTCATACAAATAGTGGTCGTGTCCAACATAAAGAAGCCTTAAAGGAAATAGTAGAAGATACATTCAAAAACGCAAGCGCCGAGGAAATTATTATCCAATTGGAAGAAGCTAATATAGCTAACGCACAGTTAAATACTTTAAAAGAGGTTAACAACCATCCCCAACTAAAATACAGGCAACGCTGGAGGGACATAGATTCTCCAGGAGGAGCAGTAAAAGCACTTATACCACCTGTAACATCAAGGGAATTTGATATTGTGATGAACAKGGTTCCTGAATTAGGTGAACATACAGAAGCGATATTAAAAGAATTTGGTTTCCAGCAACAAACAATCAGAAGCTAATAACTTTTCAATTAACTGATCGGAGGAATGGTTCATTTGGTAACAGCAAAAAGTTCAATCGAGGAAATCGAGCTAATTAGAAAAAGTATTCGTACATTATGTGAGAAGTACCCGGAAGATTATTGGAGAAAAATTGATGAGAAAAATGAATATCCTAAAGAATTTATTAAAGCGTTAACAGAAGAAGGATGGCTCTCCGTTTTGATACCAGAAGAATACGGAGGTGCTGGACTTGGCATTGCCGAGGCAAGTATCATTTTGGAAGAAATTAATCGTTCCGGAGGGAATGGAGCGGCGGGTCATGCTCAAATGTACACGATGGGGGCACTACTTAATCATGGAAGTGAAGAACAGAAACAACGTTTTTTACCGAAAATCGCATCGGGTGAATTAAGACTGCAAGCATTTGGCGTAACCGAACCAACTGCCGGCAGTGATACGACTAATATTATAACAACAGCTGTCCGCCAGGGTGATAAGTATATTGTCAATGGACAGAAAATCTGGATTTCGCGTACTAAATATTCAGATCTAATGCTTCTATTGGCAAGAACAACACCAAAGGAACAGGTTGCCAAAAAGACCGATGGATTAAGTCTATTTATCCTAGATATGAACGATCAAAAAGATAATATTACCATTCGTACAATCGATACGATGGTGAACCACGCAACAACGGAAGTCTTTTTTGAAAATGTAGAAATACCGGTAGAAAACTTGATTGGTGAAGAAGGTAAAGGATTCCGCTATGTATTAAGTGGCATGAATGCCGAGCGAATTCTAGTAGCTTCCGAAAGTATTGGAGACGGCTATTACTTCGTAGATAAAGCTGCCCAATATGCGAATGAACGAGTCATCTTTAATCGCCCAATCGGTCAAAATCAAGGAGTTCAATTCCCAATTGCCAAAGCCTACATGAATATTGAAGCAGCAAAGCTTATGCGGGATAAAGCGGCAGCCCTATTTGACTCCAATCAAAAAGGGGGAGCAGAAGCAAATATGTCAAAATATTTAGCCTCTGAAGCATCGTGGGAAGCTGCAAATGCCGCTATGGATACTTATGGCGGCTATGGATTTGCATCGGAGTATCATATTGAAAGAAAGTTTAGAGAAGCACGGTTATTTAAGATAGCACCAATTTCCAACAACTTAGTTGTCAGTTTTGTTGCGCAGCATGTATTAGGTTTACCACGATCATTTTGATATTTCATTTAACAAGAAGCGGCCAAAAGAATTTTGGCTGCTTCTATCTTACTTTCCTTGCTATCATGTGTCTCAGTTTATAGCGGTGCTTCCCTGTCTGCCACAATATGAGGGGCAATTAAGTCTGACACAGGGACGCTAGAATTTTCCCTATCTTGATTCCTCCAAAAAATCAATAAATGCTTTTACTTGAGCTAATTCCAAGGTAACATCTCGATAAAATATCCACGTATTTCTTTGTAAAAACCTTTTATCATCTAACATAATAGGTGCTATATACAATTCCTCATCATGCTTCAGACAAATCTCTGGCAGAATGGCATATCCTAGACCATTTAGTACAAGTTCCTTACATGTATCTATTCGGTCTACTTCCATCGATATCATAGGCGGGACTGTATACGTTTCCTGCCACCAGTTTTCAATTGTATTTTTTAACGATTGGTCTGTCTGATAGTTCACCCTTGGTAGGGAAGGTAGATCGTCAAAGTTTATTTTTTTGCTGGAAGCGATACAAATCTTTTCTTCCCGTAATAATATTTTATTCTCCTTCCAACTATAGTCACCCCTTACAATCCCAAGATGAGATTCTTCTTTTTGGAGCATCTGATGAATATCGGAACTCCATCCTGTTTTTAAATTAACCTCGACTTCTGGATATACATCTAAAAACTCTTTTAATATGGTTGGAAGTTCGTATCGGGCAAATAGGCCAGACACAGCTAATCGCAGCGTACCTTTTACGGTGCTGTCCATATTTAAAATATGTTCTTTTGTTTGGCGTAGTCGGTGAATCATGTCATGCGCGTATTGGACAAGAAATTCTCCTTTTACTGTGAATTCGACTCCTTTTTTTCCTCTCGAGACAATCTTTGCATCGAATTCTTTTTCCATCTGCTGTATTCGATATGTTAAAGCTGGTTGCGAAATATAAAGTCGTTGTGCTGCTTTTGTTATATTCCTCTCCTCATAAAGCGTGGTTAAAATAAGCCAATCTTTTTCATCCATAATTGCTCCTCCATTATTCAGAAAGAATATTCAATCAATTAATTTCATCATATCATTTGTGTGTTTATTAATAAATTTTTTTTATGGATTCAAATAAAAAAACGATATTATATTTATCCCTCATTTTACTTTACTATAACTTTAAAGAGTTACGATAACTTATATAGGGGGAATCGGAATGTCACATACACAAAGTTACGATGTAGTTGTAGTTGGAGCGGGGAATGCAGCATTATGTTCGGCAATCGCAGCAAAAGAAGGCGGTGCAAATGTTCTCGTACTTGAACGAGGTCCAGTGGAAAAGCGTGGAGGAAACTCATTTTTTACAGATGGAGCGATTCGTGTTGCTTACCATAATTTAGATGCTATCCGAAAGGTCATTCCAGAATTGACGGACGAGGAAGCTGAATTGATCGTAATGCCCGAATACGGTGAAAAAGATTACTACGATGATTTGATGCGAGTTACAGGTTGGAAAAGTGATGTGGGACTTGCCAATCAGCTAGTTTCTAAATCGTATGAAACGATTGCATGGATGCGAGAACAAGGGATCAAATTTGAACTAAATTATGACAATCAATCCTTTATACAAGATGGTAAACGCCATTTTTGGGGTGGTCTACCTATAAAAACGGAAGATAAAGGCGTTGGACTCATGAAGCAACTTTTCGCGAGAGTCAAAGAGCTAGGCATTGATATCTGGTATGAATCACGTGCAGTGAAATTAATCAAAGAGAACGACCAAATTACGGGCATTGTTGTGGAAAAAGACAGCGAAGAGATAAGGGTAAATACTGCAAGTGTCATATTAGCTTGTGGAAGTTTCGAGGCAAATAAGAAATTGAGAAGCGAACATATCGGTAAAGAATGGGAAGCCGCAATTGTCCGCGGAACTGAATTTAATACAGGTGACGGTATTTTTATGGCTTTAGAAGTTGGAGCTCAAAAGTTTGGGGAATGGTCCGGCTGCCATTCGATTGGGACAGATTCTAATGCACCGATAGTGGGGGATTTTACGAAACCGGGCGATATTTTTAAAAAGCATTCGTATCCTTACAGTATTATGCTGAATAACGAAGGAAAACGTTTTGTAGATGAAGGAGCAGATCTACGGAATTATACCTATGCCAAATATGGTCGTGAAGTATTGAAACAACCCGGTCATGTAGCTTATCAAATTTATGATGCACAAGTACGTCCGATGTTGCGAAAAGAATATGATTTGGAAGAAGCGACTTTCTATCAAGCAGATACTCTTGAAGAGCTTGCGAATTTATTACCGGTAAATCAAAACCAATTCCTAGAGACAATCGAGGAGTATAACAAAGCTGTCCAAGCAGGCGATTACAAACCAGCGGAGAAAGATGGAAAAGGAACGAAAGGAATTACTCCACCAAAATCGAACTGGGCACTCCGAATCGAACAAGGCCCATTCTATGCATTCCCTGTAACATGTGGTATCACATTCTCGTTCGGTGGATTGCACGTAGATACATCGGGAGAAGTGTTAAATAAAGAAGAACAACCAATTAAAGGACTGTTTGCGGCTGGTGAAATGATTGGTGGGATCTTTTACGAAAACTATCCAGGTGGGTCTGGTTTGATGTCTGGTGCTGTTTACGGTAAATTAGCCGGTACATCCGCTGCGCAGTTTGTATTAGGTAAAAATGCGGAGCTAGTGAACTAATTTTGTACGAATAGAATTCTCCCTGATTTTTGTGTCGGGGAGAATTCATTTAAATAATAATGTATACGCTTTCAAGATTTGCTATAAAAAAATGGAGATTCATACTATCTGAAGGGGTGAAGTAGTAATGATGAAAACAGCAAAATGGAAAGGTATTCTACTTGGGACTGTTGTGGCCTTAGGGTTAGCAGGCTGCAGTGGAGCGGGGAGCAATACCGCTAGCGGAGCTAATAAAAATGCGTATCCTGAAAAAGCGATTGTTGTCGTAGCACCTTCTGGACCAGGCGGGGGATGGGACCGGACTGCAAGGACGTTTACGAAAGTAATGACAGAATCCAAGCTTGTGGATGGGAGCATGATGGTTGAGAATCAGCCTGGCGGTGGCGGAACTGTCTTTCTTGCTAGTTATGTGACGCAAGACGCTAAAAATGACTATAAATTATTCACGGGGTCACCTCCCGTTTTAATCAACCATTTGAAAAAAGAAGGGAATAGCCCTTTTGGACATAAGGATACTACACCTCTTGCCCAATTAACGAAAGATTATGGCTCTATTGTCGTTAAATCAGACTCAAAGTATAATGATATCCAGTCTTTACTAGACGATTTGAAAAAAGATCCGACTTCTGTAACTTTTGCGGGAGGATCAGGACCCGGTTCCATGTATCATTTAGTTTCTATTTTGCCGGCCTATAAGTCTGGGATCGATCATAAATCGATCAAATATGTATCATATGATGGCACTGGAGAAGCAATGACGGCTTTACTAGGTGGTAATGCTGATGTTCTAGCAACAGATGCCTCATCCGTAACACAGTATGTAAAAGCCGGCGAAGTAAAAGTTCTTGCGGTCGCTTCGCCAGAGCGAATGGGCGGAGAACTGAAAGACGTTCCAACTATGAAAGAACTTGGTATCGATGCTGAATTTATGATTTGGCGAGGAATTTTTGGACCGAAAGAAATGAGTGAAGAGGCGCTAAGTTACTGGAACGATAAGATTAAAGAGATGGTGGAAACAGAAGAGTGGAAAACAGCTATGACAAGTGCTGGATGGGAAAGTGATTATAAAAACTCAGAAGACTTTAAACTATTTTTAGACGAGCAGAATGATCAAATTGCCGAATTGCTAAAGGCGCTAGATATGGCTAAATAATTTCCCATAAGTGTCCMTGTGTGAAAAATAATTCTGACAATTATACAAGGAACACGTAAAAAGCAAAGAGCATGCACCAAACGAAGCTGTGTGTGCTCTTTTTTTTGTCTTTTTGCATATGAAAGTTCAGAATTGTTCCGCACACAGGGACATATCAAAAAAACGAAGAATTTAGTTTTGGAATAGAAAAAAGCCTTAAAATTAAATTTTAAATCCATTTTCGTATCGAAAATGAAATTGTCATGTTTAATGTTCATTTATGACAATTTACTTCCAAATAATAATACTGTATGGTGGAAAAAAGCATGATGATATGAAAACTATGAAAAGAAAGTAGGGAGCAAAGATACATAATTATGTATATAGTGTTGGTATGCAAGGATTGAAAGGACAAATTATTCGGGTAGAGGCGACAGTTTGGGACGATAAGGAGCAATGTATCATTATTGGATTGCCAGATGCTTCGATTAAGGAATCAAAAGAACGGATATTGAACTGTTTATTATCCMTCGGTATCGATACGAATATGAAGAAAATTACCATTTTACTATCGCCCTCTGATGTGAAAAAACAAGGTACTTCGTATGACGCCGCGATGCTTTTGGCGGTATTGCAAGCGATGTCAAATGAACCCATACAAATCCCCGAAAAAACATGTTTTATCGCTGCCCTCACTTTGGACGGACATTTAACTACATTCAATAGTATTATTCCAACCATCCACCAAGCAATGCTGTTGGGCTTTAAGAAAATTTTTATCCCACCTATTGATATATCCCTTTTTCTTGAGATTCCAGATGTAGAACTAGTTCGCGTAGCCCATATAAAAGATTTACTTTCGCACTTAAGAGAGAATCGCCCTCTTTCTGACGCAGAACTGGAATTGATTCCTTTAGAAACACTCCCAAATGCACCTGAAGAAACACCGTATATATGTTTTTCTGCCATTCGTGGACACAAACAACCGAAGCGTGCGCTTACTTTGGCGGCAGCTGGAGGGTATCATGTGTTGATGACTGGTCCCCCTGGATGTGGTAAGAGTTTACTGGCCAATGCGTTTCATACAATACTGCCTGATCTGACGAATGACGAAAAACTAGAAGTGTACAGCATTTATCAAATGGCCATGCAAGCTAGGGACTTGGGTTTGCGTCCTCCAATTAGAAGTCCCCATCATTCCATTTCGGAAGGGGCTATTATTGGTGGCGGACGTTATCCAAAACCTGGCGAAATATCGCTAGCGCATCGCGGTGTGTTGTTTTTGGACGAGCTTGGTCATTTTCCTCGTCGTGTCATTGACACATTACGACAACCACTCGAGTCAGGAATTGCCGTGGTGAATCGTGTAGAAGGATCCAATCAATTTCCAGCAACGATCAATTTAATGGGAGCGACCAACCCTTGTCCTTGCGGATATTACGGTTCCAATGAAAGATATTGCACATGTACGGAGAAGATGCGCTTAAAATATATAATGAAGATAACGGGACCAATTATTGATCGAATTGACTTTGTATTAGGTTTGCAAAATCAAGGAATCCTAACACAAACATTGAGTGAAACATCGGAAGAAATAAGGTGTAAAGTAGCAGCTGCAAGAGCGATGCAGCTGACTCGTTATAGATATAATTACACAAACGCAATTGTACCAGTGAAATTATTCGAAAGGAAAGTAATATTTTCTGAGGCACAACTGTCTAGCGTTCAAAACTTTTGTTTTAAAGCGAAAATCAGTAGTCGTTCTACAATGAAAATTTTGAGACTAGCCAGGACCGTATCTGATTTGGAAGGTGATTTATTGGCAACAGATCAAGCGGTTACCGAAGCATTGGAGTGGACGAGACAAGCAGCAATTGTACATACGACGTTCCTAAAGTAGTGTGGAATGTCACTGTGTGGCAAACAATTCTGACAACCAACTGATGTATATGTAAATTACAGAGAACATTCACCAACCGAAGGGGTTTAAGTTATTTTTCTATACTTTTGCATACGAGAATTCAGAATAGTTTTTACACAGGGACACAAAAAGGAAAGTGAGGCATAACATTGACAAGAAAAAGAAACTTTAATCCCGATTCCTACTATCATGTCATCATGCGAGGCAATAATCGACAACCCATATTTGGGTCACATCGAGATATGCTTGAGCTTATGCGGGTATTTCACTATGTTTATGACAAGAGTCCATTTGAAATCCTCGCCTATTGTTTCATGACAAATCACTATCATCTTCTTATTAAATCTAAAAGAGAGCCACTTAGCAAAATCATGGCACTTATTAATAGAAGATACAGTAGCTCGTATTCCAAAAGATATAATTATGTCGGAAGAATCTATCAAAGACGCTATTTCGCAAAAGAAGTAGAGTCTCCAATTGGATTACTAAAAGTCAGTAACTACATCCATCGCAACCCCATAGAAACGAAGCAACCAATAGTGGAACGGCTAGAGTGGTACCCATATAGTTCCTATCCATTTTACTTTGAAGAAAATAAACCTCCCCCTCCCTTTTTAAATAGAGAAGTTTTAAAAAAGTACCTGCCATCTACATTTGAAAAGTCAAATGCAGGCTATTGTAGCTACTGCTTAAACCACCGACCAAGAGTAGAGGCAGAGGAAAGAGAAGCGACTATCTACGAAGTGTAAGGTGCCTTTGTAAGTCGCCCCTGTTCAACGAATAATTCTGACAACTAATAAAATAGAAGTTAATAATCTGAGAACATTCGCTCAATAGAAAGGGAGGATGTTCTTTTTGTTGACTTCAAACTAAAAAATTCAGAATAGTTTGGTGCACAGGGACGCAAAAAGAATGTATAGTAGAGAAGTAAATAATTAATTCAGGAAAGTAAAAGGGGGATGTATGATGAAGAAAAACAAATTATTATGGCTTATAGCAATGGTTTTTGTCGTAGGTATTTTTCTATCAGCATGTGGCGGGGGGGACAACGCCGACAGCGCTAAAGATACAACAGATACGGAAAAAACAGAAGGTACAGAAAACGCAACAAGTGAAAAACTGGATGAGGAACAAGTGTTAAATCTAGTCGAACGTGCAGAGATTCCGTCCGTGGACTCGGTTCTAGCGGATGATGCTGTTTCTTTCAATGTACTAAACAATATAGGAGAAGGATTGTTCCGCTTAGATCAAGATAATGTAGCGGTTCCTGCTATGGCTGAAAGCGAGCCAGAAATTAGTGAAGATGGTATTACATATACATTCAAATTACGTGATGCTAAATGGTCAGATGGCACACCTGTAACTGCTCACGATTTTGTGTTTGCATGGCAGCGTGCAGTTGACCCAGATACTGGATCGACTTATGGACCTTATATGATGACTGGTATTATTAAAAATGCAACAGAAATCGCTAACGGTGCTATGGGTAAAACGGAATTAGGGGTAGAAGCGAAGGATGACAAAACATTAATTGTTACACTAGAACGACCAGTTCCTTATTTTATGTCTCTCATGGCATTTGGAACATTTTATCCACAAAATGAGGCGTACGTTACTGCACAAGGAGACAACTACGCTACAAACTCAGAAAGTTTATTGTCTAATGGACCCTTTATGTTGAAAAACTGGGATGGCACAGGTCTTTCTTGGTCAATGGAAAAGAACCCAGAGTATTGGGATGCAGAAACAGTCAAGCTTGATATGATCAACGTTGACGTTATAAAAGAACCAGGTACATCTGTTAACTTATATAATAATGGTGATAAAGATCGTGTTGCGCTAACTGGAGAATTTGCCATGCAGTACGCAGATGATAAAGAAGTGGAACAGGTTTTGAAACCGACCGTCTATTATTTGAAATTAAATCAAGAACGAAATGGAGAAAAGACGCCACTTGCCAATGTAAAGTTGAGAAAAGCACTTGCTATGTCTTTCAATAAGCAAGATATGGTGGATGTTGTTTTGGCAAATGGTTCCATTCGGGCAGACTTCCTTGTGCCAACTGGGTTTGCATTTGATGAAAACAAACAAGATTTCCGTGAAGTAAACGGGGACATGCTTCCATTTAATGCAGAAGAAGCCGCAAAATTATGGGAAGAAGGCATGAAAGAGGAAGGTCTTACTGAGGTGACATTCGAATATATTACTGGTGATACCGAGCTTTCCAAAAATTTAGATGCTTACTTAAAATCACAAATGGAGTCAAACCTTAAAGGACTTACGCTTAACATAAAGAGTCTTCCATTCAATGTTAAATTAGATTTAGATGCTGCTCAAGATTATGATATTCAGAGCACTGGCTGGGCTCCTGACTTCCAGGATCCGGTTACATTCTTGGACTTGTTCCAATCTGAATCTTCTCAAAACAATATGTCTTTCGCTAATGAAAAATTCGATGCACTTCTTGAGAAAGCCAAAGGAGAGCTTGCACTAGATCCAGCCGCACGTTGGCAAGCATTAGCAGAAGCAGAAAAAGTTGTAGTCGAAGAAGAGGCATCAATTGTCAATTTGTATCAAACAGGATCCATGTCCTTGCAAAAACCTTATGTGCATGGAATTATCGCGCACCCATTCACTGGGGATTATAGTTACAAATGGGCATATATTTCGGGGAAAGAATAAGAGTCTAGTTATATAGCACACATCACAATATAAAAATCCTACGCTTTCTATTTAATTTAGAGAGTGTAGGATTTTTTCTTTTCCCCCTTTATTCCTAAAGTTTTATGTAAAACATAGCTTTTAAATAATATCCAAATTGCAACTTGCATTGGGACAAGTCACCGTATATATCCTGCTCTATTCATCTTTGTGAGGTAGTCCTTTGTAACTATTATTTATTTTGTATGTTACTAGTCATCTGTTTCATTATTTTAATATTAAGCAAAAGCATCCGGTTATTGAGAAAATGGAAGAGATTATTACCTTGTTAAATGTAGGAATTAGAATCTCTAAACAATCTTTCTTTTTCATTAAGGGATTTATTGTAATTTTATAGATTCTTTTAACTCAATTTTAAAAATCTCTTTGTACTGGCACTTTGGGACCACACCATTTTTGCATTAAAAAAAGATATAGATAAAAGTGCTAAGTAATATTATGATAGAATTATAATATTTGGAATTTACTAAAATTTCAAATAGCAATATAAGAAGGAGGCTGTAGTAGATTTTTTGATTCATAGAGAAAAGTAGATTGTCCAAAAAGGGAGGAAATAGAGTGAAGAAAAATCTAGTCACTAAATTATTCAGTACATTCATGGTACTAGCGATGGTCTTTACAATGTTTATACCAGCTCTAACCGTATCTGCGAATACAGATGTACAACCATTCAAACAAAATACTCCGAGCGAAAGCACCTTACAATTAAAAGCAGCGATTGCAGAACAATTAAACCTATTGGATGGTGGACCGAAACTTCACAAAGACTTACAAAATCTAGCGGGTAACCAAGAAGTTGCCGTAATCATACATTTATCAGAAAAACCAGTTGCCCTTGAAAAAGGAATAAACGAATTAAAAGGGAAAAGATTCTCAGCAACCCAAGAGAATCAAGTAAGAACGAAAGTGAAATCACAACAAGCAAACGTAAAAAAAGAACTAAATCTAAAGAAGATTGCTATTAAACAGGGATATTCATTCGATACTGTGTTAAACGGTTTCGCAGCTACTGTAAAAGCAGATGATCTTCCAAAACTACTAACTGTGCAAGGAGTTACGCTAGTAGAACCTGACACAATTGTTTATGCGTCGGAAGAGCCACAAAAAACGAAACCGACCAAACCATCTACGATTAACAAAGATAAAATCGTAGATACAAAGATGAATACAAGTATTTCATTCTTAGGTATCGAAAGACTTTGGGATGAAGGAATCGAAGGTCAGGGCATCAAAGTTGCAGTACTTGATACTGGAATCGATGCAGATCATCCAGAATTTGCAGGCATTTATAAAGGTGGAAAGAACTTTATCCCGAACTCATCTACCTATGCAAGAACCCGTGCGGAAAACGACGCATCGGAAACTTCGCCTTTAGAACGACCGGCAGGAACACCGGAATTTAATGCGAATGGAAGTGCCTTCTATACTTCTCACGGCACACATGTTGCGGGTACGATTGCAGCAATTGGTGCGAACGAATACGGTATTAAAGGGATTGCACCAAAAGTTGATCTCTATGCTTACCGAGTGCTTGGTGCATATGGAAGTGGAGCTACTTCTGGTATCGTAAAAGCAATTGACACGGCAGTTATTGAACAAATGGATGTTATTAATCTATCACTAGGTGGAGGGGCTAATACGGAAACGGATAGTGGCTCTTTTGCGATTAATAACGCAATGATGGCTGGAACAATCTCTGTCATCGCTACAGGAAACTCAGGTCCTAACCGTGGAACGATGGGAACTCCAGCGACGGCTCGTTTAGGTATCGCAGTTGGTAACACAACGAATCCGGAAACGATGTACAACGGTCAAGTAAATGTTACAGTTGGTGATTATAATCTTACAAAACAACTGCAATTGATGGGGACAACTTTTGGAAAAGATTTAGCGACGCAACTTCAAGGGGAATTGGAATTAGTGGCCGTTCCTGGAAACGGGGAAGCAAAGGATTATGAAGGTATAGATGTAAACGGCAAAGTTGCGCTAATCTCTCGTGGAAATATTGCATTTGTCGATAAGATTGCATATGCAAAAGAAAATGGAGCAGTGGCAACGATTATCCATAACTTTGCTGGTGGTTCCAATGCACCGAATGCGTCTGGTACATTTCTAGGAGATTCTTTTGCATTTATTCCAACGTTTGATATGTCCCAAACAGATGGTGATGCAATTCGTGCAGCTTTAAGTGATGGAGCGGGGACGGTTCAATTCGGTAATTTTGGTTCTACTAAAACAATTGGAGACGATGTAAACAATTCAAGTTCACGTGGACCTTCTACTCCGAACTTTGATATTAAGCCGGATGTAAGCGCTCCCGGGACGAATATCATGTCTACAATTCCAATGTACAAAGCTGACTTCCCAGATGCTGTTTACGGAGAAGCATATGACCGCAAAACAGGAACTTCTATGGCAACACCACATATCGCAGGGATTGCGGCTCTTGTTAAACAAGCGAACCCAGATTGGAATGCATTCGATGTAAAAGTTGCACTTTCCAATACGGCTAAAGTGCTTAATAAATCAAAATATGATGTATTCGCGCAAGGTGCTGGCCGTGTTAATGCGTATGCAGCAGCACACCCAAGCATACTTGCTTATGCAATTGATACTGCGGTGTTAGACAGTAGCGGCTCMCTTGTAGAAAACTTGAAAGGTACCGTAACATTCGGCCCACAATCCTTAAAAGAAAATATTTCTGTTACCAAACAAATTCTTGTAAAAGATAGTAAAGGTAGCGGTGGAAATTATAATGTAACCGTTGATACGATAAAAACTTACGGTGATGCTACAGTAACAGTGGATCAACCTACATTCACACTGAACGGCGAGCAACTATTAAATGTTACCTTGACCGCTTCTAAAGCGACAGCTCCAAATGGTGCAGAAATATTAGGATATATCCATATTAATGGTGGCGATTCTGATATTTCATTACCTTTTGCAGCAGATTTTAGTGGTGTAGTAGCTACGGAAATTAGAGATATGAATATTACAGAAACTGACCTTTCCTTTGACGGAGATGGTGTGAAAGATTCAGCAGACCTTACATTCACATTGACTGGGAATGTGACAACGAACTATATCGAACTTTGGGATATCATGAATCCTGAAGGTGGAGAATATGGTGATGGTTACATCGGTTACTTACATGCGGGTTCTTCGCTGGGAGCAGGCTCTTGGAAGTTGACCGTTGATGGTGAGTACCAACCATGGAGTGGCGAACCTGCAACAACGATTCCAGACGGTCTATATACAATCGACTTTACTGGACTTGCTGCTACGGGTGCGATTGGTGACTATGTTGGACCAGTTGTAGTAAAAACAACGAAACCAGAAGTTGAAGGCTCTGTGAAAGATGGAGTAGCAACTGGACAAGTAAGGGACAAGTATATTGAATACAATGAAGAATTATATTTATATGGATTAGAATATGATTTAAATGAAAAACTAAATGCTTCCTATATTGCAACTGTTAATGGAGAAACTGCCGAGGCAGTGGACTTCGACTTAGCGCAAGACGGATCGTTTTCATTCCCAGTAACGACTGAAACAGATTCTGTGAAAGTAGTCGTTCAAGATGCAGCGGGCAATAAAGGAGAATTTTTAATTTTCGAGAAAGAAGTATCAGAAGTAACACTAGCGGTAAATCCAACGGAACTTGATTTAGTAGTAGCCGAAACAGCTCAACTAGCTGTTACAGAAACTTCCACACCTAAAGAAGGGGAAGCAACGGATAGAGATGTAACTGCAGAAGCTACGTACGCTGTGGCAGATGAAACGGTAGCAACAGTTACAAATGGTTTAGTAACGGCAATAGCAGAAGGAGCTACAACTATCACCATCACGCATGGCGATAATACTGTGATTGTAAATGTGACTGTCAAAGAACCAGTAGTTATCGTACCGGGTGTAATCTTAACTGCAGATCAAACACAAATTGATCTTGAACCAGGAAAAGAAGCACAATTAACGATTAAAGAAATAACGACAGCAGCAGATGGGAATATTACAGAAAAAGACGTAACCAAATCTGCTAAATATAAAGTAGCATCAAGTAAAGTGGCTTCTGTAAAAGCTGGTTTAATAACAGCAAAACAGGCGGGAACTACAACAATTACTGTTACTTACGGTAAAAATGAAGTAACGGTAAATGTGACTGTAACCGCACTAGAAATACCAACTACACCAAAGGTAACACTAGTCGCAGTTCAACCGCAAGTGGTTCTTACGAAAGGATCAGAAGCGCAACTAACGATTAAAGAAGTAACGACAGCAGTAGATGGAACAACAACAGAAAAAGATGTGACTAAGTCTGCAAAATATAAAGTAGCAGATAATAAAATAGCTTCCGTAAAAAATGGTGTTGTTACAGCTAAAGCTTTAGGAAATACAACCATAACAGTTGAGAAGGGTAAAAAAGAAGTGGTAGTTGAAGTGATTGTAGGAGAATAAGTAATAAAAAGAAGCAGCTGGGGATGATTCCCTAGCTGTTTCTTTTTTTGTCCCTGTGCAAGAGACTATTCGGAATAGTGTCTTGCACAGGGACAAAAAAGGGGGGGATAGGAATACTTTCTATCCCCAATCTACTAATCTAAATATCTCCGGGCTCCTGAATAGTTTCGTTTATAAACCCCTGCAGAAATAGATTCGATTTTGACTTTATCGGATGCGTTTGGTGCATGGAGCATCTTACCTTCTCCGATATATAATCCGACATGATACACTTTCCCTTTTCCTCCGTTGCCAGCAAAGAACACGAGATCCCCAGGTTGTAAATTACTCTTAGAAACGGCTTTCCCTTTCGTTGCTTGGTAAAACGAGTCACGAGGAATGAGAATCCCATGGTTTTTATACACCGAGTAAATAATACCAGAACAGTCAAACCCAAAGGAGGATGTACCTGCCCATAAATAAGGAAGACCTAGGAACATTTTTGCACTATTAACGATATCTTTTTGCGTAGGTTTTGGAACTGCTGCATAATTTTTATATACTTTTGCATCTTTTTTAGCTAAATATTTCACACCGTTTTGTGGGGTAAGCACATGTAGCCATTCCCCTTCTTCTTTGATCACAGGAAGAATCGTAGTATAGCTGATGTCTATATATTTATTCTTTTTCTTTGCATCACTATATAAAGTGGATGATTTGGCATTTACAATAGCGATTGAACAATTAGTCGTATCTGTTGCTGTTTCGAATAAATGCGATGTTGGAACCCAACCAGAATAGCCCTCTTTTTGATAAGGGACGTACTGATCTTTCACTGCTATTTTGGACCATTTTCCGCTTTTTTGTAAAACGACGACTTCATCTCCAAACAACGCTTGGGTGTCAGTTTTATCTACAAGCCACCATTTTTGTTTCAGGTTCATCGTTTTCATCCATTTAGAAATGTCTACTGGAGTAGAGATGGAAGGGCGATCGACCGTTCTATCTATACCAGGCTTGTGCCAAAGAGATGTAACTTGGACATTTACTTTCATTGTTTTTGTCTTGCTTGGCTTTTCACACGATGCAGGAACAGGTGGTGCAGGTGGTGCTTTTATTTGGAAATCCGGATTTAAAATGCGTGCGATAAAAACGGCAAAATCTACTTTCGTGATGTTAGCTAGTGGTTTAAACGTGTTGTCTGGATAACCTTTTGCAATATTGGTCGCTTGTAGTGTATTAATAGCTTCTGAAACCCAATAAGTTGGTGATACATCGACAAATGGCGTTTTGGTTGTGCCTTTCAGATCAAAAGACCTGACTAGAAAGACAGCAGCTTCTCCTCTTGTGAAATAGGTATCTGGATTAAATGCTCCGTTCTCATCAGCTAGCATAATTCCACTGTTTGCGACGGTTGCCATGGTAGAGAAGCTTGCATGGTCAGCAGTAACATCCGAAAAATTTGAATCTGATTGATTGGAAGTATCAAGTTTAAGAGACTTCACAATCATTTCTGCCGCTTCCAAACGAGTTATCTCTGCGTCTACTCCGAAAGTACGTGCGGGGTCACCAGTTATGATGCCTTTGGAAGCTAAAAAATCTAATTCCGCTTTTGCAGGATAATCATCTCCAACATCCTTATACAATGGTGCTGCAGAGGCATTACTAAAGCTCGAAAATAAAAAAAGGATAAATGCTAAAAATACGATGAATTTCTTCATTCTAGTGATTCCCCTTTAGTCTGATAGTTATAGAAATAGTATAAACTACTTTGTTGCCCCTGTGTAACTATGTATTCAGAATAGTGAACTTTAAATAAATAGGAAAGTAGATCGAAAGACTTGAGTAAAAAGTTTTAAAAATTCTTATTATTTGTAAATTCGGACTATACATAGAATTATATATTTGATAATATATAGAAGAGGAGGCGAAAAGGAGGATATTTATTTGAAAGAAAATGATTCTAAAATGATTAATCGACGAGCATTGGCACTTGAATCTGTTTTTACGAATGGCAACAAATCGAAAATCACGACAACACATGGAATTCATTATTCAAAAGTGTCTGTACCTGAGTTACTTAATAATGCTTGCATACGCTACGCTTCAACTTTAGAAGGTCGTATGAAAGCGATTAAAGAGTTCATGAATTATTATCACAAAACACCGGTTCTCATAAACCCAAATGAGTTTGGCGCATTTCCGACATTATCCTATAAAAATGTAGAGTGTGTATGGATTTTTAATCATCACTTCTATGTTAACGAGTTAGGCAATGGGTTCTCGCAAATCGTGTTTGATAATGGAATTCATATGACAGTAAAAGCTTCCAAAAACGTTTTACTAAAACAACAGCAAAGATTACACACAGCCATTAATATAATGAGCAAAATCGAGGATTCCGAGTAAGAAATATTACACTAATATAATGTCTCCGATAAATGGATAAAAAGTAAAGCGGTTGAAGCAAATCTTCGGTCGCTTTTTTGTTATGTCCCTGTGTACGGAACAAGTCTGAATTGTACTAGAATTGTGTCTTGCACAGGGACAAACCAAAAACTCTCCTTCGCCAAACAGTCAGTTTCACACTCCAAACTGGACGTTTCCTCATTGGTACTAATGCTTGATACCGATTATCCTAAACCTACCTAGGAATAACCGAATCGTGCACGAGTCAAAAGGAACGCACAGTGAGCACATTTGAAGAAGTATTAAGTCAATATGAACCAATGATTTCGGCCTGTATACGCAAATTGCATATTTACAAAAACCTTGAACTTTATCGTCAAGCTGGAAGAATTGCCTTATGGAAAACATGGGTGAAGTTCGATGCCGCAAAAGGAGATTTCGCACCATACGCATATCGGTGCATATACGGGGCGTTGCTGGATGAGCTAAAAAAAGAAAAGCGTCAGGAAGAATACGTCGATGTGGTAGAAGATGAAAAACTATCGCTTTTACTGGAAAGGTCACTGGTCACAAGTTTTGTCCATGAAGATCTGGGAATCGCTATGGAAAATTTAACCGAGAGTGAACGGGAATTATTGCTCTGGATTTTCGTCGAAGGAATCTCGCTTCAACAAGCGGCAACGCGCGTAGGCATCACAATACCAGGCATCAAAAAAAGACGAGAGCGATTGCTGCAAAAACTAAGAGAAAAACTAATAAAATAAATGAAAAAGCTCTGCAGAGAAGTTACATCTCTACAGAGCTTTACTTACGCATGTATTCAAAGTAAATAAATCATCCGATCCAAATAAGTCCCCAGCATCGTGTCGGCCAAAATAGTCACCAAGATCAAGAACAATAGCACAAACACCAAAATATAAAGAATAAAACCATATAAAGAATCCAAGCCAGGCGCTTTTTTAGTCGCTAAAAAACTAACCAAGTATAGTGGCAATATAAACAAGGCAAATATAAAACTAATGATTAACACAAAATTTCCGTATGTAAATGATTGAATCACTATTAATAGAAATGAAATCCCGACACTCACCACAACAGGAGACAATTGCCCTCCATAAAAACTAATAATCGTCTTCAACGAATTAGGAGAACCAAAAAAGTTATTTGCGATAAACAGTGCAAATATTGCAATGCCAAACAGCAAGAAAATAAGCAACATAATTTGAACGAAAAAAGAAAAAAAGCCTAAAGACTCCCCAAAATAATTACGGTTCACAACTAAAAATAACGAAACGGAATACACGATGGCAAACAAAAGAATGCTAAGTAAGCCGTTTGAAAAATCTTTTTCCCCTTGTTCAAACGCACGGGAAGGTTTTTTTAATTGCTGCATAAAATAGATGCGATACTGTTTGGACCTTTTTTTAATATTCTCTAACTGGATATTCGGTTCTACCTGCTGAGTAGAGGCTCTTTTTTTCATCATAACAATGGGTTCTTCCAATTTAAATCCACATGTTCCACAAAAGTTTCCGACGACTTGTTCGTCACCACAATTTGAACATACGATACGAAACTCCTCCTGCGTCCTTTTTATACATAATATGAGACAGAGGGGGCTATTATGTCATTAGGAAGTCGCAAATTGACTTTAGCGGTTGGTAGTAATGCTAGCCTCTCCAGTCCGAATCTAAGTATTTATGGAAGACAATTTTCTTCGATTTAGCCAGTTCTTGTTTTGCTAGTTCAGGAGAATAAAAGATAGTTGACCCTAAAGCAAGCTTGTCTGCCTCTGCTTCATAATCGATTACTGAAATATTCCACGTTCCGGATCTTTTGAGTTTTTCAATCAAATCACTAGTCCAAATGTCTACTCCCAAAATCACATGCTCTGTTTTTTCCCTTTTTCTTATTCGTTGATGCATGATCCTTCCTCTTTTCATACGATTTATTTTGTCTATCATATCATTTTTGGTGTGTGTCTGATAGTGTGTTCCCCTTTTGAAAGTCGAGCATTTCTAAGTTGTAAATATTTTTTAGAAAATAATGAAAAATAGGATTAAAGAATAGATAAGTAGGGTAATAAAATTAAATAATAGGAAAATTGTAATGTTTCATCCTATTTATGCTACTAAAAAAGAATAGGAGGAAGTATATCGAAAAAGGGAAATGACTAATTTTGGGATGTTGTAAGGTTTACAGTAGCTTCGAAGAGTTCAACAGAATTGGCTAGTAAAGTGGAGGTAATACTGTAAAAGTCCTCTAGAGTAGTGGCAATATGAACTTGCTAGAATACACTGGTAATTGTGCAAAGATTTTCACCCAAAAAGAGGAGGAGAAACATGAGTAAACGTTTTATCAAGCAAACGACAGCAGCAGTATTATTAACAACATCGGTATTATCATTTTCATCAGCTGCACTAGGAGCGACGAATTCATCTGTGGATCAAGCGGTAAATAAGGCGAAGGTAGAACTGGACAAAGCGACAACGCATTATGTGTATCCGTCACTAGAAGAAAAATTAGCACCGAGTAGTGCACTTTACCCGCCTTTAAACAGTGCGAAGAAAAACTACCAAGCTGCTAGACAGGCAGTAGTCTCTTCTCAACTATCGACTTCTGCAAAACAAGAGAAGTTGAAAGAAATAGATGAACTGTATAGTGAAAAAGTTTCGGGTGGATTGGTTCCGTATATTGACGCATACAACTATGCAACAAAATATTTAGAACCAATTATGAATGAAATTGAAGCAGCCCAAGCAAGAAATGATTTTGCGGCAGTAGAAACAGCGTATCACAAATTATCATTCCAACTTAAAGGAAGAACTGCAATTTTATATCGTTTCTCTGGTAAAGCGGCGCGTGATCTTCTATTAGAAAAGTATAAAAAACCCGCAGATGCAAAGCGTGATGAATTGATGGTTCCCGTAACTATTCATATGTCACTCAAAGAGATTACAGATTTACTAGAAGCCGGTAAAAATGTGGAAGCGAAAAAAGAATTCGGAGAAGTAGAAGCTTTACTGGATCGTCTACCAAATGCTACAACAAACACTTTTGTTGCGGCCTTGTTAGATGAAGTGGCTAAGGTGAAAGCCGCTCTTGATGATGCAACAGCAACTCCTCAACAAAAGATAGATAAGAAAATTGCTAATTTAGTAACCATATTAAATGCCACTCAGTTTGAAAATATGACGGCAGCAACAAGTGCTTCTAATTCTTTAACAATTGTAGTGAAGAAAGATGTAGGAGTTGCAGATTTCCTAAGTAAAGGATTCTATCAAACATTTGTTAAAGAACTAGGATTAACAAAAGTGAATGGATTTGCTCCAACGTCTCCAGAAGCAGTTGCTTTTATCAGTTCTAAAGTCCCGGCAGGAGCGGATTCACTGGAAGATTTGAAAGGGCAAACTCTTACTCTTCCAATTACTGTGAACAACGGTTCTGAATTAACAGTGGATTTTTCGATCTTATTTCAATAGGTGCTAATTCGTATTTATTTCTTCTATATAAAAACAGTTTAATATAATTGAGTAGGAAACAGTGACTAGATTAATACTCTGGTTGCTGTTTTTTTAAAAAGTCATTAAGCTACGAAATAATTGTTTTCATTTAATCTAGTAGTGCCTTTTTATACACTGATATCGAAACTGTCAACGGTATTATAGATGAAATAATTAAACATAGAGGATAAAATATCCACTTTTTTTGTTATAGAACAGTTGTTATAAATGGTTTTTCCTCTCTTTCTGGGTTCACTGGAATATTTTATTGAAAAAATTCTTGTATTCTATGTATATACTGAGGGAGCACAAGAAGGAGGAGAAATAATGAAAAAAAATTATTCATTACTAGTTGGGGTACTTGCAGCAGGGAGTTTGCTATTTTCCACACATTCTGCCGAAGCATCTATGACCACAGGAAATTCAAACACCACTTCAGAAGCAAAATCATATGAGACACATACATGGAACTCTCCATATCAATATAAATATAACATGAACAAATCTCAGAAAAACGGTCATCATGCACCATGGAAAAACGTGGCACCTGAAAAAGCAACGGCTCCTGAGAAACCAGTTACTCCAGTACAGCCTTCAACAGAATCAAACAAAGAAAACATACAAGTTTCTTCAGAGATTCAGCAAGTAGTTGACTTGGTAAATAGCGAACGTGCAAAAGCTGGACTGAAAGCATTGCAAATAGATACAAAACTTACACAATCAGCTCAAGCAAAGTCGCAAGATATGAAAAACAAAAACTATTTTTCTCATACGAGTCCAACATACGGCTCACCATTTGACCAAATGAAATCTCTTGGCATTGCATATAAATCAGCAGGTGAAAATATTGCAATGGGACAACGTAGTGCAACAGAAGTAATGGACGCATGGATGAAATCACCTGGACATAAAGCAAATATCATGAATCCATCTTATACACATATCGGGGTAGGATTATCTGATAGTGGCTATTACTGGACACAACAATTTATTGGGAAGTAAATTAATAGATACAAATTTCCTTCCCTGTGTTAGGTAATATTCTGACAATTCACTATTAAAGAGGTACTAATAGCACCCACCTATTGAACAGGTGGGTGCTATTTGGCGTTTAGCTAGTATATTGCCCTGTGTGTGAGAAACAATTCTGAAAAGTTTATTGCACAGGGACGATTTTTATTGATTAGGATTAATTAGATCTCTTCACACCGATAAATGTGGAGGGATTTCTTTATTTATGTTTGTAGTATAAGAGAATAGGGCATATAAAAGGCGTAAGTTTAGAAACTTACAGTGGGGATGGAGGGTATTGTATGATTAAGCTTCGAGATGCTCGCAAATATTATCGTGTGGGAAGTGGGAAGAACGAGATTTTACGAGGTGTGAATTTAAGTGTGGCGCAAGGCGAGTTTGTTGCAATCATGGGGAAGTCTGGATCGGGAAAAAGCACGATTTTGAATTTGCTTGGCACACTGGACGTGTTGGATTCGGGCAATTATGAGTTAGCAGGTAAAACAGTACATAAAATGAGTAAGGGAAGTCGTGCACGTCTAAGGAATGAGGAGATTGGTTTTGTATTTCAGCATTTTCAATTAATCCCAAATATGTCCGTCTTTCAAAATGTGTTGCTTCCATTAACATATGGTCAAAAGCGTTTGAGGAAAAAGAAGTCCCGCGTACTGTCACTTTTGAAGGAGATGGGGCTTTCTGATAAAAAGCATCAAAAACCGGATCGATTGTCAGGTGGCGAAAAACAACGAGTAGCTATTGCTCGGGCGCTCGTCAATGAGCCACGGCTAATACTTGCGGATGAGCCGACGGGAAGTTTAGATGAGGAAACGACGGAAAGCATATTAAATTTGTTTGACCGTGTACATAAAAATGGCGCGACAATTGTTGTTATTACGCATGATATCGAAGTGGCGGAACGAGCCGACCGTATTTTACACTTGCAAAACGGGGTGCTTGTATGAAGCTGTTTACTGCTTTGAAGCTTGCTTGTTTTGGGTTATGGTCGAATCGGTATCGGGTATTATCCGCAATGATGGGTGTCGTAATTGGTATGTTTGCAGTGATTGTGCTTACCGCAATTGCCATTGGTGTGAAAGACACCTTGATGAAACAAATGGGCAGTCTTGGAGCGGAGCAGATTCTCGTGTTACCTGGTAGGGTACTGGATACGGCAAACGGACAAAAGGATTTATTGAGTGGATTGACAAGTGTACCGAGTACGCTGACCTATGAAGATGCACAAGCAATTGCGAAAGTGGACAAGGTAAAATCCGTGACACCACAACTGGAGACGGTTAATTTGGTGAAATTTGAAGATAAAACAGTCCAGTCTGCATTGGTAGGTACAACAGACCAGTACAGCCGTATTCAACATGCGGAACTTTCAGAAGGACGTTTTTTCACAAAGGAAGAGCAAGTTGCGGAAGCAAAAGTGATTGTACTTGGTAATAATATTCACGATGCACTGCTTGGCAATCAAGAAGTGCCAACAGAAGGTGGAGCAGATTCTACTATTAAAGTAGAAAACAAGTCTTGGTGGAAAAAACTAATGGATAAACTACTGGGAGAAAATGCATTAGCTGAAGAACTGTCCTTAGTAGGTAAGATGGTAACAATCAACGAGCAGTCGTATGAAGTGATTGGAGTGCTTGCGCCAAACGCTACTTTAGGTTCTAGTACGGACAATAATGTTGTCATCCCAATTGAAACAGCGCTTGCAACGACCGATATGAAAAATTTAACGAAAATAATTGTCGAAGCTACGCAGATAGAAGCAGTTGATGAAGTGGATGCCGCCGTGTTTAATGCCATTAAGGCGCAGCATTCGGAAATTGATTTCAGTGTTGTTAAACAAGATCAGATGCTCGGTGCATTAGGGAAGGTCACTTCTATTTTGCAGTTGATGTTGTTTGGAATAACCGTAACAGCCTTATTAATCAGTGGAACGGGAATTATGAACGTTATGGTAATGTCCGTACGAGAGCGGACACGTGAAATCGGCATTCGAAAAGCACTAGGAGCCACAACTTCGGAAATAATGGGACAATTTTTCTTCGAGACGCTATTACTTTGTTGTATTGGAGGAGCAGTCGGAATCGGACTCGGTTATGTATTTATGGAGGTATGGAATAGTAACATCGAGATATTTGCTTTAGTGCTCCCTATGTGGGCAGTGAAACTTGCATTGTATACGACGTTTGGAATCGGGAGCCTGTTCGGGGTATATCCGGCACTTAAGGCAGCGAGGATGAATCCTAGTAAGGCTTTGCGGTTTGAATAGTGCGGGTGACGAGTGGAGCGGTGTGTAAATAGGATACAACATGGAAACAAGTCTCTGTGTAGGAAACAATCAAGAACAGCTTCTTATACAGAGACTTGTTTTAGAAGTTTAGAAAACTCACATGCTGGTAGAGGCCTAGAAAATAAATACCCTTGGATTGTATTGCAATTGTAATTTTGTAAAACTACTAGCTGTTCATTTGTTTCCACACCTTCTGCAATAACGCTMATCTTCAGCTGATGGGACAATTGAATAATCATATTGACGATAAAATTGGCGTCATCTTCATGCGAACTACTTAAATTATCAATAAATGAACGATCAATTTTAAGCATATCGATTTTTCCTTTAAATCGATTTAGATAGGAAAGGGAAGAATAGCCTGTTCCGAAATCATCAAGAGCAATTTTTATTCCCAACTTTCTTAACTCGTCTAAAATGGAGAAAACAATTTCTTCGCATTCCAAAAGGGAAGTTTCAGTTATTTCTATTTCTAAGTATTGGGCTTCTAGACACGATTCTTCCAATGTTTGTACTATGTCGGTGATTAAGTCTTTTTCTAAAAAGTGCGTTGCTGATAAATTAACCGAAATAGGAATTAAGGGCAGTTTTGCATCTTGCCATGCTTTATTTTGCATACAAGCTGTTTTGGTAACCCATTTTCCAATCTCTTTTATTAATCCAGTCTTTTCTGCTAATGGGATAAATTCGTTTGGGGAAACCATGCCAAGTACAGGATGATTCCATCTTATCAACGCTTCTGCACCAATAATTTGTTTCGTTTTTGCATAGACTTTAGGCTGATAATACAATTCCAATTGGTTTCGCTCTATTGCATATCCAAGGTCCAACTCCAGTGAATGTGACTTTGTTTGGTCATTTACTGATGATGCAAATAGTTGTTGCCCTTGTAATTGTGAAGGATAAGTTTCATCAATATCTGCTTTAAGTTGCATGGTTTTTCTCCTTGTATATGATAAATTTTAGAGCTCTCCTAGATTGAAACTTTGGTTATGAAGAGTTTCAGTAAAGAGTTGTGGTAATAATTTACATTGTGTTATTTGAAAAATCCAATAAAATTAATAGAAAAGTAATTTTATTGGATTTCGCTAAATTCAATAAGTGTGTGGTAGGTCTAAAGTAGTTATTGGTTTATCGATAAACTTAGCACTTTCATTGCTAGCGTTTGGATATAATGCTACTGCTAATACGATTAATAAAATAATAGTTAGTTTTTTCATGTGATAACCGTCCTTTTTTCTATATTATGAGGTGATATTTTGGAAATGAAATACTTAGGTTTAGAGATTAGTAAATTAAGAGCTGAATTAGGTATGTCGCAAAAGGAGCTCGCAAATAATATTTGTACACAGTCGACAATTAGTCGAATTGAAGCGGGAGAAGTATATCCGGCAATAGATACTTTATTAAAAATCGCGTTAAAGCTACAAGTCCCAATCGAATATTTTATAGAGATGTTATTTCATAAAAATGTCTTAGAGAGCGAACGATTAATAAAAGAAATTGAATTTCACTTAAAAGAACATCATTATAAAAAAGTTATAACGATTATAAATCAAAATAAAACAGTTACAGATAATATTTGGTTAAATTTATACTTGGAGCATATCTTACATACTGCTCGTTACAAATTAAAAATGATTAGCGCAGAAAAATGCATATTAGAACTCAAAAACATTTTGAACTTTTCAAATCAAACGACTATACAATTCCGTTTTTTGTACATAAAAATATACAATACTATTGCTAATATATATTCAGAAAACGGAGAAGGCAAAAAAAGTCTATATTATTATAATAAAATTTTAAAAGAACATATGCATAAAAACTACACTGATCATAAGGTTTATGAAACACTAATTACCGTTTTATTTAATAAATGTAAAGTACTCTACGACCTTCAGGATTTCAATGCTGCACTAGAAACCGCTAATCAAGGAATACAAAAATCGAAAGAGACATCTTATGTCTTTTTAACAGGAAAGTTCTTATACTATAAAGCACAATGCTTAGAGAAAAAGAATGCTCCCCTCTCAGAAATCAAGGAAGTATATAAACAAGCTCTATTCTTCTTCGAATTCCTAGAATTGCCATTCTATATAAGTGCAATAAAGCAGAATAAACAACAGTACCTGGACTAAATAGGTTGCGATTATTAAATGCACTCTATCTAATAGGATAAATAGCTTCTTCAAACTAATTATTAAGATATTGTATTCCTTTAAATACTTAAAAGTGGGAACAAATAAGTGTATAAAAGGAATACAAAATACTTAATAAATCCTATGTAAAATATCTTTTGCATTTCTAATATACTATTTTTGCAACAAATAATCTTTAGGATATGCATAAATGGATATTTTCCTTTTACTTTGTTTCTTTTTAAAGAAAAAAAATTAAAAAAGATGTTTAACTTATTTTTATCGGGGTATATATATAGTACAAGGCGGAACTACCGTAGGAAAGGGATGGTAAACGATGCGTTTACAAGGAACTCCTAAGGATGAATTGCACAGCCTTGGCGGAAAATTTGCTTTACTGGCGAAAGGCACTCTCGTCGGGAACCGATATATTTAGGTTTCGATCCAAAGAGTATTATCTGCAAGTGAAAGAAAAGTTTTTTGTGTAAGTGCAACTGAAAGTTTGACGGGATGACTATAAAAATGGTCAGTAACGGTTTAACAAAGCAACAATAGCGAATTTTCCGAGTGTACCCCCGTTCAGGGGAAAGAAGAAAGCGTAGTCCAATATGGATTGCGCTTTTTTCTTGTTTTATAGGAAATTGCGAAAATCAATGGAAAACCACTAACTTATCGAGGTTGGGAATTGGCGAAATATGGTTAGGTGAGACAATCTCAACTGTGAACACGACAATCCGCCCACTGAACGTGACAAATCGGTCTAGCCGATTCGGCGAGCTTTTCGAAGCAATTTTCCTAGCAAATGCCGAAATCATTGTCATCTCATTCCAATTAAACTTGATATTATAAGAATTGGTTGCTTTCACTAGCAATCTGGTTGCTCTCGGATTGATTTGGTTGCTTTCCGGGTAGAACTGATTGCTTTCACTAACCGATTGATTGCCCTAAGCCATTTACTGGATGCACACAATCGAAAAGCTGGATAAAGCTTTGGTATTAGTAGATTTGCATTTATAAATGAGCAATTTCCTTTCATCAAGACTCACTTTTCCTAGATTCAGAAACAGCGGAATCTCATCAGCTGGAAAGCAATAGTCTGTCATACATTGAGAAGCATAAAGAGAATTAAATATTCCGTCTATTCAGACAAATGGTGATAGTTCGTTTTTTATTTATCAACATTCCGTGTCATTGTTAGCGCTTACAAAAAATCGTATAGTTTAATCAAATGTATGGCCTACATTATCATAAAACGAAATGGAGTGGTTTTCATGCTTACTGGTCAATCTTATCTGGAAAGTTTAAATGACGGCCGTGTTGTCTATCTCAATGGAGAAAGAATTGAAGATGTTACGAAGCATCCGGCTTACCGTAACTCGGCCCAATCCTATGCGCGTATGTACGATGCTTTGCATGATCCGGAAAAACAGGATGTGCTTACAACGATAAATGAGTATGGAGATCGCACACATAAGTTTTTTAAAACTCCACGCTCCGTTGATGATTTGGTAGGTTCACGAGATGCTATCGTAGAATGGTCCAAAATGAACTTTGGATTTATGGGAAGAACGCCAGATTACAAAGCTTCGTTTCTCGGACATCTCGAAGGATACTCGGATTACTATGTAGGATTTGAAGATAATGCAAAAGCATGGTATCGCAAGGCTTCGAAAGAGTTGCCTTTTGTTAATCATACGGTTATTAATCCCCAGATGGATCGTTCAAAATCTTTGCATGAAAACAAAGATGTTTTTGTACGAGCAATCAAAGAGCGAGATGATGGAATTATTGTAAGTGGTGCCAAAATGGTAGGTACAGCCGCTGCATTAACAAACTACAATTTTGTTGCGAATTATGGTCCMAAAGATTTAGGAAATGGAGATCAAAGTCATGCATTAATATTCCTCGTTCCTATGAGTGCACCTGGTGTGAAAATGATTAGTAGACAGTCATACGAGCTCCAAGCGCTGAAAAATGGTTCACCATTTGATTATCCATTGTCTAGTCGTTTTGACGAGAATGATGCAGTTATCGTTTTGGATAATGTATTTATTCCTTGGGAAAATGTTCTTGCATACCAAAATGTAGAAGTTTCGAATGGTTTCGTTGCAGAAACGCATTTTGTTAATCGCTTTAGTTTTCATGGATGTGCCCGTTTAGGGGTGAAGCTAGATTTTATGACTGGGCTATTGATGAAAGCTACAGAATCATCAGGAACTCATCAGTTCCGAGGTGTTCAAGCGAATATTGGAGAGGTTGTGGCACTTCGCAATATGATTTGGAGTTTGTCTACAGCTATGGCTACTAACCCGGATGTTGGACGTAATGGTGTGCTAGTACCTGGTGGAGAGGCAGCAAACGCATATCGTGTACTTGCACCGAATGTTTGGGTACGCATAAAAAATATTTTTGAACAGGTAGTTGCAGGAGGCCTAATCCAACTGCCATCCAGTGCTCGTGACTTTTTAAATCCGGAAATTCGTCCATATTTAGACCAATACTATAAGGGAACTGGCGTTACAGCGGAAGAGCGGGTCAAACTTCTGAAAATGGTATGGGATTCCATCGGTTCCGAATTTGGCGGTCGCCATGAGTTATACGAAGTAAATTATGCCGGAAATCATGAGAACATTCGATTAGAGGCGATGTACCATTCTATTGGAAGTGGCAATGCAGATTCATTTAAAGGTTTAGTAGATCAGGCCATGAATGATTATGATTTGAACGGTTGGACAAATGAAACATGGAAAGAAAAAATTGCACTTACTTAAGGAGGAAATAGGAATGGATAGTCGAGAATTTCGTAATGCTATGGGCAAGTTTGCCACTGGAGTAACCGTAATTTCAACGGACGTAGAAGGAGTTTTTCATGGAATGACTGCAAATGGCTTTATATCCATTTCATTGGATCCAACTTTAGTGGCTATTTCTATCGGGGAACGTGCGCAAACTCTTAAGTTGATACAGGAAAGTAAACGATTTGGAGTTAGTATTTTAGCGGATAATCAACTGAATATTTCCAAACGGTTTGCAGGGCAAATACCAAGCGATGAATCGTTCCAATTTGATGTTTCCAATGGCTTTCCTTTAATCGAAGATGCCTTGGTACAAATTGTCTGTCGCGTGGAACAGGAGATTGTTGCTGGTGACCATACAATTTTTATAGGACGTCCAGAACAATTACATGTAAAAGACGGGGAACCATTACTATTTACGAATGGTAAGTATGCTGCTTTGAACCAGCAATACGCCACATCATTAAGATGAGCGTCACCATGCAATTCCAAGGCTATTCTGACAACCGAATGTAATTCATTTTAGCTCGTAAAAAAGGGCTATGTGTAAAAAAAAATACGGTAATCACGTAAAAAAGCAGCCAAAAATACAATGTTGGCTGCTTTTCCCTTCTTTTTCATCAGTAACCATACCCGAGTTTCTCTGATATGATTCTCCCTGCCTGTATTAATTCAGTAGCAAAATGTTGCATGCGTTGTTTAGACATCCGACTACTAGGACCAACTAGATTGATAGCCGCCACTACTTTTCCAGTATAATCACGAACTGGTGCTGCTACAGAATTTACACTAATTGTATATTCGCCGCTACTCTTAGCGTAACCATTTTTCCGAATTGCAGCCAATTCATTTTGAAGGGTCATTGGATCGGTAATTGTATTAGCTGACACTTTGGTTAAACCTTCCTGTATCATGCTCTCTACGATAGAGGGATCCCCATGTGCAAGTAATATCTTTCCGGAGCTTGTACAATGAGGATAGTTATGTCGACCAGGATGCGTTTCTATATAAATAGAGTTTTTCCCTTCTTCTTTACACAAATAAACAATTTCTTGATTGCTAAAAACAACGAGATGCGAAGTTTCGTTACATCGTTCCACTAAGTTTTTAATAGTAGGTAAAGCTTCTTTATGCAAGTCATGATGACCTAGAACAATCGAATTTAACTCCATAACGGACACACCTAATTGATACTTATTTGTTTCTATGTCTTTAGTGACAAAGCCTTCAGAAGCAAGAGTAGCTAAAATTCGTTGCACACTACTCTTACCTATGCCAAGCTCCGCAGCAAGTTCGCGCACTCCCTTTTGTGGTTTATCCATTTTAAATGACTGTAAAATTCTTAAAGCATTTTTGACGGAGCTAAGCATATATTCATTACTTGTACCCACTTGGACCACCCCAGATTGAATTTTATGAATATTTTAATTTGTGTCTCTTCTAGAGGGACAGTAGATTGAAGTTATAAGTTATCTTGATTATTATCAGTATATACTAAATACCAACAAATTGGAGGAGGTTTTGTAACCGTTTACAAATATATGGAGCGCATAATCCAAAGATGAAAAGAAGCAATCCTCAAAAAACTTGATACTAATCAGAATTTACAAGAATTACATCTAAGGCAAGAGCGTTTATAGAATCAATATATATATATATTCTGTATTTTCTGACACGGGTTGATAGTATTTTACAGTTTTATCAACATCTCATGTCGTTGATAGCGCTTACATTTAGTCGTATAGTTTAAACAAATGCTGCTTTGAAACAGCAATACGCCGCATTACAAAACAAAACTGGGGGAATTATAAATGACACAATTACACAAAGAACCAATTTTTGACGTAGCTCAAATTGCACACGTAGAAATGTTATCAAATACACCTAAAGAGACTATTGCATTTTTTACAGATATGTTAGGGATGCAAGTAGTGGAAACTATTCATAACCAAACTTATTTGAGAGCTTACGAGGATAATTATAAATACTCGCTAATTATAACGGAATCCGAAGAGCCGGGGTTGGGACATGTAGCATGGCGAGCAACTTCCCCACAAGCACTTGAACGCCGTGTGAAAGCATTAGAAGCAAGTGGCCTGGGCATTGGTTGGTCGAATGACCAGCATGGACATGGTCCTGCGTATCAATTCACAACACCAGACGGTCATAATATGGAAATTCTTTGGGAAGTGGACTATTTTGACTGTCCAGTTGAAGCTCAATCCAAACTACTTTCAAGAAGCCAAAAAAGACCGCTTTATGGGGTTCCAGTTCGCCGTTTAGATCATATCAATTTGATGTCTTCCAATCCTGCAGCAGATACAAACTTTTTAATCGATGTATTAGGATTCAAGCTACGTGAGCAAATCGTTGATAATGGTCATGTAATTGGTACATGGAATAGCGTATCTAATTTAGTGCATGAAATAGCATTTATGCAGGAACCGACAGGTGTTAAAGGAAAGCTTCATCACGTTTGCTATTGGTACGGCATCCCTCAAAATCTATACGATGTAGCGGACCTACTAAAGGATCATGGTCATTTTATTGAAATACCGCCAAACAAACACGGGGTAAGCCAGGCATTTTGTATGTACGCATATGAGCCAAGTGGAAACCGTATAGAACTTTTTGGAGATGCAGGATATCTTATATTAGATCCAGATTGGAAACCTATTACTTGGCAAATGAAAGATGTACCTGGAAATGGAGATACATGGATTGGTGCTGTATTCCCAGATTCGTTTTGGAACTATGGAACACCGGTTACAGCTCCAGTTCCTTTAGAAGCTGTAGCTGATTAAGAGGAGGGTCCCAAATGGAGAAGATTAAAGTTGCTATTCTAGGTTCCGGGAATATTGGAACGGATTTAATGTATAAATTATTAAAATCTGAAGGGTCGATGGAACTTGCTTTGATGGCTGGAATAGACCCTGATTCCGAAGGCTTAAAACGTGCTAAGAAACTTCAAATCCCGATTACAGCAGAAGGTATCGACGGCATTTTGAAAGAAAAGGACATAGGCATTGTATTTGATGCGACTAGCGCAAAAGCACATCTTGCGCATGCACCACTTCTAAAAGAAGCGAATATAATTGCAATCGATTTGACGCCTGCCGCAGTGGGACCATATGTCGTCCCTGCTATTAATCTAGTGGAACATATAGAGCAAGTGAATGTGAATATGATTTCCTGTAGTGGTCAAGCTACAACTCCGCTTGTGCATGCGGTTAACCGAGTAGCAGCTGTTAAATATAGTGAGATTATCGCAACCATTTCGAGCGTTTCTGTTGGACCAGGGACGAGACAAAACCTAGATGAGTTTACGATTACGACTGCAAATGCTTGTCAGAACATTGGTGGTGCCAAAAATGCACGTGCTATTCCTGTTATAAACTCAGCAGAGCCTCCAATTATGATGAACAACACGGTATATGCCGTATTAGAAGAAACGACGGATGAAGAAGCGGTCGTTCAATCGATTGAACAGATTGTGAAAGAAGTACAAAAATATGTACCAGGCTACCGTTTAAAGCGGAAACCTTATATAGATATTCGTCATACGCCTTGGGGAGATTTGCCAACAGTTATTATCCTCAATGAAGTGGAAGGAGCGGGAGATTTCTTCCCTACTTACGCTGGCAATTTAGATATTATGACGGCGGCAGCCAAACGGGTAGGAGAGCAATTTGCTGCGCATTTATTGCAAAAGAAAGGGGTCATCGTATGAAAAAACCGATTGTGACAGATACAACACTTCGAGACGGCTCTCATGCAGTCAGTCACTCTTTTTCCCCTTCTTTTGTAGGGGAAGTAGTAAGTAAACTGGCGAATGCTAAAATGCCAATTATTGAAGTAAGTCATGGATCAGGTCTTGGTGGTTCAACGATTCAACAAGGGTTTTCTAAGCATGACGAATGGAAATTAATTGAAAGCGCTGTTGCAAATAAAAAACAATCTAAAATAGCATCTCTTTTTGTACCGGGAATTGGAACAATCCCTGAAATAAACAATGCTTCAGATATTGGTATTGATGTGCTACGTGTCGCTGTCCATTGTACAGAGGCAGATGTAACGCAACAGTATTTTGAACAGGCTAAAAATAGAGGCTTAGAAACAGTTGGATTTTTGATGATGAGCCATACGCAACCAGCATCGGTGTTAGCTAAGCAGGCAAAACTCATGGAGAGTTATGGGGCGGACTGCGTCTATGTTGTCGATTCGGCTGGTGCACTTGTGCCGGATGGTGTAAGAGATCGAGTAGCAAAACTCAAAGAATCATTATCTATTAATGTAGGTTTTCATGCGCATAACAATTTAGGACTGGCTATCGGTAATACGGTGGCGGCTTTAGAAGCGGGTGCAAATCAAATTGACGGAACATTGCGTGGACTAGGTGCTGGGGCTGGAAATGCGCCGACGGAAGTGCTAGTTGCTGTGCTTAATAAAATGGAAGTTGAAACGGGAATTGACTTAACCGTATTAATGGATGCAGCGGAAGAAATCATTGCTCCGGTTTTCCAATATCCATTAGTTATCGATCGTGATAATTTAGCTGCTGGTTATGCAGGTGTTTATAATAGCTTTTTATTACATGTGAGAGAAGCAGCGGTGAAATTTGATATTAGTCCTGTTTCTATCATGGAAGAATTGGGGCGCCGACATGCGGTAGCTGGTCAGGAAGACTGGATTTTGGATGTAGCGATGGAATTGGCACAAAAACAATTGGTGAAATAGAACGTGGAATGCCGTTAGTAAGAGTCTATTAGCGGCTTTTTTCTACATAGAAAGGAAGGATCAAATGGTATTAATTTCTCAACTAGCCAACGAATTAATTGAAGCTGAATATTCCAAAGCTCCTATTGCTCCATTAACCGAGCGCCATCCCGAGCTAACATTATCAGATGCATATCATATTCAATTGCAATATGTGGAGAAAAAAATAGAAGGCGGAGCACGCATAGTAGGAAAAAAAATCGGTGCTACAAGTAAAGCTATTCAAACGATGTTCGGTGTCGAGCAACCGGATTATGGTCACTTATTTGACTCGATGATGTATATGGACGGCGACAAAGTTCCTCTTCAAAATTTATTGCAACCTAAAGTAGAATGTGAGATTGCATTCGTCTTAAAGAAAGATTTGATTGGACCAAATATTACCCCTCTTGATGTTATAGAAGCTACCGATTACATCGTTCCGGCAATTGAAATTATTGATAGTCGAATTGAAGACTGGAAGATTAAATTTGAAGATACCGTATCAGACAACGGGTCTTCTGCCTTAGTTGTGATTGGAAGTAAACCAACTAAATTAGAAGGTTTAGATTTAACTAGTTTAGGAATGAATGTGTTGAAAAACGGAGAATTTGTCGAATCGGCAACGGGAGCCGCAGTGCTAGGAAATCCAATTAACGCAATTGTATGGCTTGCCAATGCCTTATCTACTTATGATGTAAAACTTTTAGCGGGGGAGATTGTCTTATCTGGTGCCTTTACAGCTGCTTTGGAAATTCAAGATGGTGATACTTTTACAGCAGAATTTGCTCATATCGGTACCGTTACAGCTACTTTTGAAAATGGGAGGGAAAGTTGATGGAAACAATCACTTTGGAAAGCGTTGTACAGAATTTATTTGAAGCTGAAAAAGAAGTAAAAACACTTCCACAATTCGCAAAAGAGTATCCGGGGATGGATGAAGACAAGGCTTATGATATTCAAGAAAAGCTTGTTCAGAAGAAATGCGAGGAAGAGAAGACAACTGTTTCTGGCTGGAAATTAGGATTGACAAGTAAAGCGAAGCAACAAATGATGGGCGTGCATGAACCTTCCTATGGTGTATTACTAAAAAATATGAGTTTAAATGAAGGAGAATCACACACCCTGACCCCTTACATTCATGCGAAGTTAGAGCCTGAACTTGCATTTGTTTTTAAGAAGGATGTCCAAGGAAGCTTTATTACTCCGGCACAAATAATAGATGCTACGGATTACATCGTTCCAGCTTTTGAAATAATCGATAGCCGTTTCGAAGCCTTCAAATTTACTTTGCATGATGCGATTGCGGATAATTCATCTTCTTCTCGCTATATGTTAGGCAATCAATTTATGTCACCAAATGAAATTGACCTGCGATTAACAGGAATTGTTTTTAGAAAAAATGGGGAAGTTGTAGCAACTAGCACACTGGCAGCGGTCATGGGAAATCCTGCGATAGCTATTGCATGGATGGCAAATAAGATTGCTAAGAGAAACCAGTTTATTAAAAAAGGGCAAGTTGTATTAAGCGGTGCAATTACAGAAGCAATGCATATTTCCCCAGGAGATCAATTCGAAGCTTCGTTTGATGGGATTGGAACTATAAATGCCGGATTTCGGGCAGGAGAGTGAGGAGAAACAATGCCATTTATTCAAATTACAATTGCTGAAGGAAGAGAACCTGAAAAGAAAGAACAATTAATATATGAAGTAACCGAAACAGTGTCAGCTGTAATAGGTGCTCCAAAAGAAAATATTCGTGTACTAATTACGGAAGTTCCGACTACGCACTGGGGAATTGCTGGTCAATCCATTTCAAAAAGAAAAGAGGAATCTGTATGACATCTGTAGAAGTAAAGGTTAGAAGAGTATTTCATTTTATCAACGGAAAATATGAAAATTCTTCCGATGAACAGACATTTGAAGTGAAAAATCCAGCAACGCAAGAAGTGATTGCTGTTGTTTCGGAAGCTACAGAGGAAGATGTAAATAAGGTTAGTGAAGCTGCAAGAAATGCCTTTGATCATGGACCGTGGAGAACGATGACTCTTGCTGATCGTTGCGATAAAATTCGTCGTATGGCGGAAATTATTCTGGAACGTAAAGAAGAGATTGCTCGTCTGGAAGCGCTAGATGTTGGAAAACCATATAGTCATGCTATTACCGGGGAAATTCCACGTGCTGCCCATAATTTAAAGTTTTTTGCTGACTTTATGGAAAAACAAGGCGGAGAAGTTTATCCGATGGAAGAGGCTTATCTCAACTACACCCGCTATGAACCAGTAGGCGTTGCAGGATTAATCACTCCTTGGAATGCACCATTTATGCTGACTACTTGGAAACTTGGTCCATGCTTGGCCGCGGGAAATACAGCCGTGATTAAACCAGCAGAAATGACGCCGTTGTCCGTATCCCTTTTAGGAGAAATAGCAAAAGAGGCAGGAATTCCTGACGGGGTTGTCAATATTATACACGGTAAGGGAAGTGTAGTAGGGACGGCAATTACAGAAAACAAAGATGTCGATCTCATTTCGTTTACAGGCTCTACTGTAACTGGAAAGGCTATTATGCGCAATGGTGCTAATACGTTGAAAAAGTTCTCTTTTGAATTAGGCGGGAAAGCTGCCAACATCATTTTTGAAGATGCAGATTTGGATAAAGCAATTCCTGTATCCATTCAAGCCGCTTTCTTGAACTCCGGGCAAGTTTGTTTAGCAGGTTCACGCATTTTAGTGCAACGAACGATTTTAGATTCTTTTATCGAGAAGTTTAAACACGCTGCTGAATCTCTTGTCGTTGGAGATCCGCAAGACGCAACAACTAAAATGGGTCCACTAGTAAGTGAAGAACATTTTAAGAAAGTAAAAAGTTATTTAGAGATTGCTAAGGAAGAAGGAGCAACACTTATAACAGGTGGCGGTATTCCAGTACTTGCACCTCATTTGGAGAGTGGCTATTACTTAGAGCCGACTGTTTATTATCATGAAGATCCTACGGCTAGAATTTGCCAAGAAGAAATTTTCGGTCCAATTGTAACGATTATTCCATTTGACACGGAAGAAGAAGCTTTAGCTATTGCCAATGATACAGAATATGGATTGAACGGTGTTATTTGGACAGAGAATTTAAAGCGTGCCCATCGAATCGCTCATGGTGTTCGAGCAGGAACAATTTGGGTTAACTGTTGGTTCGTTCGTGATTTGCGTGCCCCGTTTGGAGGATTTAAAAAGAGTGGTATCGGAAGAGAAGGAGGACAACACAGCCTAGAGTTTTTCTCCGAAGCTAAAAACATTTGTATTGCCTTAAACTGACTAGTGGAGGGAACAATATGAAACAATGGTTGTCAACTAATTTAGGTACTGGGTCTAGCTCAGAAAATCAGCAATATACAGCTCTAAATCATCACAAGCTCCTTTTCCCAAAGGAGTCTTTTTCTACGTGGAAGCAACAATCAGTTATGGAAATCAATAGTGAACAATCCCAAGCATATGAAAAGCTTGAGGAAGAACGAAACCAACTTCAAAGAGTGATTGATGTTCAAAATGCGCTTACGGATGAACTAATTCGATCGAATAGCTTAACGAATGTTTTAGTTATATTAAAAAAATATATTCCACTACCTATTATTATCGAAAATCATAAATGCCAAATTACAGACTATGAAAATATTGATCTAGTAGAAGCAAAGCAACTTCAAACCTCTTTTCATAGGGAACTGAAAAAATGGACGATAAAAAAGACCGAATTTTTAAAGTTGGACAATCATTGTCGTCTTGTTACTCCTATCTATTTACAAAATCAGATTTTGGGTTATTGTTCTTTTATCTATGATTCCGATAATCCGAAATCAAATGATGGCGAACGAATGATTTTGGATAGATTAACATCAATATGTGCAATGATCTTTTTGAACAATAAAAACATCATGGAAGCCAATGCCAGAACAAAAGGACTTCTTTTTGAGAAAATATTAGCAGATGAATTTGAATCAAAGGAACAGATTTATCGAGAACTTAAGATGCTCAATATCGATGTAAGTGGTAAATATCATATAGCTTTAATATCGTTTAAATACAATAGCTACCTGAAAGAGGAAAACTTATCTATTTTCACGAGTGTTTACGAGGAAGTTATTCAATTTTTTCAAGAAAAGGATTTTGAAGTACTGCTAGTTCAGCGCGCGAATGGGATATTATGCTTTATAGCGGAAGATGGAGATCATATATCCTTGCAAAATGGTCCAATCCAATTTTGTAATCGAATCAAGCGAAATCACCCGAAAATCCAATGCCATGTCGGTGTCAGTACGACAGATAATGATTTGCAAAATGTAAACAGTTTAATGAAAGAAGCGATGACAGCCGCTAGATTTACAGCAGATCATCAACCTACAAAGTATTTTAGAGAGTTAGGAATATTGGGCATTTTAGTCCATACCCAAGAAGAAACCGCCATCAAAAAAATAGCGAAGATGGAATTAGGAGCAATTTATGGTCAAACGGAACAGCAAAAAGAATATATGCTTACTTTATATGAGTTTTTAATAAATGGAGGAAACCTTGAACAAACCTCAACAAAACTGAAATTATCCATTAGTGGACTGCGCTATCGTATAGCAAAGATTCGTGAAATACTTCAAGAAGATTTAAAAGACTCACAAAAACAATTTGATCTTTTGCTAGCGTTAAAAGCATTGAAAGTTATCGGTGAGTTTTAGTGTTTAGATAGAAAAAAGCGTAGTCCGATTGGATTGCGTTTTTTTCTTGCTTATGTGTAAAAAATGAACAGCATAGGGTAATCTATAAGTACATATATTTAAAAGATTGGAGTGGGCTGCGATGAATGTTTTGATTGAATGGACATATAGAACCCAAAAAGGAGTAGAAACAGTTTTTCGTTCCGAAGAGATGTCGGCAGCTCAAGCGGTTTTGGTTGGGGAGGATTTGGAGAAAACAGGTCGCGTGAAGAGTATGATATTCATTGACCGTTTTGATAGCTCGTGGACGCTAAAAGAGTTGAAGGGTTATCTAAAGGGGATTGAAACTGAACCTCATAATGTTACCGTTTATTTTGATGGTGGTTTTGACCGAGCAACTAGAAGTTCTGGTTTAGGTTGTGTTATTTATTACGAGCAAAGTGGAAAGTCGTACAGATTGCGGAGAAACTCATTCGCTTCTGAGCTTGTGTCCAATAATGAAGCGGAATACGCAGCATTCTATCTGAGTTTACAGGAACTAGATATTTTAGGAGTACATCATCTTCCAGTACGGTTCACAGGCGATTCACAAGTCGTGATTAACCATTTGAGTGAGGAATGGCCGGTAATTGAGAAGGATCTATCTAGTTGGGCAGATCGCATTGATAAGAAGTTGAAAGATTTAGGCATTCAGCCAGAGTACGAATTAGTGTCAAGAAAAGCGAATACAGAGGCAGATCGATTGGCAACTCAGGCATTGAATGGGATTGAGATCACCGGGACTAGTGAAATGAATAATAACTAATGAATGGAATGACCGGAAAGTGAATCGCAAGGTAGGATATTAAAATCGCAAGATCCCCAGACTCCATCGCTATGCAACCCCAAAAAACTTTCACAGTGGAAGCGACACTGTGAAAGTTTTTGATTTCTAATTTCCTTGCAAATCCAAACACTAAATAATTTTATTTCAAAATAAAGTTGTATCTATTAAAAGGAATAGTTAGTATTAAAAGAAAATGCAGTTTATTTCGGGAATTCACATGGATACTTATGCATAAAATAGGGTGGATGAAGGAGGAAATAATATGAAGAAAACTTTATCGTTTGTAGTAGTTGCAATACTTACTATTTTTAGTTTGTGGACTCCTGCGGTGCAAGCAGAGAGCAAAAAAATCGATTATGTGGCGTTAGGGGATTCATTGGCGGCTGGACATACGCCATATGGTGCAAAGGTTGGAAGAGGCTTCACAGATATTATTAGTGAAGAACTTGCTAAGAAAAATTTGTTAGCATCATTTAATAAAGATTTTGCTATGACCGGTGAAACTAGCCTTGGCTTATTAGAAACCTTAAAGCGTGCAGAAGTACAGCAGGCTTTAAAGGGAGCAGAGCTTGTGACGATTGTTAGTGGAGCAAACGATTTTATAGACGAAATGTATAATCCAGCTGATGAAAGTATTAATGCAGATCTTGCTAAAGCGACAGTTCTGTTGAATAAAGTATCTAGTAATTTGGCTTCTGCTATTCAACAAGTGAAAGCACTCAATTCGGAGGCGGATATTTATTTGTTTGGTTATTATTTTCCGTTACCACATATTGAGGACGATACGATCAAACAACAGTTGAAAATTGCTTTTAGTTTTGTGAATAATAAAATGGTAGAAATCGCGAAAACTGAAGGTGTTCATTTTGTTGAAATTGCATCAGCATTTGACGTAAATGGTGATTTCTATTTGGAAAATCCGAAAGATATCCATCCCAATGAAGCTGGATACCAAGTGTTAGCTGATCAATTTTTAAAGAGTTACACAATGCCTGTACAGGTGCAAACTCCCGCCCCAAAAGTAATGTGGGGGAAAACGGAACTTAAACTTGGTCAAATTGGGAAAATAACGATTGTAAAAGATACTTATTTAATGAAAATCGAGAGTGATGGTTCATTATCAACTGTTCGGACTTTGAAAAAAGGGGAAGAGTACCGAGTTTATAGCTATAAAGGACAACAGAATGGTCTTTATGGTTTAGGTGGAGGTAGTTTTGTTCAAAAAAATGATGCAATCAAGTATGAAACTCCATCTAAAGCGAAGTTAGCCTTATTACAAAAATAGAGTTAACTGGAAAAAGCGACTGAAGTTCGTAACTTCAGCCGCTTATTTTAGTTTTCCGCATTATGATTGGTATTTTGTTGTTTTGCTGGCGATTGATTATTAGCTTCTGGTAAAGATTCTTCCGATTTAGGAAGCTTCTTTTGTTGCGATTTTGGAAAGGCATTTTTTGCTGCCGACTTGGAATCTGGTTCCTGCACTTTTTCATTGTAATATTGAACGCTTGTCATGGACCCTTCTTCTACCATGCGATTGTCATCTGGATCATTAGGATCGGAGAAACCGGCTTTCGTCATTTGAGTTGGCTTATGCTTTCTTGTATCAGCATAAGAGTTCATTTTTGTTTTTGTATTTTTCAAAGTTGTCATTGCTTGTTCTCTATTTTCTAATTTAGTGTAGTACGCATATGCTAATGCAGCAATTCCTCCAATTAATAAAGCACATCTAGTTTTATTCGACATCTCCATCACTCCCTAAATGTATTGTTAATATGATACCCATTTTAAATAGCTACCAAACATTTTCGCATTTGAAGTTTTAGAATAAATGGTTACTAGTAGACTATTTATTCATTTGGTAAATTAGTGTAAAATAGTAATTTAATTTATAAATAAAAGGAGAATAAAAAAGCATGACAGGAAAGACACACATCATAGGCGGTATTACAGCAAGTCTTGCTTTCGCACAAACTTCCAATTATGAAACAATCCTTTTAGTTGGAGCAGGAGTCGTGGGTGCCTTAATCCCGGATATTTGCCATGGAGGTAGTAAAATAGGCAAGAAGTTGCCGTTATTATCGAAAATTATTAGCACTATTTTTGGGCATCGCTCCTTTACGCATAGTCTATTGTTTTTATTTCTTATTGGAGTTCTTTTGAATACATATGTAGCAAATGAATCCATTGTTGCAGGAATTTTAGTAGGGATGGCCAGCCATTATGTATTAGATATGGCGACGAAAAATGGCATAAAATTGTTATATCCACTAAAAGTGACAGTGCGTTTTCCACTTACAACGAGAACTGGAGGAGCAGTGGAAGATGTAGTGTTCGTTGCTTTGTCTCTCTTAACGGTGTATTTTGGGTATGGAGTTTTTGTGGAATATTTTTGAGATTAGTAAAAGAATATTGATTTAAATGAGCATGCTATTTCACTAGAAGAATCTATGTGGAATAGCATTTTTTTATTGATTTTCACATTGTAAATGATTATTAATAAAATATTACATAAACTTTACATTATTCAGATTGTACTAAATATTTCTTTTGATTATCTTTAAGTAGCCACCTTATTGTTCCAAGTAGTCTACCTATTTGGTAATTAATAAGTAGAATGATCAAATTGTTCAACATAATAGGAGGAAAATGATGAAAAAGAATACGGTCAAAAAGTCTGTAATTGCTGCTGCTCTTGCAACGTCTCTATTAACATCTACAAATGTAGGTTACGCGAATAGTTCCCTACAAGAAATAGTAGATCAAGCCAGAAAAGATATGAAAGATGCGGCTTATGCTTATGTAGTTCCATCGCAAAATGGAAAAATTGCAACAAGTAAGGAATTATATCCATCATTAAACAAAGCAAAAGCAAATTATGAGAAAGCAAAGAAAGCAATCGAACAAACGAATGCAAAAAACAAAGATACTTTGCTAAAAGATTTAAACGAATTATACAATGAGAAAATTACAAAAGGTATTGTTCCGTATATTGACGCTTATAATTATGCGGACAAATATTTGAACCCAATTATGGCGAATATTAAAAAAGCAGAGGCTGAAAAAGATTGGGCAGAGGTAGAGAAACAATATCATAAATTATCTGCTCAGTTGAAATCACGTACTGCAATCCTATATCGTTTTAGTGGAAAAGCCGCTCGTGACCTATTGTTAGACTTATATAAAGAACCAGCAAACCAAAAACGTGAACAGTTAATGGTACCAGTAACAATTTATATGAAAGTGCAAGAAGCAGATAAACTACTAGCAGCAGGGAAAAAAGAAGAAGCTACTAAGGTTTTAGAATCTATTATTCCTTTACAAGATAAAGTACCGTCTCTTAGCGCTTTGCCAATGTTGAAAGAGTTACTAGATGAAGTGATTGTGGTAGCTGAAAAAGCAGGAATTGAAATTATTCCAAATCCGACTACTCCAAAACCAACTCCTCCTCCTACAAGTGGCGGAAATAATGGTGGTGGTAATAGTGACAGTGGTAATTCGGGTTCTAGCAATTTCAAGCTTTCAGTTATGCACACGAATGATATACACTCAAGCCTTGATAAGGCAGCCGAACGTGTAACAGCAGTGAAAGAAGTGCGAGCTGCAAAACCAAATGCATTATTACTTGATGCAGGGGATGCTACGACAGGAACATTATACTTCAATGAATTCAAAGGAAAAGCAGAAATCGAATTTATGAACTTGATGGGCTACGATGCAATGACATTTGGTAACCATGAGTTCGATTTAGGTTCATCTGATGAAGGATTAGAAGCCTTAAAAGACTTTGTTGTAGCAGCAAACTTCCCATTCGTATCTGCAAACGTTGACTTCGCAAAAGATGATAAATTTACTGGATTATTCAGTGACTTAATTTCAAGTAAACCTGAAAAAGGCCAAATTTATCAAGGAATTATCAAAGAAGTACAAGGACAAAGAGTAGGGATTTTTGGTTTAACAACAGCAGAAACTGCTCAACTTTCAAGCCCGGGAGCTATTACGTTCGAAGACTACAAAGCGGAAGCTGAAAAAGCAGTAAAAGCCTTTGAAGCACAAGGTGTTAATAAAATCATCGCTATATCTCACCTTGGTTACGATGATAACCCAGCGGTAGACAATGATCTTCTATTAGCAGAAGAAGTAGAAGGTATTGATTTAATCGTTGGTGGTCATTCCCATACAACACTTACTAAGCCAGTTGTTGTTGATAAAGATGGAACACCTACAGTCATCGTACAAACAGGTAATGCGAATGCAAATTTAGGTGTAGTTGACCTTACATTTAATAACAGAGGTTTAGTTGTTGGACAAGTAGGTGAACTAATTAAGATTGACAAACAAACGCCAGATGCAGAAGCTGCTGCATTATTAGCTCCGTATAAAACGAAAGTCGATGAGATAGCTAGTCAAGAAATTGGCGTTTCAGCAGCAGTTGCCTTAACGAACCCACGTACAGGTGATGAGGGCAATACTACGGGTGAAAGTGTTCGTAAAAACGAAACAATTCTTGGGAACGTAATTACAGATGGTATGCTTCAAAAAGCAAAAGAAGCAACAAATAAAGAAGTCATAATGGCATTCCAAAATGGTGGAGGAATCCGTGCAGCAATTAATGCAGGTCCAATCACTGTTGGAGAAGTAATCACAGTACTGCCATTTGGCAACACTCTAGCGACTATGGATATTACAGGTAAAGAAATAAAAGAAGCATTTGAACTAAGCTTTAGCAAATATCCAACCGAAAATGGTGGATTCTTACATGTAGCTGGAGCAAAAGTAGAATATGATTCTTCAAAACCTGCCGGACAACGTGTTGTATCTATTGCTTATCAAGATGCTGACAAATACACAGCAATCGTAGACAACAAAACATATACAATTGCAACAAATGCATTCACGGCTAAAGGCGGAGACGGTTATGATGTATTGGCCAAAGCTTATGCAGACGGTCGTGTAACGGATCTTGGTCTTTCCGACTGGGAAAACTTTAGAGAGCACTTAGTATCTTTAGGTTCAATCCCAACTGAAATCGAAGGTCGTATTGTAGATGTTAAAGGACAAGTTGTAGATCCGGAACCAGAAATCGTTGTAGATCCTGGAACAACACCAACACCGGTAGCAACTACGACACCACCACTTTATAACTCTAATGCTGAAAAATTAATAGTTTCTCAAGTAGCTCGCTATGATAGTGGTCAAGGTGAAACAGGAACAGAAATTTTAGCATTTGATAAAACTACTAACAAAGCTTTTGTTACAAATGGTGCTGTTGGTGGATTTGATATTTTATCATTTGCAGATGTGAAATCTGGTCAATTTACACAAGTAGATTCTACAAAACGCATTGTAATTGAAGATTACGGAATTACAGGTGTGAAAAATATTACAAGTATCGCTTCACATCCAACAGCCGATTTAATCGCAATTGCTGCGTATGGAGAAAAGACAGACCGTGGATATATCGTATTTACAGATAAAGACGGAAAATACGTAAAGCATGTACAAGTTGGATATTTACCTGACATGGTGACATTCACTCCAGATGGAATAAAAGCAATCGTTGCGAATGAAGGGGAACCAGAGAACACGAATACTGAGAACGATCCAGCAGGTTCTATTTCAGTAATTGATATTTCTTCATTCAATCATACAGAGCTTCAATTTACAGAAGGAATGTTAGATGAAAAAGTTCGTATGTCGTTCCAAGGAAAAGGGAAATCTTACCTCGAACAATTAGAGCCTGAATATGTAACAGTTTCTGCTGATAGCAAAACAGCTTATGTTACATTACAAGAAAACAATGCGATTGCGACAGTGGATTTAGAAAGTAACACAATTTTGCATGTTAAAGGTCTTGGCGTTTTGGATCACTCTGTAGATGGGTTTGAAATGGATGCATTTAATGATAAAGACGGAACGAATAAAATTGGTATTTCGAAAGCGCCAATTCTTACTTTCCATATGCCAGATGCAATTGATACATTCATTGTTGGTGGCAAAACGTACATCATTACACCTAACGAAGGCGATTCACGTGACTACGCTGACGACGAACAATATAGCGAAGTGGCAGAAGTAAAAACAGCTGGAACGTTAAATAAGTTACCAATCAAACTAAAAGAAACACATTACGAAGGATATTCACAAGATGAATTAAGCGGCTTCGATTTTAATACTATTAAAGACTACAAAGCAACAATTGAAAATGGATTAAACGATGCTGGTACAGAATATGAAGCAATTTACGGATATGGTGGACGCAGCTTCTCTATTTTTGATGCAGCAACGATGAGACAAGTATTTGATAGTGGAAGCCAATTCGAAAAAATTATCGCTGACAAAACACCACAATATTTCAACATAAATAGTGATGAAATTAAAGTGGACAATCGTAGTGATGATAAAGGTCCAGAGCCAGAAACAGCAGTTGTTGGTAAAATCGATGGTAAAACGTATGCATTTATCGCTTTAGAACGTTATAGCGGTATTATGGTTTATGATTTAACAGATGTGAACGCGCCTGAATTCGTAACGCTTATTTCAAGCCGTGACTTCTCAAAAGATGCAGCTGGAGATGTTTCGCCAGAAGGTTTACAATTTATCCCTGCTTCAGATAGCCCTACTGGAAAAGCGTTACTTGCAGCGACTCATGAAGTTTCAGGAACAGTTGCGGTATATGAATTTGAAGGAACTGGCACTCCGGTTACACCAGTAACAGTAGTTGCAGCAGCTGCTTTCACAGGCACTGCTGAAAATCCAACAACTTTTGAAGGCAATATTTCTGTAGACGTTTCAGCAGTTACAAGTCTAAAGAACGCAATAATCAAAGGTGATTTAATTCTTACGGGGAATCCAACAGGAAAAGTGTCATTTGAGAATATTACGGTTGAAGGTAATTTCGATCTATCAGGACTTGATGAAGACATTGACTTTGACGGAATTACAGTAACAGGAGAATCAAATCTTTAATTCTTTTCACAAAGCCTTCTAAATAGAAGGCTTTGTGTTTACCTATGCTCTGACTAGCTTTACTTCTACTAGTTTGGATTTAAGTGGAGAAACGGCTGCAGTCATTTAAAAGGGGAAAATGAAGGAACACTGAACGATTCAAAGAKATACCAGTATGTGTATCCTAATAAAAAGGGAGTTTTATAGAAATGAGTACTGAAAAAAAGGTGGCGTCAAAACTAATTTCAGCACTATTAGCAGTGCTTCTTGCTGTTTCGAGTCTTGTAACGCCTATGACCACATTTGCAGCAGCACCTGCGAATATTCCGTCACAAATTTCAATGAGTATTGGTGGTGGCGCAGAAGCAGGTAAAACAGCGATGAGTTTTAACTGGGTTACGGATCCTAGTGTGGACTCATCGGAAATCGTTTATAGTACAACACCAAATCTAGATAGCACAACACCTGACCAAGTTACTGATGCAATTGGTACAACACCTGACTCAGTTACTGGTGTAATTAGTACAACATCTGATTCAGTTACTGGTGTAATAATAAAAAGCGCAAACAAGTCTACACCAAAGGAAGAAGATATTATTATAAGTAGAAATGAGCCGGTTCAATTTACACCGATTAATACTTTTAATGTAGTGATCCAAGATCTTATTCCTGAAACAACATATTATTATAAAGTTGGTAACGCTAGCGACGGATATAGCGCTATCGAAAGTTTCACAGCACCTGCAGATCCTGATGCAAACAAGCCCTTTTCGTTTGTGATCAGCCCGGATACACAGGGAGAAACTGTAAGTCAGTTTGAAAATACAAAAGAATTATACAATCATATTAAAGAAAATGAACAAGATGCTGCCTTTCTAATTCACACAGGTGACTTGGTAGAGGATGCGCATGTTTCAGATCAATGGCAGTATTTCTTTGATGCATCTCAAAATCTGTTAAATACACTACCAATTATGTCTACGCCTGGTAATCATGACGGTTATGACCGTGATAGAGATTTAGTACAGTATCGAGCAAGGGCGAACCATACATCTTTAAATAAACCAGAAGGTCTAACTCCAGCTGGGGAAGGAACAGTATATTCATATGAATATGGAGATGCTTTATTTATATCTCTTAATTCTTATGCTTCTAAAGATGACGATGCGATTCAATGGGAATTCTTAGCGGATGAGGTCGAAAAAACTTCTAAGACGTGGAAAATTGCATATTTTCATGTTCCAGCTTATAACCCAGGTCATAGTCACTATAACATCGATAATGTGACAGGTAAAAAACTTACCGATGCGGGTATCGACCTCGTATTAAATGGTCATGAACATGGATATCATAGAAACACTTTAAAAACAACTTCAACAGAAACAGGTAAAGAGAGTTTTGAAAATGTACAATTCGGTGAAGCACCTACCTACGTCATCGGAGGATCAGTTTACAATTATGGGTACAGTCTAAACGGTACAGAAGACACTTCCTGGAGTGACTTCCATTATGATCTTCGCAAAAATAAGACGGGTACTGGCGGTGGATCTATCCATGCTCCAGGGGTATACAGTAAGGTAAATGTTACGAGTAACGCAATAACGTATACAGCGTACTATAAAGCAACGGGCGCTGAGAATCCTTTCCAAGTAATCGATACATTTACGATTACCAAATCAGGGGATGAACTAAATCAGCCGATAGGTGGCGGTGAAGAACCTACTTCTGTATCCTTCTTGTATGATTCATTTAAACAAGAGGAAGGTAAGTACATTGCACGCTTTAACTGGGTAACACCGACAACAACGAAAACAACGCAACTTTATTACGCTAAAAAGTCAGACTTTGAAAGCAATGGCGGGAACTTTACAGATGTTGTTATAGGAACAAATAACACAGTAGATCTTTCAAGCGCGCTTAAAAATGCGAATTATACTGGTCAAGGAACTGACTACTCTATTAAGCCGATTCAAAGCCATAAAGCGGAAACGGCTGTACTTGAGCCTGATACGGAATATGTCTACTCCGTTGGTGATGGTGCAATGAATGTTACAGATGTAGAATCGCCGGCTATCCTTAAAACACCTGCCAGCGATATCGATACTTTTAACTTTAACTGGGTAACTGACGTACATGCTTCTCCTGGCTCTAGCCATAATGGTGCAGCACTTGAACAAGCATTTACTGATTTCCCAGATGCTTCATTTATTCTAAGTTCGGGTGACCAGCTCTCGTATGCTTTCGATACTACGCAATGGGATGCTTTTTTTGAGGGAAATGCCGATAAATTCGCGCGTGTACCACTGTATCTAGGTGTAGGAAATCATGAGTACGACGGAGCAGGTAACAAATGGGCACCAAATAACAGCTGGGACTCGGTTGACCCAACTTTGCAAAATCTTCTAGGTCGCTACAACCCACCTAAAAACGGTGCATCATTCTACGGCGGTGGCGATGGTACGGAAAGAATGGTTTCGGGCTTAGACGTAATGCAGTTTGAAGCAAGTAACTACTATTTTGTTTATGGCGATACACTTTTCTTGATGATGGATTATCAAGATCAAAGCAGCTCTGCTCAAAGAAAAGCTCAGCAAGACTGGATGAAGTCTGTTGTGAAACAAAATCCTACAAAGTGGACTGTAGCAGTTATGCACAAGACGCTTTTCGGATATCGTATGGCAGAACCTGTAGCAACATGGACGGACGCTTTTGATGAAGCAGGGATTGATGTTGTACTAAGTGGACATGATCATGTTTATGTTCGTTCACAGCTATATGCAAATGGCGCAAACATTGAGCCTCAAACTAATGGTAACGGAACAACTTATATCACGAACTATTCTGGAAATAACGACAGACGCGGACCTTATTTCGAAAGCTATGAAAGAGATGCATCGAAAATGGCATATGTAGATGTAAGACCAATTGGAAAAGGATTCTCGAATATTTCAATTTCACCAGAAGGAATTAGAATTACTAGCAAGGGTTTTGATAAAGAAGGAAATTTGGTTACTGGGGATGACAACGTACTAATTACAGACACACCACGTCAACATAATTTAGAAGACTGGGCATTTCCAGTAGTACCACAAGAAGTCAACGAGTTAACAATAACGGAAGTTGAACTAAATGGAATTGTAAAAGAAGGTCAAACATTAACTGCATCAATTACACCATCTAGTGCTACCGCTGATTTCAAATGGGAGAGCTCAACGGATGGTACAAAATGGACAACGATTGAAGGAGCAACATCATCTTCTTATACGATTAAATCGGAAGATGTTGGCTCGTATTTACGTAGCGTTGCAACAGGAACAGGATTCTATAACGGTGTAGCGAATAGCCCAGCTACAGAAAAAGTGACACCGCTTGACGGTGGGAACACGGAAACGATAGAAATCGGATCAGCAAGTGAATTGGTAGCATTATCTGAAGGGTTTGGCACTTTAGCCTATCCAATTGACGGTAAATATGAGCTATCGTCAAATATTGATATGCAAGATGTGACAATCTCAGCAATTGGCGGAGGCAGCACTCCAACTCCACTTTTAGGCACATTCGATGGAAATGGCTATACAATTAGTAATTTGAAAATTGAAAGTGCAAATGGTAGCACTGGCTTCTTTGCTTATATTGGCACTGGCGGTAAAGTAGAAAACCTTAAGCTAGTAAATGTAGATATTACTGGCAGCAGCAGCACAGGTGCCATCGCTGGGACATCTACTGGTACAATTGAAAACATTTATGTGGATGGAAAAATAACTGGCGGAAGCAATACAGGCGGTATTGTAGGTATGCTTCATGCAGGTACATTACAAAATTCTACAATCGATGCTGTAGTTTATGGGAACCCTTCAGGTGCATTAATTGGAGGCACGAATTGGGGCTCACCTCTTACTGCAAGGGATACGATAACTGGTAATGTCATCTTGAATAACCTTGTAATGGGTACAGTTACTGGACCAATAGACGGTGGTTATATAGGTGCTGTTGTTGGCGATATGGGCGGTTCTAAAGGTAGTCTTCTCCAAACCTTTACTGGAAACGTTGTAGCCAATGAAGTAGCTGGAACTGAATCTGGTAAAATCGGAGGTTATTGGTCAGGTAGTAGACCAATTATCGACATGAATTCAATCAATTACTATAACAATGAGAGGTTAACTCCAGATGGATTACCATCAGGAATTGCCGCTACGTTTGTAGGAAAAGTGGCTGCCGATTTTGCACAACAAGCGACATTCGAATCATTAGGATGGGACTTTGTAAACGTTTGGAAATGGGATACAACGAACAATGTGCCTGTTAATAGAGCGTTTAATATGGATGATGGAGATGAAGATAACGTAGAACCAATCACTCCAGAAAAAACGTACAACTTCAAAAACTATAAAACTGGAAAACTAATTATTAATAAGCCAAGCGTATCGGTTTCTCTAGATGCCGCATCTACCATCAATAATGGTGTTGTATTCACAGGAGAATACGCAGAATTCCATGGTGCTGGTTTTGCAGATAAAACAATTACTATTAAACCCAAAAAAGCTGATGCGATTATCGACTTTAAAGGAACAGAAGTTCAAAAAGTAGTGATTAGTGGAACAAATGTAAAAGAAATTCGTGGTAGCGAAAAAATTGTTACTATTGAATATGTAAATGGAGCTAGCTCTGAAAATATTAAATTTAACAATTAATAATGGAATCGATTATGAAGTGGAAAACAGCCCTTTGATCGAATAGATTGGTCAAGGGGCTTTTCTTTTCTGAATTTTTAGTACAGTGGAGTTTATGAATCAGCTATGGAAAGAGTCATTCCACCTGAGACTTTTACAGTGTGTTAAGGCTTTGGAATATTTACCATCACATAGATTCATTAATTTACAGAAAATTAATAATATGGAAATATGATAATAACAATATACTTGTATACTAGCGTTGACTTCAACAATTTATATCAAAAAAATAGAATGGAGAGTTGATAGCGTGGTATCTCTATTGAAAGAAAATCAATCATTGCGACGTTTCCTTATAAGTGTTCTTGCATTACTAATGGTACTTTCAAACTTAAGTACATTTGCAGGGACAGTGGTAGCAGCAGAAACTGAAGCACAGTCAGACTTGACTTTACTAGACAGAGCAAGCACATGGAAGTATCTTGATAATGGAACGGATCAAGGTACAACATGGAAGGAAAAAGAGTTTGATGATAGTACATGGAATGCTGGTGTAGCACCGCTGGGCTATCCAGCAAGTGAGAAGCATGGAACATTTGGTAATATCACAACGATTATTGATTATGGTAGCGATGCACAAAACAAGCATGCAACATCTTACTTCAGAACGACATTTGAAGTAGAGGATTTAACAAAAATTAGTACTTCTGGTTTAATTACGGCAGGTATTGATGATAGTGCAATCATTTACCTAAATGGAAATGAGATTGTTAGATATAATCTTCCAGAAGGTGAAGCTATTCCATTCAATGCTTATGTTGAGGGGTACGGTCTTAATGATTCACCAGAAACTAGTGATAAAACCTTCAATTTAACTGAAGAACAAATGTCTTATATAGTAGAAGGTACAAATGTACTTGCTGCTGAAGTACATCAGGACAGACCTTCTAGCTCAGATGTGTTTTTCGATATGGAGTTTAAATCGATATATCAAGCACCTGTAGATCCAACAGTCTATGATGCATCTTATATTTCGTTCTCTCCAGGAACTGACGAAACAAAAAGAAATTTCTCATGGTATTCTCCAAAAACGGGTGTACCGGGTGTGATTGAATATGCGAAAGTAGTTGATGGTAATACAACAACTGCTGATACTATTACTGCAACTGTTGTTACAGCGACATTAGCAACAGCATCCTCAGGATACCAAGCAAACGAAGCGACTATTACTGGTCTTGAAGATTCTTCAGAATATGTCTATCGTTTAGGCGATGGCAATGGTAAATGGACAGAGTTTTACAGCTTTAAAACTCAAGAAACAGAATCATATAATTTCCTATTCACTGGAGACCCACAAATTGGCTCTTCAGGTAATATAGGTAGAGATACTCAAGGATGGATAAACACGTTAAATAAAGCACTTGAACAATTCCCGAATACAAGCTTTATACAATCAGCGGGAGACCAAGTCAATGATGCAGACTCTGAAGAAGAGTACACAGGATATTTTGCCCCAGAACAATTGAAACAATATCCGACTGCGACAACAATTGGTAATCATGATGATACAGAAACATATGAGTATCATTTCAATACACCAAATCAAAACCCCGCATTAGGAAACAAAGATAACTCTGGTGGAGATTATTATTTCATATATGGCGATACACTTGTCATGAATTTGAATTCGAATAACAAAAATGCATCAGAACATGCTCAGTTTATGGAAGAAACGGTAGCGGCTAATCCAGGTGCCAAATGGAAAATTCTCGTTTTCCACCACTCTTTCTATAGTGCGGCAAGTCACTCTCAGGAGTCTGGAATTATTAAATGGAGAGAAGATCTTGTACCAACGATTGATAAATTAGATATTGATGCAGTATTAATGGGACATGATCATTCTTACGTAAGAACATATCAAATGAAGAATCTTCAAACATTAGAAAATCAAATGATTGCTGAAGATGGTAGTGTGATTAACCCTGATGGTACATTGTACTTAACTTCAAACTCTTCAAGTGGTAGTAAATATTATGACTTAAAAGAGCCTGAATTTTATTCAGCAAACAGATCACAATTAGAAACGCCAACATTTACAAATATCGAAGTTACACCAACAAGTTTAGAATTTACAACTTATCGTGTAGATACAATGGAAGTAACGGACACTTATAAAATTGTTAAGGATCCTTCAATTGAAGTTGTACTTCCAGCACTCGAATCGGTTTCAATCCAAGCAAAAAATACGGTAGTGCCAACAGAACCGTCTACATTCTATCCAGAAGTTTCACTTAATGTAACAGGAGAAAATGTAGAAGGAACCAAGTATGGTATTGCTTTCGATGACATTACGTATAAAACAAGTCCTGAAGGTCAACTTTCTATTGCTCAGGATGGTAAGGTAACAGTTGAAGCAGGTGCTCAGCCAGGTAATGTAGAAGTTTGGGCGGAAGTAACAAATGATGGAAAAACATTTGAAACAGAAAAAGTAATGCTTCAAATTGTTGAGCATGCAGAACGAACAATTTTCGAAAAAGCACAAGCATGGAAATACCTTGATGATGGATCAAACCAAGGTACAGCATGGAGAGCAGCTGATTTTGATGACAGTAGCTGGAAAAGCGGTGCTGCACCACTAGGATATTCAAAATCAGAAAATCGCCCAATGTTTGGTTCAGTTAACACAGTAATCGACTATGGTCCGAATTCAAGTAATAAAATTCCGACATACTATTTCAGAACAACGTTTGAAATCGAAGATCTATCTAAAATTGGTGATGTTGGTTTAATTAACTTCGGAATTGATGATAGTGTCATCCTTTATTTGAACGGACAAGAAATTGGTAGAAATAATCTACCAGAAGGCGAAATTGGTTATGACAAATATTTATCCGATTTATCGGGGTCAAGTGTTGCAGATGAAAGTAGCTATGAATCATTTTACCTAGATGCAGCAGATTTAGCTCATTTAGTTGAAGGTACGAACGTGTTAGCTGCGGAGGTTCATCAAGATCGTCCTTCAAGTTCTGATATATACTGGGACATGGAATTCATTACTACAGTAAATAAAGGAGCGGGCGAAGGACCAATTGTTCCAGTAAAAAAATATGATTTCAAAAACTTTCATACTGGAAAACTAATGATTCATAAGCCAAGCGTATCAATCACTCTAGATGCCGCATCCACCATCAATAATGGTGTTGTATTCACAGGGGAATACGCAGAGTTTAGTGGTGACGGTTTTGCAGATGAAACAATTACTATTAAACCGAAAAAAGCCGGTGCGATTATCGACTTTAAAGGAACAGAAGTTCAAAAAGTAGTGATCAGTGGAACAAATGTAAAAGAAATTCGTGGTAGTGAAAAAATTACTATTGAATATGAAGATGGAGCTAGCGCTGAAAATATTACTTTTAATTAAAACATCTTAAAAGGACAGGAGAATATTTTAAGTTCTCCTGTTTTTTGGAGAATAAAACATCCAATGCTAACAGCGGTGATGGTAATATTACGTTTGAAAAATTAGATGCAAGTGTTGATGTAATACTTTAACAATTTTTGCGAAGTCTTCTTCACTTGTGGTAGAAGGTTTCGCAATCATAGTAATGAACAAAGAATCGTAACAAAAAAGGAGAATTGATTAGATGAGTAAATGGAATTGGAAAAAGCCAATTAATGCTATTCTATCTGTTATTTTAGCGTTAAGTCTGTTCATACCAGTTTTGCCAACATCAGTGGCAGCAGAAGCAACTGAAACTGTAGAAACGTTTGATAATTCAACAAATATTGGTAATTCATATGTAGATGGAGAGTTCGTTGGAGTAAACGGTATAACTTGGTCTTATACTGGAGCTCGTGGTGGCCTTGATGCTTATTCAATCGATGGAAAAGGTCTAATGTTTAAAGAAACTGGAAAGCAAATTGAGTCAAGTATAATTCAAAGTGGTATCGGTACAATTTCAGTTGACTATAAAACTGCATTTACAAGTGCAGGTAGTAGACAAATTGAAGTGTTTATTAATGGCGAATCAAAAGGAATTTCTCCAGCAGTTAATACAGATAATACGACTATTCAAACGTTTACAATCGAAAATATCAATGTTGAGGGACCATTTAATATTAAGATTTCAATAATATCGCCTTCTTCTAGACAAGTTACCATTGACAACATAACTTGGACAAGTTATGAGGGTTCTGAACCTGTTGTTGAAACTCAGGTCAAAGAAGTAACAGCAAACCCGGCATCTTCTGCTGTATCAGCAGGAACGGAAATTTCACTAGCAACAAGTACTCAAAATTCAACAATTTACTATACAGTGAATGGAACAACAGAACCAACTACTGCTGACACTGTGTACGCTGAGCCGATTACGATCAGCGAAGATACAACAATTAAGGCGATTGCAGTAGACAATGACACTACTAGAAACCTAGATAATAGTGATATTGCTACATTTACTTACACAATTCAAGCACCACTAACTACTATTTCAATTGCTGAAGCTCGTTCACAAGAAAAAATGGGTAAAGAAGTTATGGTAACGGGGACAGTGACTGCATTATTAGATACAGCAACAGCTCACATCCAAGACAACACTGGGGCTATTGCGATTTATCCAGCGTCAAGCCTTTCTGCGAATGTTGGAGATGTAGTTACTGTTAAAGGAATAGTAGCTGAATACAGTGGTTTAAAACAACTAACGAATATTACATTAGTAGGTTCACCAACTGCATCCACACTTCCAACACCACTTGAAGTAACAAGTGTGGGTGTTGAAGAAGATAATGAATCAAAATTAGTGACACTTAAAAATGTTTCAATTACTGGTGCTGGTAGAGACTATGTTGGAACAGATGCTGAAGGAACATTTAATATCTATGACAAAACAGAAGATTCAGGATTAGTTGCAGGAAAAACGTATAACGAGATTACTGGGATTGTCGGTCAATACGGTACAACGATGCAACTACTTCCAATTACAGTGATTGAAGATGCAACAAAAGTACAAGACATTCAAGTGTCAAAATCAGGTGGAGTAACAGTAGGAACATCTGTAACACTTTCTACTCAAACGCCAGGTGCAACCATCCATTATACAACAGATGGAACAAATCCTACACCAAGTAGTCCAATTTACAATGGTAGCATTACAATTACTGAATCTATGATATTGAAAGTAATTGGTGTGAAAGATGGTTTAACTTCAACTCCGATAGCAACATTTACGTACACGATTATTGATGGAGCAGGTGCAACAATCAGCGACATTCAAGGCGCGGGACACGTTTCAGAATATCTTAAATTAAATGTAACAGATGTTCAAGGTGTGGTTACGTTCGTAATTGATGCTTCAAACTTCATTATGCAAGAAGCAGATAATACAACTTTCGATGGCGTGAAATCGAATGCCATCAAAGTAAACGAATCATCCCATGGTAAGGTGGTAGGTGATTCTGTCAAAGTATCTGGTATGGTTGCTGAAGTTGGTGGAGCTTCACGATTAACAGATACAATTATTAACGCAACAACGGTAACCTATACAGGTACAGCTACTGTTCCAACAGCACTAGTCATCGGAACGGACTTAATGCCTCCAAACAAAATTATCGATAATGATAGTTTTGCAATTTTTGATCCAATTGAAGATGGAATCGATTTCTGGGAGTCAATCGAGTATATGCGTGTATCATTCCCTGATGCTCAAATTGTTGGGCCAATCTATGATAATGATTCACCAATCGTTGTACCAAGCACTACAAACAACACATTTAATAAAAATGGCGGTTTAAATATTGCGGAAGATGATTATAATCCAGAAAAAATTATGCTTGAAGGCGTGTCGGGCAAAAATTATGATTCTGGCGACAAGTTTGACGCAGACTTGATTGGATTTGTAGAAAACTTTACAAATGGTTACCGTGTAAACACAAATAAAGTATTCCCAACGGTAACAAAAGCAAATATTCAACAAGAAGTTACTCATATTTCACAAGCAGATGATAAATTAACCGTAGCATCATATAATATCGAAAACTTCTCAAATAACATTGCAAACACTCCTGATGCAAAAGTAACGAAAATTGCAGGGACGTTTGTTAAAAATATGAAATCACCAGACATTATTACTTTAGTAGAAGTGCAAGATAATGATGGTGAAACAAATTCTGGTAATGCAGATGCATCTGAAAGTTACGAACGCTTAATTGCAGCGATTACTGCAAAAGGTGGGCCGAATTATCAATGGACGGATGTTACACCAATTGATAATACAGTTGGCGGTGCACCAGGTGGTAATATTCGTGTAGGTTATTTATTTAACCCAGAACGTGTAACATTAGTAGAAGGAACAAAAGGAACTGGTATTCAAGGGAACAGTTGGACGGATGCGGGTAACTTAGCGCTGAACCCAGGTTTCATTGATCCAACCAAGTTCAATGATACACGTAAACCACTTGCGGCAGAATTTGACTTCCAAGGTGAAAGAGTAGTTGTATTCGGTGCTCACTTGAATTCAAAAGGTGGAGACGGATCTTTATGGGGACCAACTCAACCACCAGTATTAGGATCAGTTCCAGAACGTCTTGGTCTAGCTCAAGCAATTAACGACTTTATCGACGAAGGACTTGCAAAGAATCCAGATTTGAATATTGTTGTTGCTGGTGACATGAATGATTTCGAATTCACATCTGCACTTGAAACGCTGAAAGGCGGAGTATTAACAAATATGGTCGACAAAGTCCCAGTTGAAGATCGTTTCTCTTACTTCTTCCAAGGGAACAACCAAGTACTTGACCATATTTTAGTATCTAATAATTTAGTAAGCACTACAGTTGCTGATATGATTCATATCAATGCGAACTTTACGGAAGCACAAGGTCGTGCATCTGACCATGACCCAGTGTTAGTGCAAATTGATCTTAAAGCTGAAGGTGAAGTAGTAACACCAATCACAGCTGAGAAATTGTATGACTTCAAAAACCTTAAAACAAACAAATTAATGATTACTAAGCCAAGTATTTCACTCACACTAGGTGAAAATACAACGATTACAAATGGCATTTTATTCACAGGAGATTATGCAGAATTCCACGGTGCTGGATTTGCAAATCAAACAGTAACAATCAAACCAAATACAGCTGGTACGATTATTGATTTCAAAAGAACTACTATTGAAAAGATAATTATTGATGGTACTAATGTAAAACAAATTCGTGCTCTTCCAGATAACGTTGAGATTGACTACATTAACGGAGCATCACCAGGAAATATTGAATTCGTAGACGGAGAAGGGAACCTCATTACTGAGGTTCCTTCTTTTCCTAATGACAATAATGCTCCAGTTATTAAACAAGCAATTCCCAATACAACGGTGATTGCAGGGGAAACTGTATCGGTTTTATTAACAGATTACTTCTCTGATTCTGATAACGATGAACTTACATTTACTTCAACAAAAGGGAATATAGAAGGAGCTACATTAACGTTAACACTGGAAGTTGGAAGCCATATTGTTGGGGTTACTGCAACTGACGGTGAGAAATCTATTACTACAAGCTTTGTAGTTACAGTGGGTTCTGAAGAAGAGTCACCACTTGATACATATTACCGGGATGCATTGGAGAAAGAAGGACAAGCATTAAAAGCAGTGCTTCATGAAATTATCGATGACCATACTCAACTATCTTACGCTCAAGTATGGGATGCTTTAAAGGAGACGGATGAAGATCCAAACAATAAGAACAATGTGATTTTATTTTATTCGGGCGTTTCACGTTCAAAAAATAGCAATGGTGGAAATTCGGGACAATGGAATCGAGAGCATACTTGGGCAAAATCACACGGAGATTTTGGGACAAGTAAAGGACCAGGAACTGATATTCATCATCTAAGAGCTACAGATGTACAAGTAAATGGTTTGAGAGGAAATTTAGATTTTGATAACGGTGGGAGTCCAGTTAATGGTTGTAACGGATGTTTCACAACAGCCACTTCATTTGAACCACCAAATCGAGTAAAAGGGGATGTTGCCAGAATTCTCTTTTACATGGCTACTCGCTATGAACCAGGTGATAGTGTGGACTTGGAGCTAAACGAAAAGCTTAATAATGGAAAAAATCCTTATCACGGAAAGCTTTCAGTGCTTTTACAATGGCATCTTGAGGATCCGGTAGATGAAGTGGAACGAAAGCGAAATAATGTTATCCAGCAATGGCAGGGAAATCGCAATCCTTTTATTGACCATCCAGAATGGGTCAACTTGATCTGGAAACAATCAGGATCTTCCAACATTCAAAAAGCTTCATAATGTTACAGGTGCCAGGCACCTGTAACACAAATGTAATATAGGGGCTGTCCCCAAAGTCGACATCAGCGACTTTGGAGCAGCCCCTTTTTTAGCATAAAAAAAATGGTACTACATAATTTTATCCTACTGCTAACGAGTTTACTGTTAATTGCCCAAGGTATCGGCCTGGGTTTGTTGAATAAGCAACGACTGCAGGTGAAGTTACTGTTGTGTCGACTACAATACGACCGGTATTGCCGAGTAGGCCAATTGCGACTAGTGCGTCTCCTGATGCAGTTGCCACGTTTTGTGGATTGCCTAAATTTGAACCCGTGAACAAAGGTATAGTTGCGACTACAATGCCTAATAGATTTACTACTTCTAAAGAAGCGGTGACGGAAGCAACTTCATTTGCTGCATAAGCAAAATAAGTAGAGATAGGGAGAGCAAGTGTCAAAATCGGCAAAGTGCCAATGTCGAATGTGCTTCGAAATAAAACTGTTTGGCTGGATGCAGTATTTGGTGACCAAATATAAGCATCACTTCCATCGATCAATGGAGAATTAATCGCTGGCGGTGTCGGTACTGCCGGAGTTGGTAGAGTCCCTGGTGCTGCTGCTGTATCTGTAATGACTTGCGTATTAGCTGGAGTTGTATAAGCTTGTAAGACAAGAACCATTTAAATCACCTCCTTTAAGTAGATTTGGATTCCCTAAATTAATTTCTTTGTATATCTCAGTCAAACTTATAACAAGAAATCACGTACTGTGATTTGGCCAAGATATCTTCCTGGCGATGCTGCTGCGGAAACAGTTGCATCTACTACAATGCGTCCAGAGTTCCCTAATAAATTAAGGCCAAGAAGAGTATCTGCTTGGGAGATGTCCACATTTTGTGGATCAGTTGACGCTCCGGTGAATAAAGGAATCGTTGCTACTACAATTCCTAAAAGATTCACAATTTCCAAAGTAGCGGTAACTGTAGCAGTCTCATTCGCAGCAAAAGCATAATACACTGCGATAGGTAGAGCAACAGTCAGAAGTGGTAAACTTCCAATGCTGAATATACTCCGAAATGTGACAGTTTGATTGGGTGCATCATTTGGAGACCAAATATAAGCACTACTTCCATTCACTAGTGGAGAAGTCATTGCTGGTGGTGCTGGTACTGCTGCTGTAGGAAGAGATCCTGGCGGTGCTGCCGTATCTGCAATAACTTGCGTGTTAGCCGGAGTTGTAAAAGCCTGTAAAACAAGAGCCATATAAATCACCTCCTTTAATAGATTTACCAATAACTTGGCATAACTTAACATATGGTTAAGAATTAAAGAGAGCTGGTCCAATTGATTAGATTATCAAATATAAAGGTAGAAACTATGAAGTATATTACTGGTGGCACCCACACAAATGAGGAACTATTCTAACAACTAAAGCTATTTCACAGAAGCAATCCAACCATCTGTGAAATAGCTTTTTTTATCCGATAAATTGAGGATATTATAATCATTTTCATACTACATACATAATCATTGAGTGAGATATCAAGCCAACTAAATCAGCTTAATCCATTAATATTACTTATAGTACTATTAATTTTTTGAAGTTTTCAATGTGTTTTGAAAGATGTATCATAAAATTAATAATTCAGAAAGATTAATCAAGTGAAAGGAGACAATTTTGATATGACTGTACTAGTACGACAACAAAGAAGAGTTCCATATGCAAATTCTATACTTAATAAAATGTCTGCCGAGGAAATAAAAGAATATCAAGAAGTATTATTGCAAAAACAATTAAGACGTGCGGTAAGAAACTCCTCCTATTATCGTCAAATTTTTAAGGAACTTTCCATACGCCCTGAAGAAATTCAAACGTTAGAAGATTTCAAACAACTGCCGTTTTTCATGAATAAGGAAATGGAAAGAGAAAGCCAGCGTCGTTCTTTAGAGGAAAAAGGGCATCCATTTGGGGAGCATTTATTATGCAGACCTGATGAAATCGCCTTCACTGGAACAACTAGTGGAACGTCTGGTACACCAACGTTTACCTACACATATACTGCCGAAGATGTCCAAACAATGAATAAGTATATTACGAATATGCTAGAGTACGGTGGTATTTATAAAGGGGATCGATTGTTATTTAGTCACTCTCTGGGAATATATGCAACCTCTTCTATTCTGTTCGGTGTTCGAGAGCATGGAGTATTACCAATAGATGTTGACGTGCGTGCAGGAAGTCAAATGATTATGAAGTATGCACAAATGACAAAACCAAAAGGTGCGATGATGACACCATCTTTAGCTGAGCATCTTATCGACCGGGCACCAGATTTAATCGGCGAGGGAATAGGTAGTCTTCAGTTAAAAGCATTATTTACCGTTGGAGAAATTGGGATTGGAATTCCAGAAATTAAAAAGAAAATTGAAACCGCTTACAAATGTAGGGTTTACGATTATCTAGGAGAGTTAGGTTTTTCCTGTGATTCGGACACTTATCATGGAATTCATTGTGTGGCACCAGATCTTGCATTGTTCACAGAGGATCTAGTCGACCCTGAAACGAAAAAGCATATTGAGGTGAAAAACGGTGTAGTAGGGGAAGTAACAATGACTGAATTACGGATAAATGGACTACCACGTATCAAATACGCTACTGGCGACATGGTCCAAGTTTTCACAAATCCATGTCCGGGATGTGGATTTACGGGGCATCGAGTAAAAGTGGTTGGTCGTTCGGATGATTTACTAATTATCAAAGGTGTCAATGTATATCCGTCTGCTATCAAAAATGTATTATCAAAATTTCAAAGCGAGTTAACTGGTGAGTTTCGCATTGTTTTGGATAGTCCACCTCCGAGAGTTGTGCCACCACTTATGCTTAAAGTTGAATCGGCATTGGGTGTATTAGCAAGTGATCTACCTTATATTGAAGAAAAGATAAAGCATGCACTTCACCAGGAATTACGGGTTACGCCGAATATTGAATGGTGCAAAGCTGGAACACTTGAAAAACAACTAACGAAAACACCGTTATTCGAACGGAAGTACTCATAGCCTGCGTATATTGGAGGAGTTTTTAATGAACAAACCGTTAAAAGGGATAAAAGTATTAGATTTAACTTGGGTTTATTCGGGTCCATACTCTACGTTGTTACTCCAGGATTTGGGTGCTGAAATTGTGAAGGTAGAGATACCAGGAGTTGGTGATAAGACTCGGTATTTTCCACCTTTAAAAAAGTCGGAAAGTGGCTACTTCTACATGCTAAATCGAGATAAAAAATCTATTGCTTTAGATCTAAAAAAGAGCGAAAATCAACAAATTTTTCGAGAGTTGGCAAAAAGCTTTGATGTAGTTGTTGAAAACTTTCTCCCTGGAACAATGGATAAGATGCATATAGGCTATGAATCACTAAAGGTGGAAAATCCCTCATTAATCTATGCTTCTATATCTGGTTTTGGTAGTTTTGGTCCAAATGCAGCACTTCCTTGTATTGACCCTATAGCGCAGGCGATGGGAGGTTTAATGAGCCTGACTGGAGAGAAAGCGGGAGCGCCTCAGAAGACAGGTCCGGGTATTACAGATGGAATTTCGGGAATTTATTTGGCACTTGGGATTGTTAGTGCTTTATTCCAGCGGACACGAACTGGTGAAGGTCAACAAATTGAAGTAAGCATGGTAGAAAGCACTGTTTCCATGTTAGAGGATGCAGTAATACAAGCGAGTATGAAAGGCAAAACATTAGAAGCAAAAGGGAACACAGATCCATTTGGTGCTCCTTGGGATGCATTTAAAACGATTGACAATAAATGGTTAATGGTATGCGCTCTCGGTAGTAAACAGTTTCAAACATGTTTCCACTTGATTGGGAGAGCAGATCTTGCGGAAGAGTTTGCTGGAGAAACAGAAGAGGCATATGAAAAAAGAAATCAACATTTGGAAATGTTAAATTCTATATTTGGAGAGTGGGCTCTACAAAAAACTGCAGAACAGGCGATAAACCTTCTTCGAAAAGAAGGTATTCTAGTCGGTGATGTGAAAACGGTGAATGAATTACTGACGGATCCACATTTGATAGAACGTAAAATGATATCCACATTGCAACATGAATCGTTAGGTACAATACAGGTTGCCAACTTACCTATTTTATTTAACGGTCGACGATATTGCAAAGAGAAGGATGAGTATGTGAGGACACCTAAAGTAGGAGAACACACAGATGAAATATTACAACATTATATAGGTAGCAAGACAGGAAATAGAGAAGATAAGGAGATGACAGAGTAATGAAAGTTGATTGTTCTAATACACTGCCAGAATTTATTATTGAAGGTTTTTCAAATCCAGGACCGGAAAATGAAGGTTATTTAAAAGTATTTGGTCCACAATGGGCGGAAATGGTTGGTTGGACAAAGCAACAATTTTTTGAAAAACTGGAGCAAAAGGCTATCAATTTAGTTGTTCAAGAAGTTATGCAGGAAATGGAAAAACAATTTTCAATGGATAACTTCATTAAGCAATTAGATGATGCGGGAATTGTATATCATGCCATTCATAATATGGATTATGGTAGAGATGGAGAAGAGGAGCCAGCTGATCACGACTATGTGGCTAGTATACTAGCGAAATATCCTAATAGATTTTTCGGGTTTGCTGGTTTTAATCCACATAAAGGCGTTAAAAGTCTAAAAGTTGTTCGAAAAGCGCTCACGGAACAAGGTTATAAAGCGGTAGTACTTCCACCCTATGAGCATGGGGTGCCTGCTAATGATAGAAGATACTATCCGCTTTACGCGTTATGTGAGGAACTAGATGTGCCTATATGGATTCATACATCGATTAATTATTTTAAGAATACCTCTCTTTACATTGATCATCCTTCCAATTTGGAGCAGCCTTTGACTGACTTTAAAAATTTGAAAATCATTGCTGGACATGGTGGTTGGCCGTGGGTGAATGATATGGTTGGTATGCTATTAAAATATGAAAACTTGTATGTTGATACATCTGCTTTCCGCCCAAAGTATGTAGCAGAAAAAAATACAGGCTGGGATATGTATATGTATTACGCTGATCGAATGCTTCAAGATAAAATACTGTTCGCTACTGACTGGTTGACAATGGGAATACCTCTTTCGGAAGTAGTAAAGGAAGTGGAGAATTGGCCACTACGCGATTCTGTAAGGAGTAAATATTATTGGGAAAATGCGAATAAATTGTTCAAATTAAATCTCTCTTAAAAAAATAGAAGCGGAGTGAGCAAACGCATGCAAAAAGTAACTGTACCTACGCAATCAATTCAAACGAGTAATACATTAAACAAAGCATTAACTAAATGGGATTTACTTTCTATAGGGATTGGAGCAGTAATAGGTTGGTCTTGGGTAATTTATGGGGGCGTTTGGTCGACTATCCCTGGAAGTATGGGAGGGGTCATTGCATTTATCATTGGAGGAATATTATGTACATTCATTGGATTTACGTACGCTGAATTGTCTTCGGCACTACCTTATGCCGGAGGGGATATCGTATACACATATGAAGGTCTTGGTTCCAAATGGGCCTATTTCTCTGGGGCGTTTCTTACTGTTATATTTGCTGGCTTAATCATTGTTGAAACGATTATGTTACCTCTTATGTTAGGAGCTTTAGGTTTTCCCGTTCCACAATTTGTACCGCTATATACTTTGGGGGGAGAGGTAGTTTATTTATCTTATGTAATTCTTTCCATTGTTGTGAATCTATTCTTTGCAGTAATGAATTATAGAGGGATAGAATTCTCCAAAACCTTCCAAACTGTCACAGTCGCTGTCCTATTATTTGCAGCAATTTTTTATGTCGTGAGCGGAACCCTACTAGGAAGTGCAGAGAATGCTAAACCATTTTTTACTGGGATGGAAGGACTCTCACTGACTCTTTTAATGGTACCGGGCTTTTTACTAGGTTTCAATGCGATTGCGCAGGCAGCGGAGGAAACATCTATCAAGCCATCTTTAATAGGTAAAATCGTCATAATAACTGTATGGGCAAGTGTTTTGTTCTACGTTTTTATTATTATTGGTACTTCGTTTTCTGCTGATAGTCAATTACGTGAAACTGCTCAAATTGTCGTACTAGATTCCCTAGTAGTTATGTACCCATCTTCTTCGCTACCAATGTTCTTTGTTGCAATTGCTTCCTTAATCGGATTGCTTACATCATGGAATGCCGCTTATATAGCTGCTAGTCGAGTGTTGTTAAGCATGGGAAGAGGTAAGTATATTCCGGCTAAGTTTGGCAAAATTCACGATAATTTTAAAACGCCTGGTGAGGCGACGAAGTTTTTGTTTATCATTACAAGCTTTGGGGCCTTTTTAGGAACAAGTACACAAATTTTTGGAAGTCTTGTTAATGTTGTAGGTTTCTTCGCGGTATTTTCTTGGCTCCTTGTTACTATTTCCTTTGTTCGTCTAAGAAAATCTCAGCCTGATTTAGTTCGTCCTTATCGTGTGAAAAAGGGTAGAACGATAGGAGTTTTGGCTATTCTTTCCCTTATATTTTATTTGTTCCTATATACACCATTTAACCCACTAGGTGGTTTAAACTTTGCGGAATTAATGATAACGATTGGTATATTAATTGTAATTGCGGTTGTTTACTTTAAGTATGTTCATTCTTCTACAATCGATGAAAATCGTCGAAAGGCAATGCTATTCGGTGGGGGAGAATAATAATTTGAAAGCACTCGATGTTACTGCTGAACATCGAGTACTTTTTTACGGAAAGATAGGATAATATTTCGACTCCTCAATATAAGTAATAAGCGATTGAATGATTTCTGATTCCTCGTGATTCCATTGTTTTTTATTGGAGTAGACTAATCCAAGGGAGCTATGAGGAAGCCCTGGATCGTACAGTGGGATAGCAATAATTTCCCCCGAAATAACATAAGGATTACTATAAAGCTCATTTTCTGTTTCTATTGTAATGGCAGTCCCTTTTAAAATAGTTTCACGAAGCGTATCTGTATTATTGGATTTAAATAGAATATTTAAAGTTCCATTTCTATCTGTATAATTTTTTAAAAACCAATTCATGAATTCCCCATTATACATAATTATTGGCTGTGCATTGAGATCCTCATAAGTTATATAGTTTTTATGTGATAGTACAGAATCCTTAGATACTAGCACGTAAAAGTTAATATCCATTAAAGCTTTAATACGTAAAGAGGCATGAGGTATCATTGTTTTTTCATAAATAACTATTAAGCTTATATCAATTTCCTTGTTAATAATAGATTCTTTTAAAGATAATGAACTCGCCTCAATATATTCAATCTTAAGTTGGGGAAACTTTTTTTTAAAGGATAGTAAAGCAGGAGTTAAAAAATTTAAATGTAATCCAGCAACTGTACCGATTGTAAACTTTCTTGTTGATTGTTTTATTTCCATAGATTTGTCTTTCATCTCATCAATAAGCCTTATTATTTTCTGTGCTTTCTCTAGAAAAAATGAAGCCTCTGCAGTAGGAACAACTCCATGTCGAGAGCGAGTAAATAATCTTACTCCAATCTCATTTTCTAGTTTAGAAATAGATTGACTAAGTGCAGACTGTGAAATAAAAAGTTCCGAAGCAGCCTTTGTTAATGAGCGATATTTATTCGCGTATTGGATATGTATTAATTGCTCCAACTGCATCTATTGGTTCCCCTCTTCCGCAAAAACTTATTATTCAGATTAATACATTAAATACTATCATAATAGTCTCGCAGGTGCCAGGCACTGACACAACTCTTAGACTATTCTGAAATAGCTTTTTTACGCCAACCGAAACGAATACTTCGCCATTCAATATTTCCGAGTCTTGGCTAATGAACAATGAAAAAGCTAGAAATCTTGGTTTCCAATTTAGAGAATTGAATGAATGGTTGCCTATGATCATCCTTGATATTTTGGAGGAAAAGTGGGAACAAATAATGCAAAATCCCCCCATATTATTTATATGCAGGGGATTTTTTTATTTATTTATCAAACAAATAAAGTTTTAATTCACAAAGAACTTGCAATTTAAAACACTAAAAATATTCTAAAAATAATGATTGATTTTGAAAAGGCTTTCAATTATACTTTCACTAAATCGATTTTCTAAACCGGTTTAGAAAAGTTTTGAAGAAGGGGATTGCTATGAATAAAGTAACAATGGCCGACGTTGCACAGAAAGCTGGCGTATCGAAGAGCACTGTATCTCAATTTATCAATAATAGATTCCAGTACATGGCTGATTCTACCCAAGAGAGAATTCGAGATGTGATAAATGATTTAGGCTATATTCCTAACTTTACAGCAAAAAGCCTGAAGCAAAAGAAGTCTGCAACAATTGGAGTCATCGTTGCAAACATTTTACATAATTTTTCTACTGAAATTATTCGCGCAATAGAAGATGAATGTGGAATAAATAATTTCCATTTATTTGTGTGTAATGCTGATGACGACCCAGATAAAGAGCGGGACTATATGGATATGTTAGTTGCTAAGCAAGTGGATGGTTTAATTATTTTTCCGACAAATGGAAATGTGGATTTATACAAACGGTTAAAAGCAGCAAATTTTCCGATTGTTTTTATTGATAGAAGAATTGATGAACCTATGTATCCAACAATTCTTTTAGACAATAAAGAAGCAGCTAAACTTGCTGTCGAATCAATTCTGCAAAAAGATAGGAAAGACATTGCTTTAGTGGCTACTTCCATCATAAGAAATGTGACCCCTCGTGTAGAGAGGATAAATGGATTTAAAGAAGCACTATTGGAAAATAATATTGCACCAAATATAGATTGGATCATTGCTGTGGAAAGAGAGGAGATAAAAAGTCAACTTGAGAAGGTTTGGTCTTCGCATATTCGCCCAAAAGCATTTTTCGCAACAAATGATTTGTCTTTAATAGAACTGCTTAAATTCATTGGAGAAAATAATATTCAAGTTCCACAAGACGTAAGTGTTATCGCGATTGATGATTCACCGTTTTTAGAAATATCGAATCCACCAATCACTGTCATTAAACAACCTACATTTGAAATGGGGAAAGAAGCAGTAAGAAAGCTGCTCTTACTGTTAAAAGAAGAAAGTTTAGAAAATACATACGAGATTAAACGTTATACCCCGACTCTAATTGAGCGGAAGTCATTATAACTGCAAGGAGAATAGGGAATGTCAACTAACTTTCAAGTATTAACCATAGGGGATGCCATGATTACCATGAATCCTGTTACAACCGGACCACTTCGTTATGTTACTCATTTTGAACGAAAATTAGGTGGTGCGGAACTAAACTTTGCTCTTGGTTGCGCAAGATTAGGGATGAAGGTCAAATGGATTAGCAGACTAGGTAATGATGAGTTTGGCCGTGTTATTTACAATTTCGCAAAAGGAGAAGGCGTGGATGTATCTGAAGTAAAGTTTGTAGAAAATCATCCAACTTCCGTGAACTTTAAAGAGATTAGCGAATCCGGAGCAGGTAAAACTTTCTATTATCGATATCAATCGCCCATTTTAACACTCAAACCAACGGAAATTCACGAGGATATTTTAAGTGGGGTAAGCTTGGTCCACATCACTGGCGTTTTCTTAGCTATTAATGACGCAAACTTCACAATTACTGAACGGATTCTAAAACTTGCAAAATCAAAAGGAATTCCTGTTTCATTCGATCCTAACATTCGTTTAAAGATGTGGACGATTGAAGAAGCTAGAGAAACTTTTGAAATGATATTCCCATATGTAAATATACTGTTAACCGGACTTGATGAAATTAGATTAATTACTGGTTTTGATTCGAATGTAGATTTAGAAAAGTTTGCGAAAAAATACCAGATAAATAGCTTAGTAATTAAAGATGGAGAAAGGGGCTCCAAGGTGTACGAGGAAGGTAAATGGACAGAAGCGAAAGCATTCAAAGTTCGAGCAATTGATACTGTAGGTGCCGGAGATGGTTTTGATGCAGGATTTGTATATGGTTATCTCCATAATTATTCACCAGAGAAGATGTTGCAGTTTGCAAATGGTGTAGGGGCTCTTGTCACAACAGTGTCTGGTGATAATGAAGGACTTCCTTATTTAGAGGAAGTAAATGCCTTTATTCATAACGAATCTGTAATTGAAAGGTGATTTTATGAAAACAATTTCAACTGTTCTAAAGGAGATAAATGAGGTGTGCTCCAACATTGATGATAAGGAATACAATCACCTTGTGAAAACTTTCCAAAGTAATTGTCGCTTTTTCTTCAGTGGAGAAGGCAGGTCGGGGCTAATCGCAAAAGCAATAGCGATGAGACTTATGCATAGTGGTAAAACAGTATTTGTAATTGGTGAGACAATCACACCAGCTATTGAGGAAACGGATGTGCTTATTGTGCTTTCTGCTTCTGGGAAGACACCAAATACTTTAACTATTTTAGACATAGCCTCAAAAATAGGAGCAGAAATCTTTCTTGTTACGACTAACAGAGATGTAAGGGACATATATAGTGGGTTACTCATACATGCCGCAACTAAATATCGTGTTCCGACTGAACCGGATACGATTCAACCGTTGGGTAATCAATTTGATCAAGCTGCACATTTAGCCTTAGATGCAGCGATTATTGACAGTCTAAATTCGGAACAATCCAATGTAACGATGAAAAGTAAACATAGCAATTTGGAATAGGAGGTATACGATGTCTACGGTCACGTTAAAACATGAGGAAGCGAAAAAATATGCCATTAACAAATTAGTGGCAACTGGATTAGTCGAGGAACACGCAGAAAAAGTGGCCGAAATTCTTGTGCATGCAGACTTAAGAAATGTGAACTCACATGGAGTATTAAGAACTGAGCATTATGTAAATCGTATAAAAGCAGGAGGCATAAATCCAACTGCAAATATTACATTTAACCAAACAGGATCAGTGACAGGTATTGTTGACGGGGACGATGGTTTAGGGCATGTCATTGGAGATATCGCGATGGATCATGCAATTCAATTAGCAAAAGAGAATGGCGTTGGCATGGTAACAGCTATGAACAGTAGTCATTGTGGTGCGCTAAGTTATTTTGTCCAAAAAGCTGCTGAGTCTAATTTAATCGGAATAGCAATGACACACACAGATAAAATTGTCGTTCCGTTTGGTGGTAAAACATCATTCTTAGGAACTAACCCAATTGCTTACGGAATTCCTGCTAAAACACATAAACCATTCATCTTAGACATGGCAACATCAACTGTTGCACTTGGTAAAATACTACAACATAAAGAAGAAGGAAAATCTATTCCAGTAGGTTGGGGTGTAGATGGAGAAGGAAAAGCCGTGACTAACCCAGCCGAAGTTGTCTCTTTGACACCTTTTGGTGGACCAAAAGGATATGGGCTATCTCTAATAGTGGATATATTTTCTGGTTTGCTGGCAGGTGCAGCTTTTGGACCTCATATCGGGAAAATGTACGATGACTTAGATAAAAAACGTAAATTAGGACATTATTTTTGCGCAATTAATCCGGCAAATTTTACTGATTTAGAAACTTTCTTATCTAATATGGATCAAATGATCGATGAATTACATGATTCCGAACCAGCTCCAGGATTCACAAAAGTTTATATACCTGGTGAAATCGAACAAATAAACGAAGAAAACAATCGTGAAAAGGGAATTACAATTGCAGCTAGTGTATATGACTATCTAACTAATTAAAGAATAGTTGAAAGGGGGAATTCGTTCGAAGGAACATGGGGGTTTAGCTATTCTTATTATATAAAAAAATGAAAAGAGGAATGAACAAATGAAAAAAATGAAATTATTTTCTGGTATTTTAGCAGCATCACTTCTATTAGCGGCTTGTAGTTCGGACGCAGGAGGTTCAAGTGCTTCGAAAGAAGAAGTAATCAAGTGGAAGTTCGGTCACTTAGCAGATGAAAATCATATTTGGCACAAAACAGCTGAAGAGTTTGCAAGCTTAGTAGATGAAAAAACAGATGGTCAAATAAAAATTACTATTTTCCCGAATAACTCCCTTGGTGGAGAAACGGATACGATTAATGCAATTGAAGCGGGAACTGCTGACATGGTGATTTCCGGTGAGACAATGCAAAACTGGGCACCAAAAGCCGCGTTAATGGCTGTTCCATATGCATTCAATGATCTTGATCATGTAAAGTCAGTAGTTGAAGGGGAAATTGGGAAAGAGATTGAAGAGGAAATTAAAGAAAAAGTAAAATTAACACCTCTTTACTATCACACTCGTGCACCACGTAACTTAACTTCAAATGAAAAAATTGAAACTCCTGCAGATTTAAAAGGATTTAGTATGCGTGTGCCTAACGTACCATTGTTCTTGAAAGTTTGGGAAGCGGCTGGAGCTAAGCCCCAAGTGATGGACTTTAACGAAGTATTTACAGGATTACAACAAGGGGTAATCGGTGGTCAAGAAAATCCAGTGGACTTGATTCAAAGCGGTGGATTATATGAAGTACAAGATTTTGTGAATCGTACAGAACATGTTTATTCTTGGATTTATGTATTAGTAGGTAATAAACAATTTGAAGCCTTAAACGAAGATCAACAAAAAGCTGTACAAGAAGCTGCAGCAGAAGCACAAAAATTCGGCGATGCCTTATACACAGAAACGATTGAGAGTATTGAAGCAGATTTGAAGGAAAAAGGTATGGAATTTGTGGATGTTGATCAAGAAGCTTTCCGTGAAATCATGTTGCCAGCAATTAAATCTACTTTATCTCCAGAGCAATTTGAAATGTATGAGAAAATACTAAACGCAAAGTAATATGTGAAAAGGCACTTCTGACAAATTACGTCAGCCGTGCCTTTCCTATAGAAGGGAGAGAATAATACCATGGGAAAAATAATAGAGCGTGTTTTAGGTTTACTTACTGTTCTTAGTTTTGCAGGGGTAATCATAACTGTGACCATTCAAATTATGTCTAGATACTTACCTTATACTGCTATCTGGACGGAGGAATTAACACGATACTTTTTTTTATATGCAATTTGTTTCGGGGCACCGCTCGCGCTGTTAAGAAATGAATTTATCAATGTAGATTTAATATTGACTAAGATGTCTAATTCATTCCGTCGATATTATGAAATAGTAATATACGTTGCAATTCTTTTATTGAGTGCTGTAATGATTATTGAGGGATACAGATTTACATTAATCGGTCATAGCCAAACTTCAGCTACTATGCCATTCCAAATGTCATTTATCCATGCATCAATTTTAATTATGTCTGTGTTTTTAGTTGTTTATTCTATTGTGAAAATTGTTCAATTAATACGAAATGAACAAGATTATAGTCAAGATTTTGGAGGTGAAGATTTATGATGGCATTATTGCTATTTATCGCATTTATCGCACTAATTTTTCTAGGAGTACCGGTTGCATTTAGTTTAGGACTTTCTTCTTTACTTTATTTGTTTGTAAATGATATTCCACTTACAATTATTCCTCAGAAAATGTTTGGTGGATTAAACTCCTTCGTTTTGTTATGTATCCCTGGGTTTATATTAGCAGGTAACTTAATGAACGCAGGTGGTATAACTGATCGAATTATTCATTTTGCAAATAACTTTATTGGCCATATTCGAGGTGGTCTTGGTTTAGCAAATGTCGGGTCGTCTATGGGATTTGCCGGAATATCTGGTACTGCTTTGGCAGATGTATCTAGTATTGGTGCTATTTTAATACCAGCAATGAAAAAAGAAGGTTACGGAGCGGGATTTTCAGCGGCTGTAACGGCATCCTCCTCCACTGTGGGACCAATCATTCCTCCTTCCTTACCAATGATTATTGTAGGAACACTTGCATCTGTTTCTATAGGAGACTTATTTTTAGCTGGTGCTTTACCCGGAATTTTACTAGGACTTGGCTTAATGATTCCTACATATATTATTTCCGTAAAACGTAATTATCCAAAAGGTGAACGTAAGAGTTTAAAAGAGATCGGTAAGAGTTTCACTGGTGCTTTTTGGGCATTGTTTATGACCGTAATCATTTTATTTGGTATTTTAGGTGGATATTTTACACCAACAGAAGCTTCGATCATTGCCGTTTTATATGCATTTGTAGTAGGAATCTTCATCTACAAAGAATTGCCAATTAAAAAGATTCCATCGATTATGCTAGATTCGATGACTAGTACAGCTTCTATTATGTTGTTAGTTGGATTTGCAAACCTTTTTGGTTGGATTATGGTTAGTGAACAAATTCCTCAATTAGTAGCGAGTGTAATCTTAGGAATTTCAGATAATCCAATTATCGTTATTTTATTAATAAATATTTTGTTGCTGTTTGTAGGGACATTCATGGAAACTATTGCGGCATTAGTAATACTTTTCCCAGTGTTATTGCCAGTTGCAATAGAAGTGGGAATGGATCCGGTTCAGTTTGGTGTCATGATGGTATTGAACTTAGTTATTGGGTTAATCACACCTCCAGTAGGAGTTTGCTTATTCGTTGCTTCCCAAATTGGTAAAGTATCCATTGGAAAAACGACCAAGGAATTACTTCCGTTTTTGGGTGTTAGCTTAATTATCCTTATGCTAGTGGCTTATATACCACAAATTACATTATTTTTACCAAGTCTATTGAAGTAGGTGGATGTGATTATGAAAGCAGTATTAATACCTGAAGCGTTAGAATTACAAACAATCGATATTGAACAACCAGAAATAATCGGAGCTTATGATGTATTAGTGAAAGTAAAGAGAGTTGGTATTTGTGGCTCGGATATGCATATTTATCATGGGACGAACCCCCTAGCGACATACCCACGAATCGTTGGTCATGAAGTTGCAGGAGAAGTAGTAGAGATTGGTCAAAAGGTAGTGAGTATTCAGGTAGGCGATCGCGTAGTAGTAGAACCAATCCGATCATGTGGTACTTGTTACGCATGTCGAAGCGGAAGACGAAATGTTTGTGAGAAATTATCCGTTTTTGGAGTTCATGAGGATGGAGGCATGCGCGAATTTATCGTATTACCTGAAAACCAATTACATGTGGTAAACGCTGGTTTGGAATGGGACGAGCTTGTTTTAGCGGAGCCATATACGATTGGGGCTCAAGCAGTTTGGCGTGGGGGAGTTTCAGCTGGAGATACAGTATTAATTCAAGGATGTGGACCTATTGGAATTTGCATTTTAAAAATGGCAAAGATTAATGGTGCTACAGTAATGATGACAGATTTAAGTGAAGAGCGTTTACAATTTGCTAAGGAAAATGGAGCAAATTTTGTTATCAATGCTGGAAAAGAATCTGTCGTTGAAAGAGTACAACAGCTAACGAATGGAGAAGGTGCAAATGTGGTAATCGATGCTGTATGTTTACCATCTACATTTGAACTTGGTGTTGAAGTTGCCTCTGCTGCTGGAACAGTAGTGGTGCTTGGTTTTGATGAAAGACCATCTTCCATCCCCCAATTGCCAATTACGAAAAAAGAATTAACCATTGTTGGTTCACGTTTACAAACGAACCAATTTGGAAAAGTTGTTACTTTATTAAACGAAGGTAAGTTAAGTCATGATGGATTAATTACTCATCGATTTTCTATTAATGATGTGCAGGAAGCATTCAAGTTTGTGGAAGAAAATCCAGATAAAGTTCGAAAAGCAATTATTGTATTCGAGTGAGGAGGAGTAATATGTTTCCAAAGCATGAAAGTATAAATGAATCCGTAAACGAAAAGGTAGTTGCGGTTATCCGTGGGAGTTCTTATCAAGAGGCAATTGCTATTTCAAAAGCTGCAATCGCTGGAGGTATTMGTTCTATCGAAGTAACTTATACAACACCACAAGTAAGAAAAGTGTTTGAAGCTTTACTAGACGAACACGCAATAATTGGCGCTGGTACTGTCCTAGATTCAGAGACTGCAAGAGACGCTATTTTGAATGGTGCACGATTTGTAGTCAGTCCATCCTTCGATGAGAAAATTGCTACATTATGTAATCGATATAGTGTTCCTTACTTTCCAGGGTGTATGACCATTACCGAAATGATAAAAGCAGTGGAAAGCGGATGTGACATTATTAAGCTATTTCCAGCCAATCAATTTGAACCAAGTTTTATAGGCTCAATAAATGGACCACTACCAAATGTAAGAGTAATGCCAACAGGCGGGATTTCGTTGGAAAATGCTAAGCAATGGATAGATGCAGGAGCAGTTGCGGTAGGAATTGGAAGTGATTTAACGAAAGTATATCGTCGTGAAGGTATCGAAGCAGTCATTGAGCTTGCACAGAAATATGTAGAACTAGCTGGGGGTAAACAATGATGAATATGACTTTTCGTTGGTATGGTCGTAATAATGACACAGTAACACTTGATCAAATAAAACAGATCCCAAATGTAAAAGGAATCGTTTGGGCACTTCATTCTAAACCAGTTGGAGAAGTTTGGGAGATTGAAGAAATTCGATCTGAAGTTGAATATATTCAGTCTTTTGGTTTCCACGGAGATGTTGTGGAAAGTGTTAACATTCATGAATCTATAAAATTAGGTAATTCAGAGCGGGACCAATATATTGAGAACTATAAAGAAACTATCCGTAACTTATCAAAATTCGGCGTGAAAGTAATTTGTTATAATTTCATGCCAGTATTTGATTGGACAAGAACTGATATGTACCATCCATTGCCAGATGGTTCGACTGCACTATTTTACGAAAAGGCCAAGGTAGAAGGGTTAGACCCACAAGAGTTAGTCCAAACAGTTTCTGAAGCAAGTGATTTGACTTTACCTGGATGGGAACCAGAAAAAATGGCTCGTATTGGAGAATTGTTTGAAGCCTATAAGGAAATTGATGAGGAAAGATTATGGGCAAATTTAAGCTATTTCTTACAAGCGATATTGCCAGTAGCTGAAGAGTGTGGAATTAGAATGGGGATTCATCCGGATGATCCACCATGGCCAATATTTGGCTTGCCTCGAATCATGACCGGTGAAGCAAGTATTAAACGATTGTTGTCTATATCAGATTCAAAATCAAATGGTTTAACGTTCTGTACGGGGTCATTGGGGGCCAATCCTTTGAATGATATGGTAGATTTAGCTTCTAAATATGCGCAGTATTCTCCTTTTGCTCATATTCGTAATGTGAAAATTTTTGATAATGGTGATTTCATCGAAACGTCTCATTTAACTTCTGATGGATCTATAGACATTACAAATGTCGTGAAAGAACTAGCTTCTATTGAATATGAAGGTTATGTACGTCCAGATCATGGTCGTCATTTATGGGGTGAAAAATGTCGTCCAGGATACGGATTATACGATCGAGCTTTAGGAATTATGTATCTACACGGATTGTGGGACGCTTATCAAGTAAGTAAATAGGAGGACTATAATATGATGCCTAAACATGAAAACTTGTCGGGGCAAGTAGCTGTTATTACCGGGGGAAGTGGAGTGCTATGCTCTCGTATGGCGGTAGAATTAGCGCGACATGGTGTTAAAGTAGCAATATTGAATCGTACAGAAGAAAAAGGGAAAGGCGTAGCAACAGAAATTAATGCAAGTGGCGGGGAAGCTATTGCTTTATCTGCTGATGTTCTCGATCGAACTTCGTTAGAAGGTGCGCGTGATTTTATTATAGAAAAGTTTGGTCGAGTGGATATTTTGATTAATGGTGCTGGTGGAAACCATTCGGATGCAATTACTTCAGTGGAAACGTATGAAACTGAACATGCAGAGAAGTCTTTCTTTGATTTAGAAGAAAGTGGGTTTTCACAAGTGTTTGCAACCAATTTCACAGGTTCTTTTTTGGCGAGCCAAGTGTTTGGACGTGAATTGTTGAAGCGTGACTCTCCTGTCATTTTGAATATTTCTTCTATGAGTGCGTATGCACCGATGACTAAAGTTCCAGCGTACAGTGCGGCTAAAGCAGCTATTAATAATTTCACCATGTGGATGGCTGTTCATTTCGCAGAGACGGGCTTACGTGTAAATGCAATTGCTCCAGGTTTCTTTTTGACAACACAAAATCGTAATCTATTGTTGAATGAAGATGGAACGCATACTCCAAGGTCTGAAAAAATAATAAGAAATACTCCAATGAAGAGATTTGGAAAAGCGGAAGATTTGCTAGGGACGATGCTTTGGTTAGTGGATGACACATACTCTGGGTTTGTGACCGGCATCACGGTACCTGTTGATGGCGGATTTATGGCTTATTCGGGTGTATAATGTATAAACTACAATTAGCACTAGATCGAATGACAATAGAAGAGTGCATTTACTTAGTTGAACAAACAAAAGGGTCTATTAATTGGATCGAAATTGGTACAGGCGTTATTAAAGAGTACGGTATGGTAGCCGTTCGAGAAATGCGTGCTCGTTTTCCTGAAAAAACCATTGTTGCCGACATGAAAACATGTGATGCTGGGAAGTATGAAAGTATCCAGGCTTTCGAATCGGGTGCAAATGTTACAACTGTCATGGGCTATGCTCCAAATGCCACGATCATCCAATGTTTAGAAGAAGCATCTCGGTATAATGGTGAGGTTATGATAGATTTACTCGGTATAGAGCATGCGGAACGGGTAAAGGAAATATATTTACTTGGAGCTCGCCTATTTTGTCTTCATATTGCAAAAGATAATCAGCAAAATGGAGAGTTAGCAACCTTGTCCCTTCTTCAACTAGTGGAAGGACTAGAGGATATACGAATTGCTGTTGCTGGTGGTGTGAATATAGAGACTGCTCCAGGACTTTTAGAAGCTGGAGTAGAGATACTCATTGTTGGTAGTTTTATTACGGGTAGTGAAAACCCTAGTGAGCGTGCAAAACAACTAGCACATGTGGAAGAGCCCGATTTCTAAGGGTACTTTGCGAATTCAAAATCTATAAAACTGAAGGGAAGATACCATTTTTGGAGATATGGTAACTTCCCTTCGTTGTTATACGGCTTTTTGAGGATTTATTGCAACAATGTACTAGTCTACTAAGCTTCATAATTAATATTTTTAATAAGAAAAAATCAGTAAGGAAGAAAAATAGCTTTTTTCATCCAATAAACTTCGCAAGCTCTTCATTAAACTTTTCCATCTCACAATAAAACAATCCATGTCCACTGTATTCAAATGGTATCAATATAGAATCTTTTATACCTCGGTGCATTAATTCGGCAAAATCGAAGGAACAAACTTTATCTTGTTTGCCATGTAAAATGGCCGTTGGAACCTTTATAAGTCGTAGGTCATTGCGTAGATCTTCGTCTCGCAGGGATACTAAACATTTTGCCGTAGCATTTCCAGATGCGGCTAAGCCGAGTCCATGGAACCAATCGGTAAAACTCTTTGATAAGTAGCGTGCAAAGAAAATATCGCCAAAATCGCTTAACATTTTGGGACGATCTGCATATGTTTCTTCTATTAAATTATTTACTTCCTCCACTGTTTTTCCATATGGGAAATCTTGTCGTTTTGTGAAGACTGGAGCAGCAGCGCCGATTAAGACAAGTTTCGACACTTTGTATCCGCTGTATCTAGCCATATATCGAATGGAAATAGCTCCGCCCATGGAGTGCCCAGCGAGTGTTATATCTTCAAGGCCAAGTGTATCGATAATTACCCGAATATCGTCTGCCAACCGATCATAATTGTATCCACTCCAAGGTTTACTTGATTTCCCAAACCCTCGAATATCAATTCCGATACAACGGTAGCCTAGCGCGGGAAGATGATTAAATTGATACTCAAACATTCGATGATTTGCGGGCCAACCGTGGATAAATAAAATAGTTTTATTCGAAGTTGAGTTAATATCTTCCACAAATATATTAACCCCTTTTTCCACTTTTACGTAATAACCCATCCATATTCCTCCAATGAGAACCTAAAATTTCCACTCTACTAATGTATGAACGACTAAATAGAGATATTCAACGTTTGTTACAGAATTGTTACTGGTGCCTGGCACCGGTAACAAGAAAAATATTGTTGGTTGGTGATTGAGTTTGGTTATATTTGTCTATACTTTTGCGAGAGGTTAATTTTTAAAATCAATATTTTTAAGGAGACTATGAGTATGTCAGAAGAGAAGAGAAATCTAACAACAAGAAGAGACTTTTTAAAAACATCTGGTGTTGCTGCTGGTGCTTTGATTGGCGGAGGGATAATTGGTGGATTGGTTGGTTATAACGTCAATGGTACGAGCACAACGACAGCACCAAAAGGGACAAGCCCGAGTGATCATACGCAGCATGCGAATGCTGGGTTTCAGTTTTTCAAGAATAATCGAGATTTTGAGGTGCTATCCAACGCAACAGAACGTATCTTTCCGAAAGATGATTTAGGCTCAGGTGCAATAGAGTTGGGGGTTCCTTATTTTATTGATCGTCAGTTAGCAGGACAGTATGGCAGTAATTCAAGGGAGTATATGCACGGACCATTTGCGGTAGGTGCTCCAACGCAAGGTTATCAAAGTCGTTTAACCCGTGCTGACGTATTTAAGCAGGGAATTGAGAAATTAGAAGAAGAGGCTAATAAAAGATATGAAAGTGGATTTGCAAGTCTGGAGCCGGGTCAAATGGATGAAATCTTAACTGCTTTTGCCAAGGATGAAGTGAAAATGTCCGGAACGACAGCTGCTTTTTTCTTTAAATTACTTCGATCCGCAACATTAGAAGGAGCTTACTCCGATCCTATGTACAGCGGCAATAATAATATGGACGGATGGAGAATGAAAGAATTTCCTGGTCATCAAATGGCCTATATTAATGTAATTGAAAGTGAAGAATTTCAAAAAATTGAGCCAAAGTCGCTTGGCAGCATGTAAAAGAAGAAAGGGGTACTACAAATGGCTACTACTTTACCAAAAGTGGATGTTGTAACAGTTGGATTAGGATGGACAGGCGGTGTCGTTGCCGCTGAATGTGCAAAAGCAGGATTAAAGGTTGTTGGGTTAGAGAGAGGGGAAGCACGAAATACTGAAGATTATTTGAAAGTTCATGACGAATATAGATATGCAGTAAGATATGAGTTAATGCAAAATCTATCAAAAGAAACAATCACTATTCGAAATCATCGTAAAATGCCTGCGTTACCAATGCGTCAGATGGGTTCGTTTTTACTTGGTGAAGGACTTGGTGGTTCATTAACGCATTGGAATGGCCATTCTTGGAGATTCCTACCTTATGATTTTCAAATTAAAACGATGACAGATGAAAAATATGGCCCCAATAAATTATCAAAAGATTATTTGCTGCAAGACTGGGGAGTCACTTATGATGAGTTAGAACCATATTTTTATAAATATGAACAAACGCTTGGAATTTCTGGTGAGGATACAAATCCTTTTTGGGGAAAACGATCACAACCATTCCCAACACCACCGATGAAAAAGACGCCGATATTAAAGAAATTTGAATCCGCAACACAAAAGTTGGGTTATCATCCTTTTATGTTGCCTTCCGCAAATTTGTCTGAACCTTATACAAACCCCGATGGTGCAGCGATAAATAGCTGTCAATATTGTGGTTTTTGTGAGCGTTTCGGCTGTGAATATGGTGCAAAGAGTTCACCTGAAATAACCGTAATACCAACAGCGGAAAAGACTGGAAACTTTGAAATGCGTTTCCGTGCAAATGTCGTGGAAGTGATGAAAAATGGAAATAAAGTAACTGGCGTCAAATACTTAGATACACTTTCAGGTGAAGAATTTATCCAACCCGCAGAAGTAGTAGTGTTAACAAGCTATGTGATGAATAATGCTAAACTTCTTATGGTATCTAAAATTGGAGAGCAATATGATCCAGCAACTGGCAAGGGAACGCTTGGAAAAAATTATTGTTATCAAATTCTTCCAGGAGCAAATGGATATTTTGAAGAACAGATGAATACGTTTATGGGTGCAGGGGCACTTGGAATGACGATTGATGATTTTAATGGAGATAATTTCGACCATAGTAATTTAGATTTTATTCATGGGGGCAGTATTTCCATTACTCAAACAGGGTACAGACCGATTGAAACCAATGCAATCCCACGTGATACTCCTACATGGGGAGCCGAATTCAAAAAGAACTCTATTCATAATTTTACACGTACTTTGTCAGTTGGAACACAGGGGGCATCAATGCCTCATAAGGAGAATTTCCTTTCTTTAGATAGTAATTATAAAGACGCTTATGGAATACCACTTCTCCAAATGACTTATAATTTTACGGATCAAGATAAAGCATTGCACAAATATATAACAGAAGTAACAGCAAATATTATGAAGGAAATGGGTGCAAAAACGGTTGAAGGGAAAAACCCAATTACCGACTATGATATTGTCGGCTATCAAACGACCCATAATACTGGTGGAACCATTATGGGATCCAGTCCTGATAACAGTGTCGTAAATAATTATTTGCAACATTGGGATGCAGAGAATCTATTTGTTATAGGAGCAGGAAACTTTGCGCATAATGGCGGCTATAATCCAACGGGAACAGTAGGGGCCTTAGCTTACCGAAGTGTAGAAGGTATTATTAAATACAGTAAAACAGGTGGTTCACTAGTTTAAAACTTCGCCATTTCCAAGCAGGTGGAAGCGGCATGAAAATGCCTGAAAAACGCGTAAACCAAGTATTAGACGAAATGCGTAACGCAGCAGCATAATGTTTAAAAGTGGAAAGCCAAGAACATGGATGTAAAATCCATCTAGTTCTTGGCTTTTTTGTGTTACAGAATTGTTACGGGTGCCTGGCACCTGTAACAATTACTTGGTAAGAATTAAGGAAATTTGAGGGAAAATGATAATAAGCACAAGTACGATCGCGAATATGGCGAAAAATGGTATTACTCCTTTGATTACTCGATCGACTTTTTCCTCGGCGATGGCACTGACGACGAACAAATTGAGTCCGACAGGTGGTGTAATCATACCAAGCTCCATGTTAACTACCATGATGATTGCAAAATGGATTACGTTAATATCCAATGCAGTAATGATTGGCAATAAAATTGGAAGTGTAATAAGTATGATGGCAGTTGGCTCTAAGAACATTCCAAGGATAAAAAATAAAATACTAATGATAATTAAAAACGTCCATTTATTAAACCCGCTATCACTTACCCAAGTAGCAAACTCTTGTGGAATTTGTTCTGTTGTTAAAAACATTCCTAGTATTAGGGCAGCGGCAATAATTAAAAAGATCATCGATGTTGTCGTAATAGATTCTGTTACAATTTGTTTAAATTTAGACCAATCTAATTCTCGGTAAATAAAAATAGATACAATAATAGAGTATAAACAAGCTAAAAAGGATGCTTCCGTTGGGGTTACAATCCCACTATAAATTGCCCCTAATATAAGGACAGGCATGATTAATCCCCATACCGCTTTTAAAGTAGGTCTCCACCGTTCGTTTACAGGCACTTTTTCCAATCCACCATAGCCTTTTCGATGCGCTACGATCACTGCATACACCATTAGTGCCAAGCCAAGTAATATTCCTGGCAAAATACCTGCTGAAAATAATTTTCCTGTGGATTCTTCCGAAACAGAACTGTAAAGAATAAGTGGGATAGAAGGAGGAATTAAAATTCCAAGTGTCCCAGCTGCCGCTACTAATCCCATTGCGTAATTCTTCTCATATCCAGCTTTAACCATCATCGGGATCATAATAGCTCCGATTGCTGCTGCAGTAGCGGGGCTCGATCCAGAGATTGCAGCAAAAATCATACATGTAAGAACAGCAACGACCGACAGACCGCCCTTAGTATGACCTACCCAAGTTTTAATACACTCGATTAAATATTTGGAAATACCGCCTTTAGCCATGATGAGACCAGCGAATACAAAGCCTGGAATGGCCATTAGTGTAGTACTATTCACCCCAGTAAACATTTTTTGGATGACCGTGTTAAGCGAGAAGTCTACCAAAAAAAGACCAGTAATACTAGATACTACTAAACTTATTGCAATAGGGACTCTTAAAAAGGCTAATACAAACAACAAACCTATGACGATTATTGCTGCCATTCTAAATCACCTCCGCTAGTCACATCTTCTTTTTTCACGAAAAATCTATATGCTTTCTCACAGAAACGAATAAATAACAAAGCTCCGGCGATTGGCATGATCAAGTAGTTAATCCAAATAGGGAAACCAAGATCAATCGTTTTAATAGCTTGTGCATGCGCTACTAAAACCATCTCTAAGCCTGTCCAAAAGATAAATATACTAAAGCCTATCCCAATAATAAAAGTAATGATTTGGCAGAAACTTCTCATCTTTGGACCTGATTTGTCATAAAGAATTTCAATGGCAATATGCTTATCATCTTTTAAAGCTGTAGAGAATCCTATGAAAATAGCCCATACAAGAAGCATCGTATAAACTTCTGTTGCCCAACTTTGAGAGGACCCAACGACGTATCTCATAAAGACTGAATAGAGACTAACACAAATGCCTACAAGGAATAAAAAACCAGATAAAGCGCTTTCAATAAAATTTAAAACTTTCAATAAAATTCCTCCTTTTATCAATTTCGTATTTCGGATACAGGATTACAAACTAAATAGTAATATACGAACATTTAAAAAACAATACTTTAATGCAGAATATACTAAATATTTTAATTTTTCTTTACATTGTTTTTTTGTTGTGATAATTTGTTATTTGAGTTGTATCCAATAAACAAGATTCATAACATGTTAGACAACTCCTATTTAATCTTCATAAAAGTCAATAAGAAAGTGTGGTGTGTGGAAGTAAAATGGAATTGCTTTTTTGAAAGCCTTTTCACTAGTTATGATGTAAAACTCGAATTTATTATTTTTTTATTAAAAATTTAAGGGGGATTTTTGTGAAAAAGTTATCTATCTTTCTATTATTGATCATATCCATATTTGTTCTAGGAGCTTGCCAAAGTGATGAAAAAGTTGCAGTGTCTGGGGAAAGTAGCGACGGTGTTCAAGATTTAAAGATTAAATTTTCCCATGTTGTAGCGGAAAATACTCCAAAGCATCAAGGTGCACTAGCTATGAAAGAATACATTGAAAAAGAATCAGATGGCAAGATTAAAGTAGAAATCTATCCAAACAGTTCCCTTTTTGGAGATCAAGATGAATATCAAAATCTAGTAGCAAATAATATTCAGTTTATCGCACCGGACTTAACCAAATTCGTTGGAAACAATCCACAATTTAATGTTCCTGCACTTCCATTTGCCTTTGCGGATGACGAAGAAGCAATTGCATTTTGGGATGGAGAAAAAGGGCAAGAAGTATTAGGTAGTCTTAAAGGAGATGGTGTTCTTGGATTATCTATGTGGCCAAATGGTGGAAAACATTTAACGAATGGTAAACATGCCATTAGTAGCCCAGCAGATTTAAAKGGGTTAAAATTCCGTACGCAAGGTGGTCAAGTATTAGAATCTTTGTATACGGCACTTGGGGCGGGTTCTGAGTCTATTCCTTTTGGAGAATTATACACAGCACTTGATCAAGGGGTAGTAGACGGACAAGAGAACACATTTAGTAATATTGAATCTAAAAAGTTTGATGAAGTTCAAAAATATATGACAATTATGAACCATACACGTGTGGACTATGCCGTATTCACGAACACGAAGTTTTGGGACAGTATGAACGAAGCGACAAAAGCAATTGTAGAAGGAGGACTAGCAGCAGGTACTGAGGTGGCACGTGCTGAAGCAAAAAGTCTAAATGAAAAAGCGCTTGAAACGATTAAAGAAAGAGGAAATGTGGAGATTGTAGAATTAACACCGGAGCAAATTGAAGAATTTAGAAAAGTGTTAGAGCCTATTTATGCAGAATATGAGGAAGAAATAGGTGCGGATGTAATTGAAGCAGCAAGAAATGCAGGAAATTAAATAAATCTTTCCGCAAATAGGAAAGTGTAAAAAGGTGGAATAAAAATGGTGACGAAAACTTTAGTAGATCATTGTTTATCGACTTCCTATGAAGAAATTCCACAAGAAGTAATACTTCATGGGAAGAGAAGTTTGTTAAATTGGATGGGTGTAGCTGTTGGGGCCTCTACCCACCCTTCTATTGATATATTGCTCGAATTAACAAATGACTTACAATCTGCACAACAAGTCTCCATTTTTGGAAGGGAAGAAAAGGTTGATTTATTAATGGCGGCATTAATAAATGGAACATCATCCCACATTTTTGATTATGATGACACTCACTTAGATACGATTCATCATCCCAGTGGTCCAGTTGCTCCAGTAGTTTTTGCTTTAGGGGAGCATTTGGGCTTAAGTGGAAAAGAAATCGTACATGCATTTATTTTAGGATGCGAAGCAGAATTAAGAATCGCTAATGCGGTTTATCCAAGTCATTATCAACTTGGATGGCATATTACGAGTTCAACTGGCGTATTCGGTGCTGCTATTGCAGCGGGAATTCTTCTAAAGTTGGACCGGGAACAATTCCTATGGGCATTAGGAATTGCAGGAACGCAATCTTCTGGTTTAAGAGAAGTATTTGGAACGATGACGAAGCCATTCCATCCAGGAAAAGCCGCGCAAAATGGATTGCTTGCTGCATTACTAGCTAAAAAAGGATTTACAAGCTCTGAACAGATTTTGGAAGCTAAGCGGGGGTTTGCAAATGTACTGGCACCAGCGCATGACTTGGAAAAAGTGAATATCAATTGGGGCCAAGACTGGGAACTATTGAAGAATAGTTTTAAACCGTATGCTTGTGGCATTGTGCTACATCCTTCGATTGATGCGTGTCTTTATTTACAGAAATTAGTTTCACCTGAAGACCTTCAATCTATCGAGCTAAAAGTTCATCCTTATGTACTCGAATTGACTGGAAAAGAAACACCTCAAACAGGTTTGGAAGGGAAATTTAGTGTATATTTCACAGCTGCCATTGCATTTTTAGAGGGCAATGCAAGTGAAAAGCAATACACAGATGAAAAAGTGAAAAATAAAAAAGTAATCGACATGCAAAAGAAAATAAGTATAAAGATAGACGAAGCGATCAAAGAAGAAGAGGTTGAAGTGACGGCCATTCTAAAAGATGGATCCCATATAAGACATAAAGTGCAGCATGCAAAAGGTAGTATCCAAAATCCAATGCTGGAAGAGGAACTATTAACAAAGTTTGGGAGCCTGGTGGAAGAAAAACTAGGCAAATCAAGCTCAGATAATATGGCAAAATTCCTTTTACATTTAGATGAGTATCCTTCCATAGACGAGTTAATATTAATGAATCAAAAACACAAATTGTTATCCAAATAAAAAGAAGCAGGTGAATTGCCGTGAACAAAGAAAAGTTTGAAAAAGGCTTAGAAATAAGACGTAGTGTACTTGGAGCAGAATATGTAGATAGTTCCATTCAAAATGCGACTGAATTTAATATGCCCATGCAAGAACTAGTAACTGAGTACTGTTGGGGAGAGGTATGGGCAAGACCAGGTTTACCAAAGAAAACGAGAAGCATGATAAATCTTGCCATGATTACCGCTTTAAATAGACCACATGAATTAAAACTCCATGTAAGAGGTGCCATTAATAACGGCTTAACCAAAGATGAAATTCAAGAAGTATTTTTACAGACAGCTATTTACTGTGGAGTACCCGCAGCAATTGATAGTTTTAGATCTGCAAAAGAAGTGTTTGATGAAATGGATAAAGAAGACAAGAAATAAAAAAATTTAATCTTTTATTTTGGATACAAAATACAAAAAGAAAAGAATAGGAGGTATTAGATGGAATTCCCTAAACATGTTCAGATCAATGAGGTTGTATTACGGGATGGCTTACAACTAGAGAAAAAAATTATTAGTATCGCAGAAAAGAAGGAGCTATTTGACCAATTAACGAAAGCCAATGTAAAAACAATCGAATTCGGATCATTTGTTCATCCAAAATTAGTACCGCAAATGGCAAATAGCGGTGATTTATATGCATTGATTACAGAAGCTCAAAAGGATTTGACATTGATAGCCTTAATCCCAAATTTAAAAGGGGCAGAAAATGCCTATGCAAATGGTGTAAAACAAGTGAACTTTGTTTTTTCTGCGAGTGAATCACATAATTTGCAAAATGTGCATAAGCGCACGGAACAATCGCTGGAGGAATTAAAAACAATCCAAGCATTTTGTAAACAAAAAAACATGCAATTAAATGTATCGATTGCCACTACATTCGGTTGTCCATTTGAAGGAGAAGTACCTAAGGAAAGAATCCATAATATTCTAAAGCAAGTTGTAGCAATGGATATTAACACGATTTCATTAGCGGATACAACTGGTATGGCAAATCCTCAGCAAGTGTACGAGTTATTAGTATATGTACAGAGCGATTTTCCAAATCAGAAATTTAATCTACATTTCCACAATACAAGAGGAATGGGACTTTCTAATATACTCGCTAGCATGCAAGCGGGTATCACTAGTTTCGATACATCGCTTGGCGGACTTGGAGGCTGTCCTTTTGCACCTGGGGCAACTGGAAATGTCTGTACAGAAGATGTCGTTCATATGTTGCATAATATGGGAATTGAAACGGGATTATCCTTAGATGAGTTGATCCTTGCTTCCAATACACTAAAGGGCATTGTAGAACACGAAACACCAAGCTATATAAGAAAAGCGGGACCTTCTAATCGGAAATATCCAGTTCCAATTATATAAAATCCCATGGAGGCAATAGGTATGCAAAAATGGCAAACTATTTTATTGAACGAAGAGTATAGTGGGGAAAATGTTTATATTCTCGAGTTAAATAGACCAGAAGCGTTGAACTCTTTAAATACATTAATGGCGATTGAACTAGTGGAATGTTTAAAGGAGTTACAAGAAAAAGAAGATTTAAGTGTATTGATCCTAACAGCTTCAGGTGAAAAAAGCTTCTGTGTTGGGGCCGATTTAAAAGAAAGAAAAGGGATGACAAACAAACAGTGGAAACAACAACATGATATTTTCGAGGAGGCGTACGGCTTACTTCGAAATTTCCCTTTTCCTGTTATTGCTGCAGTGAATGGTTTTGCACTTGGTGGCGGGATGGAAATGCTTTTGAGCTGTGACTTACGTTATGTGTCGGAGCATGTGAAGGTAGGATTACCGGAAGTGAAGTTAGGAATTATTCCTGGCGTTGGCGGAACGCAGCTTTTACCACGGGCAATTCCGGTAGGATTAGCGAAAGAGTTTTTATTTAGAGGAAACCAAATAGATGCACAAAGCGCATTAGATGCTGGGATTGTAAATGGCATATTCGCAAAAGATGAGTTGTTACTGAATACCTTGGAAATTGCAAAAGAAATTGCCAACAATGCACCACTGTCATTGAAAGCTATTAAAAAGTCGATCAATACAGGTCTTCAAACGGATATTAATACTGCTTTGTCCATCGAATTGGATCAATATTATACATGCGCAAATTCGGAAGATAGACTGGAAGGAATTTTAGCCTTCAATGAAAAAAGAAAAGCAAATTGGCAAGGAAAATAATCATTTAACGAAAAACAGGGAGGATGTTTTTAATGGTATTAAGCACAAAGGAAGATATAGATCTTATTAGAAAGAGTGTACGATCACTTTGCGAGAAATTCCCGGAAGATTACTGGAAAGAAATCGATAAAAAACAAGAATATCCGGAGAAATTTATTAAAGCACTTACAGATGAAGGTTGGCTATCTGTATTAATCCCAGAACAATACGGTGGTGCGGGTCTTGGCATGATTGAGGCAGGGATTATTCTGGAAGAAATCAATCGCTCTGGTGGTAATGCAGGTGCGGGTCATGCGCAAATGTATACAATGGGAGCAGTTTTACGTCATGGAAATGAAGAACAAAAAAATCGCTTTTTGCCGAAAATTGCAAGTGGTGAATTACGTCTGCAAGCCTTTGGTGTGACTGAGCCAACTGCTGGAAGTGATACGACTAGCATTATTACAACAGCGGAGCGCAAAGGGGATAAATACATTGTAAACGGGCAAAAAATTTGGACGTCCCGTGCAAAATACTCAGACTTAATGTTGTTACTGGCAAGAACAACACCCAAAGATCAAGTGGCTAAAAAGACGGATGGATTGAGCTTGTTTATTCTAGATATGCAAGATCAAAAGGATCGAATTACCATTCAAGAAATCGATACAATGATTAACCACGCAACGACGGAAGTATTCTTTGAAAATGTCGAGATCCCAGTAGAAAACTTAATCGGCGAAGAAGGAAAAGGGTTCCGTTATGTGTTAAGTGGAATGAATGCAGAACGAATTTTAATCGCTTCTGAAAGTGTTGGAGATGGTTTATATTTCGTTGATAAATCAGTGAAATATGCCAATGAGCGAGAAGTTTTTGGCAGACCAATTGGGCAAAACCAAGGCGTTCAGTTTCCAATTTCTCGTTCATACATGGAAATCGAAGCGGCTAAGTTAATGCGAGATAAAGCAGCGAAAATGTTTGATGCAAATGAAGTATGTGGTGCAGAAGCAAATATGGCCAAATATTTAGCTTCCGAAGCAACATGGAAAGCGGCAAATGCGGCGATGGATACATTTGGTGGTTATGGATTTGCTTCTGAATACCATATCGAGCGTAAGTTTAGAGAAGCGCGCTTATTTATCGTTGCTCCTGTAACGAATAATCTTGTCGTTAGCTATGTTGCTCAGCATATTTTAGGACTTCCTAGATCTTTTTAAGGTGACAAGGTCCTTGTATGTACAAGGACCTATTTCCATTTATTTCATAAAGGAGTGGTGAGAAATGGACTTAAGTAGAGAGTTAGCAAAATACAGTCATGAACTAAGCTATGAAAAACTGCCTCCAGAAGTTGTGGAGTTTACAAAGCTATGTATTTTGGATTACTTTGGGTCAGCAATCGCGGGTTCTGATAAAGTACCGATCCAGATGATTAGTGAACTAGTAAACGAAATGGGTGGTTTGGAACAGGCTAGTCTATTCACTGGAGGTAAATCATCTGTTGTAAATGCAGCACTATTGAACGGTGCAGCAAGTCATATTGTTGAACTGGATGACATCCATAAAGGATCTATAATCCACGCGGCTACAGTTGTCATTCCCGCTGCTCTTGCCGTAGCGCAATGGAAAAAGCTATCAGGAAAAGAGTTAATAACAGCAATTGTAATTGGCTATGAAGTTTGTTTTAGAATTGGAGAAGCAGTTTCCCCGTCCCATTACTATTATTGGCATAATACTGCAACATGCGGAACATTTGGTGCGGCAATTGCTGTAGCTAAATTACTGCATTTAACAGAAGAAGAAATGGTTTTTGCATTAGGGAATGCAGGCACTCAAGCAGCCGGACTGTGGGAATTTATCGTAGATGGTGCAATGACCAAACAACTACATGCTGGAAAAGCTGCAATGAACGGTGTGATTGCAGCACTTTTAGCGCAAAAAGGTTTCACTGGTCCGAAGAAAATTTTGGAAGGGAATCGAGGATTTTTTAAAGCAATGAGTGAACAATATGATGCATCCAAAATAAGGGATGGTTTGGGAAAAGAATTTAAGATTCTAGAAAATTCCTTTAAAATTCATGCGTCCTGCCGCCATACACATCATGCCATTGATTTATTAATCGAGATTTTTCAGGAACGCAAACCAACCCTTGATGAAATTGAATCCATTACGGTTAAATCATATAAAGCAGCCATTGATATAACGGATAATGATGATCCAACAACCGAGTATGCAGCTAAATTCAGTTTACAATTTTGTTCCGCTTTAGCCATTTTAACAGGTAGCGCAGGTTTAGCTGATTTTAATGAATCTAATTTATCGGATAGTCAAATTCGACAGCTATTAAAAAAGGTAAATGTAAGTATTGATCCACAAATCAATGCAAACTATCCGGAACAATGGGGAGCTACAGTGGAAGTTGTTTTCGCAAATGGAGAAACCATTCATAAACAATCTGATTTTCCAAAAGGCGATCCAGAAAACGCTGTTACTGCAGAAGAACTAATCGAAAAGTTTACAAATATGGTTGGAGAATTTCCAAACAAAAACGAAATGATTAACCACTTATTAGAACTCGAGCTACTAGAAAATACGGAGGATCTAATGACCAGTCTTCCATATAGTAAGCAGGATAAGGTGAAACTTCATTAAGTTGGGATATTACAGCTCCGTTGAGGCGCGATAAAGAGGGAGAAATAATGATGGAAGCTAATAGAAATGAACAACTACAAGTTATACAAAACACACTAGAAAGCCTATCGCAAAATGAGTTGACTCAAGTAATCTATTTGCTGTCTCTTTATCAAGCCTCCACTACTGAGCAGCAAACGACGGATATCCCGATGCATTTGTTAGGAAAGTTTCTCGGTATCAAACAAAAAGAAGATGGTACAACCGAAATGAAATTAGGCATCCAAAATGAGAATACATATGGAGTTGCACAAGGCGGTGCCATTTATACATTAGCGGATGTTGCTATTGGCTTTACTATTTTAAAGTCACTAGCAGAAGGAGAAAAGGTTTTCACATTAGAATTGAAGGTGAATTTCATCCGAAAAGGGCAAGGTTCTCATTTGATCGCAACGCCAACTATCCTTTATCAAGGAAATAAAACGGTCGTTACGGAATGTGATATTACCGATGAAAAAGGAATTCTAATAGCAAAAGCACTCGGTACATTTTATCTTCATTCAGCAAAAGATTCTTATCCCGATAATGTGATATGACTGTGGTTTTGTTTATTGTTCAGTGGGTGTTCAAACGCCAGCTKAACGAAGATAAAGCCTCCGGCGGATGTCATAGATTTTGAAAGGAGTTATAAGGAAGGCAGTCTAAGTTCGCGACGTCCTGTCGCAACGACTGCATGACCTACATCCTGTAGGCCTCGGGCTCGATTCAAAATCTAGACGCAATTACGCCGAGGCGTAATTGCTATTGTGCGTTAGAAAAAAGGAGAAAGTAGGATGGTATATGAAAAAGATCCATTACGAACATATCGTTGAACAAGTTGCAGAGATGTGTAAGAAATCGAATTACAATTTGGGGGAAGATGTTTATTCTGCTTTTAAACTAGCGCTACAAACTGAACAATCACCAATAGGCAAAGAAGTTATTACGCAGCTAATAGAAAATGCAGATATTGCCAAAACAGAAGGGGTTCCAATGTGCCAAGATACGGGCACGGCAGTCTTTATCGTGGAAGTAGGGCAGGACTGTCATATTGTTGGAGGAAGCTTGGTTGATGCGATTAATGAAGGGGTCAAAAAGGGATACGGTGAAGGTTATTTGCGAAACTCTATCATTTACAATCCTTTGAATCGCAAAAATACAGGAGATAATACACCAGCCATCGTTCATATCGATTTAGTGGAGGGAGACAGTATAACGATTCATATGACTGCAAAAGGTGGGGGTGCAGAAAATATGAGTGATTTGAAAATGTTAAAACCTTCAGACGGGATGGAAGGTGTGAAAAAATATATTTTATCCATTGTAAAAGAAGCCGGTCCTAATGCTTGTCCTCCGTTAGTAGTAGGTGTTGGAATTGGCGGGAACTTTGAGCGTTGCGCTTACTTAGCGAAAAAATCATTGTTTCGACCTATAGGTATTCGCCATGATGACCCAGTTGTTGCCGAGTTAGAAGAGGAACTAATGAAGGAAATCAATCGATTAGGAATCGGTCCGCAAGGGATGGGAGGAAGTACAACGGCTCTAGACGTGAAGGTAGAGGTTGAATCTTGTCATATCGCCGCATTACCAGTCGCCGTTAATCTTAACTGTCACGCCAGCCGCCATCAAACTACTATCTTAAATTAAGGAGGGCAAATTGTGCAGAAAAAAATAAATTTACCATTACAAGAAGCTGACCTTATTTTGTTAAAAGCAGGCGACCGCGTATTATTGTCGGGTGTTGTTTATACAGCTAGAGATGCCGCTCATAAACGAATGGTTGAACATGAAAAAGAAGGCATTCCTTTCCCGTTTGATCTTTCCAATCAAGTTATTTATTACGTAGGTCCAACTCCAGCAAAGCCTGGAAACGTAATAGGATCAGCTGGACCAACGACTAGCGGCAGAATGGATTTATATACGCCAACCTTACTTGAAGCGGGCTTAAAGGGAATGATCGGAAAGGGTTATCGTAGCGAAGAAGTGAAGAGGGCGATGATTAAACATAAGGCTGTCTATTTCGGTGCAGTCGGAGGCGCTGCCGCATTAATTTCTCGTTCGATTAAATCATCTGAAATAGTGGCATATGAAGATTTAGGGACAGAAGCAATTAGGAAATTAACGATTGAGAACTTTCCAGTGTTTGTCATTAATGATATTCACGGAGGAGATGTTTACGAAGAAGGAGTTGCTCAATATAGGTTATAAAGCATTCTTATCACATGATTCGGAAATAGAAAGGGACGAAAATGAATGAGAGTAGGAATAATTGGTTTAGGTAATATGGGCGGTAGGATTGCTAAAAGGTTATTAACGCAAGGTGTCGAAGTCGGAGTTTTCGATGTAAATAGAGCATTTACACAAGCACTAGTCGATTTAGGAGCAGTGGAAACAGAAAGTCCTGCTGATTTAGCATCCAACTTTCCGTATGTCATTACTGTTCTTCCAAATGTCTTTATCGTTAAGGAAATATTAACTGGGCAACAAGGTTTGATGAAAGGGTTACGACCGAACAGTCTATTAATCGATATGACTACTTCTATACCATCTGTGACAAAGGAACTGAGTGAAATGTTACAGGAGAAGGGATTACGGATGATCGATGCTCCTGTTAGCGGAGGGGTGAAGAAGGCGGAAGATGGGACATTGTCGATCATGGTTGGCGGGGAAGTTGCTGATTTTGAAGAAGTTAAACCACTTTTAGCTTTCATTGGGCAGAATATTATTCATGTTGGTGAAATAGGGGCTGGTCATACGATCAAAGCACTAAATAATATGATTTCCGCAACGACTTTAGCGGCAACGGGAGAAGCAATCGCTCTTGGGGTAAAACTAGGATTAGATCCATCTAAAATGTTGGATGTCATTAATTCCAGTACAGGAAAAAGTTTTTCCAGTGATTTTAAATTTCCAAACCAAGTGTTGACGAGAAATTTCGAAGTAGGATTTACGCTCGATTTAATGGTGAAGGATTTGAAGATTGCTATGAATATGGCAGAAGAAGAAAAAGTGCCTATGTTTATATCGAGTGCTTCCTTTCAACTATGGAAGCAAGCGTGGTCAGATGGAAAAGGTAGTCAAGATCATACAGCCATTGTCAAACATATTGAAGAAATGTTTGATGTGGAAATAAGAGAAAAAAGTATATCCACAACTAGCTAGGGGTGCGCCATGGAAAACTTCAAATTGACAGAGCAGGATAGAGCAACTCTACAATCCAAAGTAACAACCAAATTAAGAGATTTAATACTAAAAGGTGAGTTTCAGATGGGGGATCGTCTCACTCAAGAAGAATGGGCTCAAAAACTAGGGGTGAGCAGAATGCCTCTTCGTGAAGCATTGAGGCAGCTTGAAGTAGAAGGACTAGTTCGCATTGAACCAAGAAGAGGTGCCATCGTTACTCCGGTCTCCATTGAAGACATTGAAGAAATTTATCAGCTTAGACAGATGCTAGAAGGAGAAGTAGCAGTACAATCCCTTCCTTTTTTAGAGGAAGAGGATATTAAAGAATTAGAAGGCTTATACGAAAAAATGCTTTTATTAAAAAGTAACGAAAGTGACATGCTTATTTATATGAAATTAAATAAGGAATTCCATCAAATTATTATAGAGGCTTGTCCGTGGAAAAGAATTAAAGGTTTTATTCAAACATTGTGGAAGGGCATTCCGCCAAATACACCTAGCTTACTTGCCAATCACTTATCGGAGGCACATGAAGAGCATCGCTTAATGTTGCAATATATTAAAGAAAAAGACGCCATAAAGTTAAGAGAAGTAACAGAAAAGCATATTAGAAGAACAAAAGAAAACCTAATAAATATGATTGGAAAGAACTGAATATAACATACAAAATGGGAGGAGATTTACAATGAAAAAAGTAGAGTTAGCTGTCATTCCTGGGGACGGAATAGGAAAAGAAGTTGTACCAGAAGCACTGCGCGTGTTAGATACAGTGGCTAACATTCACGGTGGATTAACATTCAACCATACACATTATCCATGGAGCTCTCAGTATTATGTCGAACATGGAAAAATGATGCCAGACAATGGTTTAGATTTACTAAGTCAAAGTGATGCAATCTTTTTAGGAGCGATTGGAGATCCATCTTTAGTAAAAGATCATATTTCTTTAGGCGGTCTATTATTAAAAATTCGTAGAGAATTTGAACAGGTCATCAATGTAAGACCTGCAAAACTATTAAAAGGCATGGTGTCTCCTTTATCCAATCCACAAGACTTCGATCTTTTGATTGTCCGGGAAAATAGTGAGGGAGAATATAGTAGTAGCGGTGGAAGGGTTCATAATGGGTTGGATGAAATAGTAGTGCAAAATGCTGTATTCACGAAAAAAGGTGTTTCTCGTGTGATGGAATATGCCTTTGAACTAGCTAGAAAAAGAAGTGGACATTTAACTAGCGCTACAAAATCGAATGGAATCGTCCACTCCATGCCATTTTGGGATGAAGTGTTGTCTGAAATAGCGCAAAATTTCTCGGATGTTCAGGTCCAAAACATCCATATTGATGCATTATCTGCCTTTTTCATTACAAAGCCTCAGACGATGGATGTTGTTGTAGCTAGTAATCTATTTGGAGATATTTTAAGTGATATTGGCGGGGCGATTATGGGGAGTATTGGAATAGCTCCTGCAGCGAATGTCAATTTAAATGGCAAATATCCTTCCATGTTTGAACCGGTCCACGGCTCTGCACCTGATATTTATGGAAAAGGTATTGCGAATCCAATTGGTCAAATTTGGACGGCAAAAATGATGTTGGATCATCTCGGCGAGCCAGAGATGGGTACGCTAATATTAGATGCAATTGAAAGTACACTCCATGCGGGTATTAAAACTCCTGATATTGGGGGGAATTCTACTATTACCGAAGTAACCGACGCTATTATTGCCAATATACAAGAAACAGCGAAAAGCGGTATTGGAAACAGTGTAAGAAACTAATGTATCCATTAATCAATCTAGTAAATGAGGGAAAATAATGAGTCTTGCACGCTCCTACTTATTCGTACCTGGGACAAATAGAGACATGATTAAAAAAGCAATTTCATCGGATGCAGACTGTATCATTATCGATTTAGAGGATGCCGTCGCACTAGCTGAAAAAGATAATGCAAGAGAAACAGTGAAAGAATCTTTAATAAGGTTTAGTAAAGAAAAAGAGATTTATATAAGGATTAATGATTGTGAGACATCTTTTTGGGTAGAAGATTTAATCTGCGCAGTAACAAATGGAGCAGCAGGTATAATTGTCCCTAAATCGGAAAGTGATCATGATATTAAATTTGTCTGCCAGAAAATTCGGGAGGTTTCTATTGATCTCCCACCTTCTTTCCAAGTAATCCCGTTAATTGAAACGGCAAAAGGAATTCAATTTGCATATTCCATTGCTTCTGCTGATGAAATGGTCTCGAGGATGGCATTTGGTTCCATTGATTTTTCATTGGATATAGGCTGCGAACTTTCGGCAAATGGGATGGAATTGTTATTTGCCCGTTCTCAAATTGTTATTGCCTCTAGAGCCGCTGGAATTGAAGCGCCAATAGATACGGTCTATGCGAATTTTCATCATGTTGCTGGTTTTGAGAATGAAGCGAAAATAGCTAAACAACTTGGTTTTAAAGGAAAACTCCTTATTCATCCAAAGCAAATACAAATGGCCCATCAACTTTTCTCACCTACAGAAAATGAGATTAAAGATGCAAAAGCTATTATAGAGGCATTTGAAACAGCAGAAGAAAACGGAGTGGCATCTATAACAGTAAATAATCAAATGGTAGATTACCCTGTATACAAAAAGGCCAAAAGTCTATTATTTTATACTAACTAGGGGCAGAAGAAAAAGCTATTGTAACCGATAATGGGTTTATTGATATGGCTATTTGGGATGCAGTAGCCAAAATAGAATGATAGGAGGTACGGTTGGTGACTAACAAGATGGAGTTCGATCGTGATATTGCTACTGAATATGATAAAGGAGTAAGACGGACATTACCTACCTACGACCCAATGCTCCGACTTTCCCAAACATTTCTACGTGCCAATTTAGAAGAAAATGCTTCTCTTCTAATACTTGGTGGTGGAGGTGGAAATGAATTAAAAGCGTTTGGACCTACCAATCTGGGATGGAAATTTACAGCGGTTGATCCTTCGAAGGATATGCTTGAAATTGCCAAGATGAAAGTAAATCAAATGGAAATGGACAATCGGGTTGAACTGATCCATGGAACAATAGAAGATGTTCCAATTGAGACAAGGTTTGATGCAGCGACTTGCATTCTCGTTCTTCATTTTATACCTAATATAAATGATAAATTGGCACTCTTAAAAAAAGTAAGATCCCATTTGAAGCCTGGTTCTCCATTTGTACTGGTTAGTAAATTCGGTAATCCAACTGATCCAGAGTTTCAAGAACTCGTCACTTTATGGAAAAACTATTGGCTTGATACGACAAAACTGCCAGAAGAGAAAGTCGAAGAATTAATGAAGGGTACCTTAACTGAGTTTTCTATTTCGGAAGAAAAACTGCGAGATTTACTTGAAGAAGCTGGATTCCATAGAATTGCAAACTTTTTTAAAACGAATCATTTCGGCGGGTGGATTTGTCATGCGGTGTAAAAAGTGCAATTAGGCTATAAAAAAGGATTGATAAAATGGCATGAAAATATTTACAAGTAAAGATTTTAAAACATATGCACATATTTCTTTTGCTATTGTCGGATTTCTAGCCATGTTTTTCTTATTGCCTGATACTTTCTCTCACTCCGCCAAACTGATGACTAGTATTATCACGTTTGGAATTATTTTATGGTCATTAGAGCCAATCCCTATAGGACTTACCGGATTGATCATTCTATTGCTCATGCTTATTTTTAATATTGCAGATTCGTCTGTCATTTTCAGTGGATTTGCTTCACCCGCTACTTATTTGATAGTTGCCGGTATGATGCTTGCAACCGCTGTTAATGAAACGTCTCTCATTAAGCGAATGACCTATAAAATTTTGAAAAAATGGGGAAGTAGTGCGAAAGGGTTATTAGGTAGCATTATTATTATCCAACAAATACAATCTTTCTTTATACCATCAACAGCAGTTCGCACTGCTTTAGTTGTACCGGTTTCCACAATGATTATCCAAACGGTAAAGGCGAAGCCCGGAAGTAACTTCAGAAAGATGATGATGCTCGGCGTTGCATTTGGTGGGGTTATTAGTGGATCTGCAGTGATGACTGCTGCAATTGGAAATATTTTAACCGTAGAAATTCTTAATCGTTTTGCAGGGGTGAGTATAACCTATTTTGAATGGTTTTTTTATACATTTCCATTATGGTTTATCTTGATACCTGCTATATGGATTCTCTTGTTGAAAGTATTCCCATTGCCTGAAGAGCAACAATATTTCCCTAAGATTGCAGAACAGATGCAAGTGAAATTAGAAGAACTTGGCCCAGTGAATAAACAAGAAATCATTTGTATGATCATTTTATTTTTTATCGTTGTACTTTGGCTAACGGAACCAGTTCACGGAATGCATCCAAGCATCCCTGCATTAATCGGAGTCGTGTTGATGACATTACCGAAAATAGGCATTGCCGATTGGGAAACGGTTATTAAGATCAATTACAATACGATTTTGTTATTAAGTGTGACTCTATCCATGGGGTATACATTTGTTGATTCCGGTGCAGCAAATACAATAAGTGATTATTTAAGTGTTCCTTGGTTTATGGAACTCATCCAAAATCCATTATTAGCTGTATTTATTGTTATTTTGATGGCTCAGCTATTTCATAAAATGATTTCAAATGTGTCGACTGCAGTGGTCGTGTTAGTGCCAATTATTATAAGTGTTGCACAAAATGCTGGCATTGATCCTTTAGCGATTGGTTTTGCTACTGGATTAACATGTGTTTTTGGATTTATGTTCGTAGTGGAATCCATGTCCAATTTACTTGTTCATAGTACTGGGATGATTGAACAGAGAGATTTTTTAAAGCCTGGATTTTATGCGACAATCATCGCAATAATCGCGACAGTAGTTGTTGCATCTACTTGGTGGAGATGGATTGGTTTAATTTAACTTGACTTGACTTGACTCAACAAAAAAACTGCTGGGTAGAGGAACTTTGGCTAAGATCGCCGCGTCTTGCGGCAACGCCTGAGTGACCAACATCCTATTGGCCTAAGCCTCCAGCGGATGTCACAGATTTTGAAGGGAGTTAATTGTCTAAAGCAATTCAAAATTTGGACGCAATTACTCGGAGGCGTAATTGAGTATAAGAGTAGGGAGGAAATCGTATGTTACCTTTAGAGGGGATTACAGTTGTATCACTGGAGCAAGCTGTGGCAGCGCCTTTTGCTACTAGACAACTTGCAGATTTAGGAGCACGTGTTATTAAAGTGGAAAGACCGGAAACTGGGGATTTCGCACGCAATTACGATAAGACTGTCAAAGGAATGGCCAGTCATTTCGTTTGGATCAATCGTTCAAAGGAGTCCATTACGCTTGATCTAAAACAAGCTGAAGCAAAAGAGGTTTTAGATAAATTGTTGTCTAAGGCAGATGTGTTCATACAAAACTTGGCTCCTGGGGCGGTTGATCGACTTGGGTTTAGTGCGGTCGAATTAAAAGAAAAGTATCCGCACTTAATCATTTGTGGGATTTCGGGTTATGGTTCTTCTGGACCTTATATGGATAAGAAAGCGTATGATTTACTAATTCAGTGTGAAGCAGGTTTAGTTTCTGTAACCGGAACAGAAGACACACCTTCTAAGTCAGGTATATCTATTGCAGACATTGCTGCAGGGATGTATGCCTATACGGGAATTTTAACTGCCATTATAGCTCGGAGTAAAACTGGGAAAGGTGCCATTTTGGAAGTCTCCATGTTGGAGGCGTTAGCAGAATGGATGGGATATCCTTTATATTATTCTGGGTATGGTGAGGTTGAACCAAAAAGGACAGGTGCCAGCCACGCTACTATCTATCCATATGGACCTTTTATGGCAGGAGATCAAAAGCAAGTTTTTCTTGGCATTCAAAATGAACGGGAATGGTCTCGTTTTTGTGCAGATGTACTAAAAGATAACGAGCTAGCCAGTGATAGCCGTTTTAACAATAATTCCAATCGAGTAGCCAATAAAGAATTGTTGAAGTCCATTATTGAAAAAGCCCTTGAAAAGATGGATTCCGCTCAAATAATTGCACTTCTCGAAGAAGCAAAAATAGCAAATGCAAGACTGAATACAGTAAGTGAATTAATGGACCATCCTCAACTACAAGCTCGGAATCGTTGGACGGAAGTGAAGTCTCCAGTTGGCAACATAAAGGCATTGCTACCACCAGCTACATTTGATGAAATAGGAACTGTTATGAATCCTATTCCGGATGTTGGAGAACATACAGAAGCTATTCTAAAAGAATTTGGTTTTGACTTTGACGTAATGGGCAAATGTACAGAATCCAGTGTTACCGTATAGAATAAGTCGTTTAGGAGGATTTATTTGAATCCAGTTATAGGAATATCATCGAATTTAAATGGAGAGGTGCTCTCCGTTTCTACAGCTAATATTCATGCAGTCACACGTTTTAATGGACTGCCCATTGTACTTCCCAATTTGCAAGAGGCTGGTGTGGAAGAAGTTGCGAATATGATTGACGGGCTTTTTTTAACAGGCGGTGGGGATATTGATCCGACATTGTTTGGGGAGGAGCCACATCCTCGATTGGGAAGTATTGTCCCAGAACGGGATGCGTTTGAAATACAACTTGTTCAAAAAATGTTGCAGAAGAATAAGCCGATTTTAGGAATTTGTCGAGGTGCTCAAATTTTAAGTATTGCTGCTGGTGGAGATATGTATCAGGATATTTTTGCACAATCGACGGGGGAACTTTTGCAGCATGATCAACAAGCTCCAAATTGGCATGCTTCTCATTTTGTGCATGTGACGAAAGGAACCATTTTAAGTAGTATAACCGGAGTGGAAAAGTTTAAAGTGAATAGTTTTCATCATCAAGCAGTCCGCAATATTCCGTCTGGATTTTTGGTAAGTGGAGTTGCAAGTGATGGTATTATTGAAGCTTTTGAAAGCGAAAATCATTCGTTTGTTATGGGGATACAGTGGCATCCGGAGAGCTTATTGTTGAAAGATGATTTGATTTCTTCTACGATTTTTAGATGTTTTATTGGTGCTTGTTCGAAGTAAATTTATTGGATGAAGCGACTGTTTTATAGCAGTCGTTTTTTTAATGTAACCGAGTTTTTGTTAGAAATACATATGTTATTTATTCATGAAAAAGGGTCTGCGGGGAAAGCTACACTGTATAGAAAAAGGAGGTATTTTGTTTGATTAGCTGGATGAAACTGACGTTTTCTACATGTGTTTTTGTCTTTCTTTTTTCCACGGCTGTTTTTGCTGCTGAAGAACCATCGAGGGAGCAAATTTTAGAAAAGCGAATGGAATACTATATAAAATATTCGAGTGATGTGTTGCCATGGTATTATTTGGCTGCAATCGATCAGTTTGAACGCAATATCCAGGAAGTTAGGAACGATATTCCAAAGCGTGAAGGTGTCGTTGCTATTCAGTTTTCCGACGAGTATTGGACAGGTGTACTGAATCCTTTGCGCGATGATACAAACTTAACTTCGATTGCTTTTTTTAATGGTCGTGGATTAGATGGCAATAAAGACGGAATCGCTGACCGGGAAAATGATGAGGATGTCATGAGTGCATTAACTGAATATTTAATGCAGTTCGGGGTTATGGAAAAAGGTTTTGAAAAAGCATTGAAGGAATATTATCAACGCGACGAAACCGTAAACCAAATAATGACCAACGCCGAAATTTACAAGGAATTTGAAACACTAAATTTAGATGCTCGTGCCTTTCCGCTTGGCATCAATCACAATTATAGTTACCGCAGTACATGGGGTGACTCAAGAGGGTGGGGCGGTAGACGAATGCATGAAGGTACTGACTTGTTTGCTTCTTATAGCGTTCCCGTAAAATCCACTACCTTTGGCAAAGTGGAAGTCATGGGCTGGAATGACTATGGTGGCTGGCGAATCGGCATTAGAGACGTAAATAACACCTATCATTATTATGCCCACTTATCTGGATTTACCAAGGATTTGAAAGAAGGAGATATACTCGAGCCAGGTACAATAATTGGATACGTCGGAAGTTCGGGATACGGGAAAAAAGGAACGTCTGGGAAGTTCCCACCGCATTTGCATTACGGCATGTACAAATACAATGGTCGAGTCGAATGGGCATACGACCCATTTCCTTCATTGAAAAGATGGGAACAGGAAGAAAAAAGCCGAAAAAATAAATAAAACCTAATCCAGCAGCGCAGGCGTTGCTGGATTTTTTGATTAAGGGATTGCAGAAGAATTGTTACAGTATTGTTACTGGTGCCTGGCACCAGTAACAATACTGT
>NZ_JBFTLO010000012.1:0-120980 GCF_056396485.1 Psychrobacillus sp. 05T411 | reverse complement strand
GCCCTTAGGCGTACGTTGGGGTGGCTCATCGCTCACTCATCCGTCAGGAGTCGTCGCCTGCAGTGAAAATCAAATGAAATTGCTTGTTTATTTAGTACCGACTCGCTAAAAAACAAAATTTTATACAGTTTCTCGACTGTGTGAAATCAATAAATGGATTAGGACAACAAATCGCTCATTTAAATCAATTAAATCAGTGGGAGAGAAATCAAAAAACTCAGGTTAAAGCAACTAATTCTTAAAATAGTATGTTTGCTTCATGTAAACGACTAAGACTACGACCAATTTTGGGAACAATATGTATTAAAGCCATTGGCTCGCCAACTAGCATCTGATAGATCCTTTTAGCGTTCGATATGTATTTTGTCACATTAATAGTGGATATTATATCGTTAAATATTTTTATAGATATTTAATTTAGATAAGTTAGTACTTTTCCATTGGATTTTCGCTGCAGGGAGGCGACTCCAGTGGGATCAAGTGAGTAAAATGAGACTTCACAACGTACGCGCGCAGGCGCGGCGGTGAAGGCTCATCGCTCACCCCACGGAAAGCGTCCGCCCTGCAGCGGAAATCCCTGCGGACACTTCATACAACTAACTAAGACGCATTATCCCTAAATAATTACATACCCTTTTACCTCAAATCATCAAACAAATATTTTCCCATAAAAAAATCGGTCATTCGCTTAGGAATGACCGATTTTTTTATTATTTAGAGCTTGAAACAGCCTTTAATGTTTTTAACTCTTTTTCAGAACAGTAAACAAAATGTCCCGGCGTTACTTCTCTCATCGCGATTTCTTCCCCGTCTTGATAATTATGGCTTGCTGGATCGTATGTCTTACGTACACGAGTGCGCTCATAATTTGGATCTGGAAGAGGAATAGCTGATAAAAGAGATTGTGTATATGGATGCATCGGATTCGCATACAAATCTTCTGCAGTAGCTAACTCGACAAGTTTACCGAAATACATAACTCCGATGCGATCAGAGATATATTTTACCATCGATAAATCATGCGCAATGAATAAATAAGTTAAGCCTTTTTCTTCTTGTAGCTCTTTTAGCAAGTTGACAACCTGTGCTTGAATCGATACATCTAGTGCGGAGATTGGCTCATCCGCAATGATAAATTCAGGGTTCACGGCAAGTGCTCTTGCAATTCCAAGTCGTTGGCGTTGTCCACCTGAAAACTCATGGGCATAGCGGTCCGCATGTTCACGGTTCAACCCAACCGTCTCTAAAAGTTCTACTACTTTTTCTTTTCGTTCTTTTGGATTTTTCACAAGACCATGAATATCCAATCCTTCTGCGATAATATCCAGTACTTTCATACGTGGATTTAGAGAGGCATATGGATCTTGGAAAATCATTTGCATTTTGCGGTTAAATTCTTTTAGATCTTTTTTCGATTTTTTATCATGTACGTTTACGCCATCGTAAATTACTTGACCATCTGTTGCATCATAAAGGCGGATGATTGTACGCCCAGTTGTTGATTTACCACAACCTGACTCACCAACTAGTCCTAATGTTTCCCCTTTATAAATATCAAAGCTTATATCATCTACCGCACGAACTTCATTTGGCTTACCTTGATTGAAATATTGCTTTAAATTTTTGATTTCCAGTAATTTTTCAGCCATTAGTAAGTACCTCCTTCTGTTCCTTCAAAGTAACGACTACCTGGATATTTTTTCATACGCTCCATAATTGCTAAAGGAGGATCTACTTGCGGCGCATCCGGGTGTAATAACCAAGTTGCTGCATAGTGTGTGTCACTCACTTTAAAGAATGGTGGAGTTTCCTCAAGATCGATTTTCATCGCATAATCACTGCGAAGCGCAAACGCATCCCCTTTTGGAGGTGACAACAGATCTGGTGGTGTTCCTGGAATTGCATATAGTTTCTCTTCCGCTGTATCAAGGGATGGCATCGAACTTAGTAATCCCCATGTATAAGGGTGTTGCGGATTATAGAAAATTTCATCTACAGTTCCGATTTCAACAATTTTCCCGCCATACATAACAGCAACTCGATCTGCCACATTTGCTACTACGCCAAGGTCATGGGTAATAAAGATGATCGATGTATTAATCTTCTTTTGCAAATCTTTCATTAGCTCTAAAATTTGTGCTTGAATCGTTACGTCCAGTGCAGTAGTTGGTTCATCCGCGATTAAAACTTGTGGATTACATGCTAATGCAATGGCAATAACGATACGTTGACGTTGCCCACCTGAAAACTGATGTGGGTATTGTTTCATACGAGCTTCTGGTTTAGGCATACCTACTAGTCGAAGTAAATCTACTGCTTCTTTATGAGCTACTGATTTACTCACATTGCGGTGCTTTAAAATAGGCTCCATAATTTGTTTTCCAATAGGCATCGTTGGATTCAACGAAGTCATCGGATCTTGGAAAATCATTGAAATATCTTTACCACGAATCTTTTGCATTTCTTTGTCTGATAGTTTTGTTAAATCTTTTCCGTTAAATAAAATATGACCATTTTTAAACTCTGAGCTATGTTCAGGCAATAAACGCATAATGGACTTAGTCGTTACGGATTTACCTGAACCAGACTCACCAACAATTGCAAGCGTTTCTCCTTTTAATAAGTCAAAGTTAACGCCACGAATTGCTTTAACTTCCCCTGCAAACGTATGGAAGGAAAGCTCTAGGTCTTTTACTTCTAATATTTTTTCCATTTTCGCTTTCCTCCTTTAGTCTTTCATCTTCGGATCAAATGCATCACGTAAACCATCACCAAGTAAGTTAAATGCAATCATTAATAAACTCAAAATAATGGATGGGAACAATAAAATATGCGGTTGGAATCGAATTACTTTATACCCATCATTAATAAGTGTACCTAAAGACGCGTCAGGCGCTTGAAGCCCTAATCCGATGAAGCTTAAAAAGGCTTCAAAGAAAATCGCCGTTGGAATGGTAAACATTGTATTAATAATGATAACACCTAAAATATTCGGCAAAATATGCTTAGATATAATACGCCCATTACTTGCACCTAATGTACGGGATGCAAGCACAAACTCTTGGTTCTTAAATTTCAAAACTTGCCCTCGAACAATACGAGACATACCAATCCAACCTGTGAGCGTAATCGCAATAACTATCGCGGTGACACCTGGTTCCATAACTAATAACATGAGGATTACGATAACTAATGTAGGAATACCATATAGGATTTCTACAACACGTTGCATCATATCATCAGTACGACCACCGTAGTAACCAGAAATACCACCATAAGCGACACCAATAACCATGTCTATTACCGCTGCTACAAATGCGATCAATAAGGATATTTGCGTTCCTTCCCAAGCTCTTGAGAACATGTCGCGTCCTAAACCATCCGTACCAAACCAATAATACGTATCTACTTTTTTCATTTCATATAAATCTACTTCTTTACCCGCTAACGTACCAACACCATCAAATATTCCTAATTTCTCAAGTCCAGGAACTTTTGGAGGCAAGTTGGCGTGTGTAATTGTTTGTGTTTCTGCATCATGTGGACTAACCATCGGTCCTACAAATGCCATGATAATGATAAAGGCTAATATAAATATGCTTGCAATAGCAGCCTTGTTTTTTCGAATTCGTAGCCAAGCATCTTGCCAAAAACTTAAAGACGGTTTGGTAATTCTTTCTGCATGACTACTATCGATATCAACTCGTTCAAAAGATTCAGCAGGTATTTTTTTTATATCTAAACTCATTATTTACTACCTCCTGATAAACGAATACGAGGGTCAATTATTCCATAAAGGACGTCAACTACGAATATTATGACAATTAACAATACAGAGTAAAATAATGTTGTTCCCATAATAATAGAGAAGTCATTGGACGTAATCGCTTTAACAAATTGTTCCCCGATACCCGGTATTGCAAAGATTTGTTCAATTACAAGTGAACCTGTAACTAAACCGGCAGCAAGCGGGCCTAAAACAGTGACAAGAGGGATTAATGCATTACGGAAAGCGTGCTTGAATGCAATTTCAAATCCGCTCGCTCCTTTAGATTTTGCTAAAGTAATATAATCCGAACTTAACACTTCAATCATTTCTGTACGGATAAAACGAGATGCTGTTGCAAGAGGTCCCATTGCTAATGCAATAGAAGGCAGTATGCTCGACATCCAACCATCTTTCCATAAACCTACAGGGAAAAGTCCCCATTCAACCGCTAACCAATATTGAAGCAATGTTGCAAAAACGAACGATGGAATTGAAATACCGATGATAGCAATTAACGTACTACCATAATCCCATATAGTATTCTGCCTTAACGCTGCAATCATACCTAACAAAATACCTATAGCTACACCTAGTATCAAACCTTGTGTTCCAATTAAAACAGATGGTCCTAAACGATTCATGATTAGTTCCGTTACACTGGCATTTTTAAACTGGAAAGAGTTTCCTAAGTCACCTTTAGCCAAGTTGAGCATGTATTTTGCGTACTGCACAGGAACTGGTTCATCTAATCCATATTTCGCTTCCACCATCGCAAGTTGTGAAGGGGATAGTTTTGGAGCAGAGCTAATCGGGGATCCTGGAAGCGCCTTCATTAAGAAAAATGTTGCTGACGCAATCAAGAAAAGGGTAATAAACATATAAACGATACGTCGAATCATATATTTTGTCATCTTTGCACCTCCTAAATAATATTTTCCTATAATTTTAAAACTCTACTAGTATATATAAACAGATAATCTCCGTTGTTGTCAAAACTAAAATTAAAAATAAAATATTTGGTGAATTCTGATTCATTTAAAAAGAGAGTATATGGTCCCGAACGGATACCATATACTCTCAAACTATGTGATTTTAAACATTCACTAAATTAGTTTTTACCTTCGATATAAGCCCATTTGTAGCTATAGTCTCCACCGAATGGGTGAGCAACGATACCTTTAACATATGGTTTTTGAAGGAACATTAATCCACGTTGGTAAATTGGTCCGATTCCGTAATCTTCTTCAATAAGAAGTTTTTCAGCATCAGCAAGTGCTTGCCAACGAGCTTCTGGATCTAAAGCTAAATCATTAACAGATGCAGTTACTAACTCGTCATATTTTGGATTTGAATATGACATTTGGTTATTACCGCCACCAGTTAACCATAAGTTCATGAATGTGTAAGGATCTTGATAGTCAGGTCCCCATCCAGCAATTTGCATATCGTAATCTTGGTTTGTATCAAGATCTAAACGTACATTAAATGGAACTTCTTTTAGTTTAACTGTTAAACCTGGTAGGTTAGTTTCTAATTGATTTTTTAGATACTCACCCATTTTTTTAGCTGATTCAGTATCTCCATTTAGAAGTTCGATATTTAACTCAGAAACTCCTAGTTCAGATAAACCTTTATCAAATGCAGCTTTTGCTTCTTCTGCATTGAATTCAGCCATGTCCCCGTTTACATCACGGAAGTCATTTGCATCAGCATCGAAAGTAAAGTCTTTTGGTACTAAGTAGTTTGCTGGTACAGAACCGTTAGCTAAAACTACATCTACTAAATCTTGTTTATTGAAAGCTTTTGAAAGTGCTTCACGAATGTTTACGTTAGCAAGTGGAGTTTTTTCTCCAAGACGTTCTTGATTATATTTGAAATAGAATACAGATGTTTCTGATTCATTAATTAGTTCTGGATCAGCAGCATACTGCATTGCGAATTCACCAGTAAGTGGAGCTTTATCTTTTTGACCTTCAGAATACAAGTTAACGCCTGTACCTGGTTCTTTAACAACATCATAGTTAATTTCAGTTAATTTTACAGTATCTTTATCCCAGTACTCTTCGTTTTTAAGTAGTTGCCAAGATAATCCTGTTCCGTCCCAGCTAGCAAGTGTAAATGGTCCGTTGTATAAAAGTGCTTCAGAATTTTTCGCATAGTTTTCACCTTGCGCTGTAACGAATTCTTCATTTTGTGGTAAGAATGTCCCGAATGACATAAGTGATAAGAAGTAAGGTATTGGTTTTTCAAGTGTTACTTCTAATGTTTTTTCGTCTAGAGCTTTAACACCTAGTTCAGTGTACTCCAAAGAACCTTCCATAATTGCAGTAGCGTTTTTAATAACGCCATCCATCATATATGGACCATACTCAGAAGCAGTATCTGGGTTCATCGCACGTTTCCATGCAAATTCAAAATCATTAGCAGTTACAGGAGAACCATCTGACCAGTTAGCATCACGTAAAGTGAATGTGTAAACTAATCCATCTTCAGAAACTGTTGGTTCGCCTTCAGCGATTGCAGGTTCTGCAACGTTATCTTGGTTTAAACGGTATAGACCTTCGTTTACGTTGTTAAGTAGGTCAAAACCTACTGCATCCGTAACAAGAGCAGAATCCATTGTTGGAATTTCAGCTGTCATGATCAAGTTTAGAACTTGTTCCTCGTCAGTTGCTACTTCTTCAGTTGTTGCATCTTTATCTTCTGTGTCTGTAGTTGTTTTTGTGCCTTCTTCTTTATCGCCGCCACATGCAGCTAAGAAAAGAGCAACAACTAACATTAGGCCTAAAAGCCAAGCAAACTTGCTATTCTTCAAAAGAATAACCCCCTTTAAATATTCAGAAAAATTCATTACAATAATCATTATACATTTTCCTATAAACTTGTACAGGTTTTTCGATTATTTTTTTACAATTCAGTAACAAAATCATTACATTGTCCTAACAATTGAGAATCATTGGTAATTAATTTGTTCATTTCTGACATTTCGAATTGTCTAATTTTTGATTATTTTAAGAGAATCTTTTATACTTTATTTCGTCGAGGTGAATTATGAAGAAAACAATTATTTATTTCTTAGTCTTACAACTTATTATTTTTGTACTAATGTTTATTACGAATGGGTCTTTAACACTTACTTCATATATAAATATATCCTTTTATATTGGAGGTTCTATTACATTTATTGGACTCATGACATATGTAGTTTCCGGTGGATTTTTCGATCTTTTTGTGTCAAGCACACGCAAAGTGTTTACGCCTAAGCATATGAAAAAAACCGCAAATGACATGCGGTTGCCATCCGAGGTTTTCTCTTTTCCATATAAGCCGATTGTAACATTAGGCTTGTCCTGTTTAGTTTGTATGGGCATTGCTTTAGTTGCTTTTTACGCTTGATTTTTGCCTTCCTTCTATAATATAATTAGCGAAACAAAATAGTTAAGCTTTGACGAAGAATAGTACATTTAACACGGTATGAATAGAGAGTCTGTGGTTGGTGCAAACAGAACATACTTTAAATGGAATGGGCTTCTGAGCAGTGTATGTGAACTTGTAGTAGCATATACCGTATCCTTCACGTTAAGAAGAAGAGTGGCTAATTATTTTAGCAAGCTGGGTGGTACCACGGATTTTACATCATTCGTCCCTTTTTATAGGGATGCATGATGTTTTTTTATTTTATTCCGTAGGGGAAATTAACCCTACGGAATAAAATAAAAGCCTCCGGCGGATGTCACAGATTTTGAAAGGAGTCAAGGAAGGCAGTCTAAGTTGGCGACGTCCTGTCGCAACGACTGCAATGTCTTTCTGCAACGAGTAACCGCAGGAGCATGACCTACATCCTGTTGGCCTCAAGCGCAGGTTCAAAATCTGGACGCAAATACGCCGAGGCGAATTTGATTTAATTTTTCAAATTAATTTAGGAGGAAAAAACATGAAGAAAATCTTTTCAGGCGTACAGCCAACAGGAATTATTACATTAGGAAATTACATCGGTGCATTCAGGCAGTTTACTGCTTTGCAGGATGATTATGAATGCGTATTTTGTATTGTCGATCAACATGCAATCACCGTTCCACAAGATCCGGAAGAATTACGCGGTCATATTCGCTCCCTTGCTGCTTTGTATATTGCAGTAGGAATTGACCCTAATAAATCAACTTTATTTATCCAATCCGAAGTTCCGGCTCATGCGCAAGCAGGATGGATTATGCAATGTATTTCGTATATCGGTGAGTTAGAAAGAATGACGCAATTTAAAGACAAATCAACAGGTAAAGAAGCAGTATCGGCAGCATTACTAACATATCCACCTTTAATGGCAGCGGATATTCTACTTTATCTATCAGATATCGTACCTGTTGGGGATGATCAAAAACAACATGTTGAATTGACACGTGATTTGGCCGAAAGATTTAATAAGAAATACGGAGAAGTTCTAACGATTCCTGATATCCAACTTCCCAAAAACGGAGCTCGCATTAAATCGTTACAAGATCCACTGAAAAAAATGAGTAAATCCGATCCAAATAAAAAAGCAACCATTCGCTTACTAGATACACCAAAGGAAATTGAAAAGAAAATTAAAAGCTCCGTAACAGATTCGGAGGGTATTGTTGCCTTTGATCTTGAAAATAAACCTGGCGTTTCCAATCTACTTACTATTGAAGCAGCTCTGACTAACCTATCAATAGAAACACTTGTACAAAAATACGAAGGAAAAGGCTATGGTGATTTTAAAGCATCTGTAGCTCAAGTTATTATCGATCATCTAGCTCCAATTCAAGCGAGATACGAAGAATTATTGAATTCATCTGAGCTTGACGATATATTAGATCTTGGAGCAGAAAAAGCAAATGCATTGGCAAATGCGACACTGGCTAAGATGGAAGCCGCAATGGGCCTCGGTAGAAGACGATAATCGTTAAAGCTAAAAATGATCCACAAAGCATGATAAATTCCTTCGTCTGAAGCATGTACACGAGGACAGAATTCAACGAATAACCTAAAGATAGAAAGTTTAAGAATAATACTAGATGGGAGCAGCTAATAACCGCTATCCCATAACTGATTAAAAACAATAGAATTCTCATATGTATCACATCCTTCTTAAACCATATGAAAAACCGTTCCTAAACTTTCGTCTAGGAACGGTTTTTTATAAATTATTTAATAGGCTCTTCAGCAAGTAGTTCGATTTCACTCCAGTCAAACTCTGTATCATAGTTTACATCGTAGTGTTTGACACGTTTGTTAATTGTATAAATTGCTGTACGGAATTGAGTAGGAATAACTTGTGCATTTTCTTCCATATATTCTTGCCATTCACGGAATGCATTTGCACGGTATTCCGGATCAAATGCTTCAGGAGAGTCGATAGCAGCTAGTAACTCATCTAACTCCGGACTTGTGAAACGGCTCATATTAAATGCTGCTTCTTTTCCATAAAGCCCTGAAGGTGAAGGGTTTGTACCTGTACCCCATGCAGCCATATAGATATCGATTTCTGGGTCGTCTGCTTCTACTTTATCATAAAAAGAGTTAAACTCGATTAAACGTCCAGTTGCCAATTCTACTTTTAAGCCAACATCTGCCCAGTTTTGCATCCAAAATGCTGCCATTTCTTCCGCAATTGCATCTCCTGCCATAGAAGCCATACTAATTTCTAATTTTTCTCCTTTTGGAGTTTCACGGAATCCATCTCCGTCTGTATCTTTATATCCTGCTTCATCTAGTATAGCGATTGCTTTATCTGCATCATAAGTATAACCTTTCAAAGTTGGGTCATAGAAAGAAGCAAATACTGGTGGGATTAATGAATTTGCTCTAGAACGTAAGTTATCATAATAAACTTCATTCACTTGCTCTACATCTAGTGCATAGCCCATTGCTTGACGTAGTTTTACATCAGCCATCTTCGCATTTGGATCCATAATCGAAATTCCTTGCGCCGTATCATATTTACCAAGTTTAAAGCCCAAGTAAGAATAAGATAGTTCTGGTTGAGCTAAAATCGTAATATTTTGTAAATCTTTCACTTGTGGATATGTCGTTGCAGGTAATTTACCAGCAGTCATATCATATTCACCTGATTCGATTGCCTTCGCAATTGATGTTGAAGGCACTACTTTTAATAACACTCCATCAAGCTTTGAAGCGCCTTTCCAATAATGTTCATTTCGTGCGAATTGTACAGATTCACCTGGTACAATTTTCTCAAATTTGAACGCACCTAATGTAACCGGATTTTTACGTACTGGGTCAGATTCTAATAATTGTCCAATTGGAACGTCCTTTAAAGTATGGCTAGGTTCTGCATATCCCCATAGTCCATCTCCTATTGAGAAGATTGCAGGTGATAATTTTTTGAATGAAATTTCTAAAGTAGTTTCATCCACTTTTTTCAAACCAGAAATCGTGTCAGCTGCTCCATCATGATACTCAACTGCACCAACGATATTTTGAAAATCTCCATCATAACGAATACCCTCATAGTCCGGATGACCAATAATTAAGTATGGATAAATTAAGTCTTCCACTTTAAGTGGTTCCCCGTCAGACCATTTAACATCCGCTGGAATTTTCACAAGTACTTTATTGTTATCTTGATCTACTTCTAGTGTTGCAATTCCTTTATCATTGACAAGGAAGTCACCATCAGTTCCAAAAATTACGTTTGATGCATAATTCATAATCTCAGCATCGTAAGCATCGTCATATAATGACCAAGAGAATACCCCTTTGAATGGTGTATCTGTTCCAAGTGCAACTTTTAAAGTTCCACCTTCAATAGCTTCTCCTTCATTGTCAACAGTTAAAGGAAATAAACCTTCAGTATCTACTGCTGGTTCTTCCGCTTCTTCCTCTGCACCTTCTTCAGTAGCTGTTTCTGTAGTTCCTTCTGTCTCTGTTGCTCCTTCAGAACTCTTATCGTCTTCACTGTTACACGCACCAAGTACTAGCATGAATGTTAAAAGTACTGCAAGTAGTGACCAAAGCTTCTTATTCATTTTATTTCCTCCCTTTTCTATCTGATATATATATCAAACGATAAACGTTTAATACCAACATATTATCCAAGACGCTGTCTAGCATCCGCGGATCTGCGAATTGCTTGACCAACATAGTTAATTGCAAGCATCAATACTAATATTAGTAAAGAAGCCGGCAGCCATACCCACCACTTATCTTCTAGGATTAATGGATTGTTCGCATAACTTACAAGTGTTCCTAAACTCGGTGTGGATTGAGGTAATCCGAAACCTAAATAAGATAATCCTGTTTCAAGTCCCACATTCCCTGCAAAGTTTAGTGTCAACTCTACGATTAATAGGGAACTTATATTTGGCATCACTTCTTTAAAAATGATGGTTATATCCCTTGTACCCATTGTTTTAGAGGCATTGACATAATCTCGTCTACTCTCTGTAAGTGATTTACTTCGAACAAGACGTGCTGTTCCCATCCATAAAAAGGCACTCATAATAAATACAAAGGTTGGTACTGTATATTTCGGTACAACAGTAACGAAAACAATAATGATCATTAAAGATGGTATCGTTATAAAGAAATCGATTATTCTCATAAAAACATTATCAATCCAGCCACCAAAATAACCTGTGATTAGACCTATAGCAATTCCAATAATCCCTGTTATAACCGTTACTGATATTGCAATAGTTATCGAATTTCTCGCACCAAGTACTAGTTGACCTAAAATGGAACGTCCACCTTGGTCGGCACCAAGGAGAAATTTTTCCCCCGGCTCAGAAAACTTATCTCGAAGACTTACTTTCATCATTGTTTCTTGATCAATAAACATTGCCCAAATATAAATACCTAGAATAACAATGACTAATCCAATAAGAGAAAACATTGCTAATTTATCTTTTTTAAACTCTCGCGCAATTACTTGAAAACCAGTAGGCGGAGAGCTATTTACTTTGTCGGCATGATTATTTACATTTTCTAATTGTTCATTCATCTTCTTCTCTCTCCTTAACCTTTATTTTGGTCAATCTATCCTAATACGAGGATCTACAATACTCATGATGATATCGGACAATAGACTACCCATTAATGTTAAGAAGCCGAAAAGCATAACTAATGCTGTAATGACACTATAGTCTCGTGATGAAAGAGATTGAACAAACAACTGCCCCATTCCCGGATAACCGAAAATTGTTTCGATGAAAATGGATCCACCAAGTAATCCAGTTATTGTAAAACCGAGGAAAGCAGCTATTGGCAATAACGAATTCCTAAAAATATGTCTGCTATATACCTTACGAACCGGAATACCTTTACTTCTAGCAGTACGAACGTAATCCATCGATTTTGAATCGATAATTTCGGAGCGTAAATACTGAATAACTCCTGTCGTACCTAAAATAGCATAGGTGATGGCTGGTAAAAGCATATGATAAATTTTGCTCCAAATATATCCAATCGAACCTTTTTCATGCGCGATATCCACTGTTCCAGTTGTAGGAAACCAATTTAATTGATATCCAAAAAAGAATAATAAAAGTAATCCTAAAACAAATGTTGGAATAGCATAAGTAATAAAACTATACAAAACGATTGTTTTATCTAAAAAAGTATCTTGAAAACGTCCCGCTAGAACTCCCAAGGGAATAGCAATCGCATAAAGTAGCACTACACTTAATAAAGAAAGCCAAAATGTATTCAATGCTCGATCTCCGATTAAATCTGCTACAGGCACTTTATATGTATAGCTTTTTCCAAAGTCACCTTGTACCGCATTTACTATCCAATTATAATATTGCACATACCATGGATCATAAAATCCAGCAGCTTGACGTAGTTCCTCTAATCTATTTGGATCTGTTTCCGGTGTTATCAATCCAGTAAATGGATCCCCTGGCATAGCCTTAGCCATGATGAAAATAAGTAAACTTAACACGAATAACTGGGGAATCATAACTAATACTCGTCTTAATATCGTTTTCCACATCTTAGATAACCCCCTTATTACTAGTGATTATCGCTACTTGATGTGTATTAGAAATGGATTTCAAATCATATACTCTTCCGTTTTCATCATAGTAGTTTTTATGATTTGCAGCATAGTTTGCTTCTACTTCGATTCGTTCCTTTTTTCGCTCTGCACGCCCTACTGGATTCACATCCGGAATTGCTGATAGTAATCGTTTTGTGTAAATATGTTGTGGATTTGTATAAATATCTTGGCGATTGCCTGATTCAACAAAACGTCCTTTGTACATGATCGATATATGATCACACATATGCTTCACTACCCCTAAATCATGAGAGATAAATAAATAACTTAGTCCAAATTCTTGCTGGATATCTTTCATGAAATTCAATACTTGTGCTTGAACGGAAAGATCTAGAGCCGATACTGGTTCATCCGCAATAATAAGCTTTGGGTTACAAGCGATTGCTCGAGCAATACCAATACGTTGTTTTTGACCGCCTGAGAACTCATGCGGATATTTCAATTTGGCATCTTCATTCATCCCTACAATTGCGAGCAATTCATTAATTCTTCGTTTTTCTTCATCAGGTGAAAGTTTCAAAAAATTTCGAATCGGTTCAGCAATAATGTCTTGCACCCTTTTACGAGGGTTCAAACTAGAATTTGCATCTTGGAAAATCATTTGTATATCCCGATTGTAGGAAGAGCCGTGACCCCTACGATTATGTGTTACGTTTTTCCCTTCGTAAATAATACTTCCAGAAGTAATTTTTTCTAAACCAATAATCGATTTACCAGTCGTCGATTTTCCACAGCCCGATTCACCAACTAAGCCATATGCCTTCCCTTTTTCAAATTCTAAGGAGATACCATCTACCGCCGTTACTTGGTCTACCACTGTATTGAAAAAGCCACCACGAATTGGATAATATACTTTTAAGTCATTTATTTGCATAAAACTCATCTTGCCATTCCTCCTTCTTCACTTTCGAAATGAAAGTGTTGCCAGCAAGTACATCGTACTAGATGACCTGGAGAAATTTCGTGCATCGTCGGATTTTCTTCATGCATTTTCTCTGTAATCCACGGGATACGCGCTGAAAATCTGCAGCCTGTTCTTGGCAAATTTGTTAAAGATGGAACGATTCCTTGAATTACTTGTAGTTTCTCATCCTCGCTATTCATTTGTGGAATCGAGTTGAATAAAGAACGTGTATATGGATGCATCGGATTTGCGAATAGTTCATCTACTGGTGCTTCTTCAATAATTTGACCCGCATACATAACGGCAACTCGGTCGGCAACTTCTGCTACAACACCTAAGTCATGTGTTATTAAAACAATTCCTGCTCCAGTTTCTGCTTGCAAATCTTTTAATAAATCCAAAATTTGCGCTTGAATCGTTACATCAAGTGCTGTTGTCGGTTCGTCTGCAATGATTATATTCGGCTTACAAGATATAGCGATTGCGATAATAACCCGTTGACGCATCCCACCGGACAATTGATGTGGAAATTGTTTGGCAATTCGCGACGGATTGGAAATTCCAACTTGTGTTAACAACTCTAAAACACGTTTGTCCCGCTCTTCTTTAGACATTTTTGTATGAAAGGCTAACCCTTCCTCAATTTGATCGCCAATACGCATTAACGGATTTAATGCAGATAATGGGTCTTGGAAAATCATACCGATTTCTTCACCACGAATTTTGTTAAACTTCTCTTCATCCAACTTTGCGAGATTCTTACCTTTATAAATGATTTCTCCTTCTACTCTCGTCTTGTTATGATCATGAAGTCCAATGATAGAAGTTGCTAGTGTTGACTTTCCACACCCAGACTCACCAACAATGGCAAGTATTTCGTTTTTCTTTAGTGAAATCGATACGCCATCGACCGCATCATAATATGTATCCTTAATCCGGAAACCAGTATGTAAGTTATTAATCGATAAAAGTTGCTCTGTGCTGTTCAAAGTATTTCTCCTTTCATGCCATCGATCATTTTCTCCAAACATTGGAAACTACTCAACTATTAAATTGTTATACTTTTCAGTTTTGTTATCTTAATTACAAAGTCTATTACAATCTCTTTACAATCGCAATATTATTTTTTGTTAGTTCCCTTTATTTACTCTTTTTAGAAAATTGGTAATTAGGTGAAAATGCAGTGTTTTCAACGATTTACTCTTGTTGTAGATTATTTAAAATTTTTTTAACAAAATGAACGAGACATCATTTTTCGACATATTATTTCAAAAAAATATTCATCAACACGCTATAACACTAGCAAACTAGCACTTCAACTCAACAAAATATTATGCACATAAAAAAGCATTTCCAAATATTTACTTGGAAATGCTTTTGTGTTTTTGATTGATAATTTTCAACTTTATTCCTGATAGTTTTTTTAAGATTTAGTTCGCTTTTTAGGGATACTGCGACGTAAAGTGTCCGCTGTGATTTTCGCTGTAGGGCGGACGCTTTCCACGGGGTGAGCGATGAGCCTTCACCGACGCTAGCGCGTACGATGTGAAGTCTCATCATGCTCACTTAATCCGGTGGAGTCGCCGCCTGCAGCGAAAATCAATGGAAATTGCTAAATTATTGAAATCCCATATTAACAATAAATGGTTGAACGAGACAATATCCACTGCGAACGCGACAATAAGATAGCTGAACACGACAAACTATTCGAGTAGATGCCGGCCAGGCGTGTTCGATGGGCTTTAAGACATATAATTCCTATAATAGGTCGGAATTATAGTTGTCTCACATCAAGTAAAGAGCCATTTTGAGAATTGGTTGCTTTCACGAGTAATTTGGTTGTTCTCGTGCTGATTTAGTTGCTTTCGTAGTAGAACTGGTTGCTCTCAGTGATCGGTTCGTTGCCCTAAGCCATTTATTGGATGAATCCAATGGAAAAACCGGTTGAAATTTTGTTTTTTAACGGGATGATATTGATAATTGGGTAATTTCTTTTGATTTTCGCTACAGCAGTCGACTCCTGCCGGATGAGTGGGCTAATGAGACATCCCAACGTACGCCTGAGGGCGGCGGGGATGGCTCATCGCTCACCCGGCGGAAAGCGTACGGCTGTAGCGAAAATCACATCGGACACTTTAGTCAACGCACTACATCGCAGTATCCCTATATGAAAACAGTAAGCTTAAATTTACCTTTGGATACATTTAACAATAGGAGAGGGGCGCCCGCAAAGCGTAGCGCCCCTCTCCTATTGTTTTATAATTTTTTAAATAAAATACTTGCGTTATGTCCGCCAAATCCTAGTGAATTACTCATGGCATATTCAAGGTCTGCTGTTCTCGCAACATTTGGTACATAATCTAAATCGCATTCTGGATCCGGTGTTTCTAAATTAATCGTTGGTGGTAAAATACCTTCTTTTAATGCAAGCACTGTAAAGATTGCTTCAACTCCGCCAGCTGCTCCTAATAAGTGACCCGTCATCGATTTAGTAGAACTCATGGCAAGTTTATACGCATGTTCCGTAAAAACAGATTTCACGGCCATTGTTTCAAACTGGTCATTATACGGAGTACTTGTTCCGTGCGCATTAATATAATCAACTTGCTCTGGGCTTATACCTGCATCGTCAATTGCTTGTTGCATTGCACGAGCAGCGCCTTCCCCACCAGGAGCCGGAGCTGTTATATGATGTGCATCGCCTGTAGCGCCATATCCAATTATTTCTGCATAAATTTTCGCTCCACGAGCAACTGCGTGTTCATATTCTTCTAGAATAATAATTCCTGCACCTTCACCTATGACAAATCCATCACGGTTTGCATCAAATGGTCTAGATGCAGTCTGTGGATCTGTATTCAATGATAGTGCGGTGCTAGAGCAAAATCCTGCAACAGACATGTGAGTGATTGGAGACTCTGCTCCCCCCGTAATCATTACATCTGCATCCCCACGTTCAATTACTTTAAATGCATCCCCAATAGAGTTTGTTCCAGATGCACATGCAGTAACCGAACATGAATTGATCGCTTTTGCTCCAAAATGAATAGATACTTGACCGGCAGCCATATCTGGAATCATCATTGGTACAAAAAACGGACTTACACGACGCGCGCCTTTTTCCAAAAATGTACGGAATTGGTTTTCATATGTTTCCATTCCACCAATACCAGAACCGATCCAGACACCTGTTCGAAGACCTATTTCTTCTGTAATTGTCAAATTAGCATCTTCCACTGCCATAATCGAAGCAGCTAATGCATAATGCGTGAAGCGATCCATTTTACGCGCTTCTTTTCTCTCAATATATTTCTCTATGTCAAAGTCTTTTACTTCCGCTGCAACTTTTGCTGCGAACTGACTTGCATCTAACCTTGTAAGCATCCCTACGCCTGACTTACCTTCTTTAATACCAGACCAAGTTGTCTCTATATCATTGCCAAGTGGGGTAACAGCGCCTATTCCTGTTACTACAACTCTACGTTTAGTCATACATTTTCATCCTTTCGAAGTTCTTTAATTATCTTCCCCATTTTAACGTTATGGCACCCCAAGTTAAGCCGCCACCAAAGCCTACCATAACAAGGATATCATCATCTTTTACTTTGCCATTTACTACTTCCTCTTTTAAGGAAAGTGGGATAGATGCAGATGATGTGTTCCCGTATTTATGAATTGTTTTAGACATTTTTTCTTCTGGTAGTCCTAATCTTTCTCTAGAAGCATCCATAATGCGAATATTCGCTTGGTGTGGGATTAACATATCGATATCTTCTTTAGAAAGTCCCGCTTTTTCAATTACATTTACAGCTGACTCACCCATTTGTCTAACAGCAAATTTAAATACTTCGCGACCATTCATCTCTAAATATGGACCGTTTTGTAATAAGTGTTTACCGCCGCTACCAGCAGCTCCTAGTTCAAATGATAATATGCCACGACCTTCTGAAACTTTACTTACAATTGCAGCCCCCGCACCGTCTCCGAATAATACTGCAGTATTACGGTCTTCCCAATTTGTAATTTTCGAAAGCTTTTCTACACCTACTACAAGTACATGAGAATAAGTGTCAGACTCTACAAATTGTTTTGCAGTCACTAATCCATACATAAATCCAGCACAAGCTGCTGAAATATCCATTGCAGCTGCGTTTGTCGCGCCAAGCTGATCTTGCAGCATAGTGGAAACGCTTGGAAACGCATAATCCGGTGTTACAGTAGCTACTAAAATAAGTCCGATTTGATCAGGAGTAATGCCTGCATCTTTAATCGCTTCTTTAGCAGCTTCAAACGCTAAATGTGATGTATTTTGGTCATCTCCTGCAATTCTTCTTTCTTCTATACCAGTTCTTGTACGTATCCATTCGTCTGATGTATCTACCATTTTTTCAAGGTCTTCATTTGTCAATACTTTTTCAGGTGCGTATGTGCCTAACCCAATAATTCCTGCATTCATGAAAGTTCCCCTTTTCTTATAATCTATTATTAGTACCTGGTGATAATAATAACGAATTTATGTACATTTTTCAACAACAGAGTTTCCTTCTTTAAATATTCTTTTGCAAAGTCTTTTGTTATGGTATGATACATATAGTAAAAATTAGTTCTTGAGGTGAAATTATATGAAATATATTATGACAATAGTATGGTCGGTTATTTTAGTTTCCATGTTAAATTATGTAGTTAGTTCCGTACAAGCTGTACCTTTTATATTTAAAAATGGACTAATTATGTCAATACCAGTTGCAATTTTGATTTTTATCATTGCTGCTATCATTCCAAACGATCCACTTCCGAAAGAACAACACTAAAAAACAGCTCCTGCAACTAGGAGCTGTTTTATTTTTGCTTTTGAACTTTTAAGAAACACAGGCAAGAAGGAAGACATCATCTTGCGATTTGCATACCCTATCTTGCGATTCCCCGATACGTTGCGGCCTTTATTACTTAATCAGTAATTCCCCATCTTCTAGCGAGGCAACTACTGTTCCACCTGGAAGTACTGTACCGCCGATCAACAGTTTTGCTACTGCTGTTTCTAAATGCCGTTGGATGAAACGTTTCAATGGTCTTGCACCAAATGCGGCGTCTGTACCTTCTTTTACAATCCACTTAATGACCGAGTCGTCCACTTGTAACTTGATTTCTTGCTCAAGCAAACGATTTTGCAGCTGTTTTACATACTTTTCTGCAATTTTCTCAAAATGATGTGTAGTGAGTGAATGGAACATAATAATATCATCCATCCGATTTAATAATTCTGGTTTGAAATGTTCTCGCAAGGCAGCCATTACCAATGCTTCTTCCTCTTCACCAACCACACCTGTTGTATTTGCTAAAAATTGTGAGCCAATATTGGAAGTTAAAATTACAATCGTATTTGTAAAGTTTACGATTCGTCCCTGGCTATCTGTAATTCGTCCATCATCCATTAATTGCAATAAAATATTCGCAACATCTGGATGTGCTTTTTCAATCTCGTCCAGTAGAACAACCGAGTATGGATTTCTACGCACCGCTTCGGTTAATTGTCCACCCTCTTCGTAGCCAATGTAGCCAGGAGGTGCACCAACCAGTCGTGAAACACTATGTTTTTCCATATATTCCGACATATCGATACGGATAAAATGCTCTTCCGAATCAAATAAGTTAGCAGCAAGTGATTTTGCAAGCTCCGTTTTCCCTACACCAGTTGGCCCTAAAAATAAGAAGGAACCGATTGGTTTATGTGGATCTTTGATGCCTGCTCTTGCACGCCAAACTGCTTCTGTTACTAATTGAACAGCTTTGTCTTGACCTACTACTCTTTCAGCTAGCGTTTCATTTAAACGGAGCAGTTTTTCACGTTCTCCTTCTACAAGCTTCGTCACCGGAATTCCTGTCCATCTAGAAACGATCGAAGCAATTTCTTCTGCTGTTACTTCTTCTCGTAGTAATCTAGTGCTTGAGTCTTCATTTACTTGTTCCTCGTATGCATGTAATTCCTTTTCTAATGTCGGAATTTTCCCATGGCGGAGTTCTGCCGCTTTGTTTAAATCATATTTATTTTCCGCTTCTTCTAATTCTCTACGATAACGGTCCAATTCTTCTCGTTTTTGTTGAATAAATTGAATGGACTCTTTTTCTTCCGTCCATTTGTTACGCATTTCACTTGAAGATTGTTCCAGTTCTTTTAAGTCTTCACGCAAAATTTCTAAGCGTTTTTGACTTGCAGCATCTTTTTCTTTCATCAGCGCTTGCTCTTCAATTTGTAATTGCATCATTTTTCTCGTTACTTCATCTAGCTCTTGTGGCATTGAATCAATTTCTGTTCGAATCATGGCGCAAGCTTCATCTACAAGGTCAATTGCTTTATCTGGTAAAAAACGTTCCGTAATATATCGATTCGATAGTTCCGCCGCAGCTACGATTGCACGGTCATGAATACGCACACCATGATGCAATTCAAAACGTTCTTTTAATCCACGTAAAATAGATACTGTATCCTCTACAGATGGTTCGCGAACTAATACTTGTTGGAATCGTCTTTCAAGCGCTGGATCTTTTTCGATATACATGCGATATTCATCTAATGTCGTAGCTCCGATACAATGCAGTTCACCGCGGGCAAGCATCGGTTTTAACATATTACCGGCATCCATGGCACCGTCCGTTTTACCAGCCCCGACAATTGTATGAATTTCGTCGATGAATAAAATAATTTGCCCTTCACTATCTTTTACTTGCTTTAAGACAGCTTGCAAACGCTCTTCAAATTCTCCGCGATATTTCGCACCAGCAATAAGGGAGCTCATATCTAGCTCAAAAATTTCTTTTTCTTTTAATCCTTCTGGTACATCTTTTCGGACAATACGTTGTGCGAGTCCTTCTACAATTGCCGTTTTCCCAACACCTGGTTCTCCTATTAACACTGGATTATTTTTCGTTTTTCTAGATAATATTCGAATAACGTCTCTTATTTCTTGGTCTCGTCCAATAACTGGATCCATTTTTCCTTCCTTCACTGCAGTAACTAGGTTACGTCCGTACGTTTCTAAAGGCGTTTTTTCATCTTGTTGTTTCATTTGCATAACCAAACATCTCCTTCTTGAAATTGTTTGACCTTCTTTGACTAATGTAATTATAATATCATTTCATGGAATTTGTAAAGAAAACTGATTTTACCGGCGTATAACTGTACAATTATGATATCATGTCGATATAGAAGGAAAGGTTGTGAGATTTATGAGCGAGGATTCTTCTTTTATTGGAATTAATACATTATTCGAACGATATGGTTCTATAATAAAAATTGGAAAAAATAAGCCAGTTTTCGAAGAGGGCGAACGTTCAGAGGATGTCTACCTTATCCAGTCCGGTTCCGTTCGTATTAGTAAAGATACAGAAAGTGGTCAAGTTTTAACCATTCGAATTGCTGGTCCCAATACGTATATAGGTGAAACTTCTGTCTTTTGCGAAGTCATGTATCATTCGGTTTCGGCGCATGCAAATGAACCGGTACATTTAATAACCTTCCCTCAAAATCTGTTAGAGAAACATCTTACTTCCTCCCCACAGTTAATGATGGAATGGATGAAGATTATCCAAACACATAACCTGAAAAATGAAACTCGCTTCCGAGATTTATTATTACATGGAAAAAAAGGGGCACTCTATTCAACCTTAATACGTTTGACGAATACGTACGGCATGAAACAAGCAGATGGAAGTATAATGATCGATTATGCTTTGACCAATCAAGAATTAGCGAACTTTTGTGCAACAAGTAGAGAAGTAATCAATCGAATGCTGAATGATTTGAAAAAGCTTGCTGTCATTTCTTTTGATAAAGGCATTTTTACAATCCATGATTTGGAGTTTTTACGCACCGAAATAGAATGCGACAATTGTCCATTACATATTTGTCGTATAGATTAGTTTTGGCATTMTTCATGCTTTGGCATTTGAGGAGTGCTTTTTGTTTTGGGGTTGGTTGCTCTCACTGGACAATTGGTTGCTTTCACTTCCGGGCTGGTTGCTTTCGGCGGTGAATTGGTTGCTCTTCCTACGAAACTGGTTGCTTTCAACTCGATTTGGGTTCCCATTGCCACTTATTTCCTCCTAGGCTACATCTTGCTGGTAATCTCACTTGAACAGTACTTGTTATATTGAAATTGGTTGCTCTCACTGGACAATTGGTTGCTTTCACCACCGAGCTGGTTGCTTTCGGTGGTTGATTGGTTGCTCTCCCTATCAAACTGGTTGCCTTCAACCCGATTTGGGTTCCCATTGCCACTTATTTCCTCCTAGGCTACATCTTGCTGGTTATCTCACTTGAACAGTACTTGTTATATTGAAATTGGTTGCTCTCCCTGGACAATTGGTTGCTTTCACTTCCTAGCTGGTTGCTTTCGGTGGTGAATTGGTTGCTCTTCCTACGAAACTGGTTGCTTTCAACTCGATTTGGGTGCCCTTTTCCATTTATTCCCTCAAACGATGCAGTTTTCACGCAAAAAAACGCAAAGCAATCTACTAAATGCTTTGCGTTTTTCTATTTATCTAATACCAAGAGCAATTTTTGCGTATCTTGACATATTTTCTCTTGACCATGGTGGATTGAAGACGATGTTTACTTCAGTTTCTTTTACTTCTGGTAATTCTCCAAGTGCCGTTTTCACTTGGTCTACAATCATTGGTCCCATTGGGCAACCGATGGAAGTTAGCGTCATTGTAACGTTTGCCGTACCTTCATCCGTTAAATCTACATCATATACTAAACCTAAATTGACAATATCAACGCCTAACTCAGGGTCAATCACATTTTCGAGTGCAGCCATCATGCTGTCTTTCATATCTTGATCCATTTAAAATCCTCCTTTATTGCTTTCATTCATCATAACAAACTAGTCTGCTTATGCCAAACTGTTTGCAATCCATTTGGTTGCTGCTAACATTCCTTTGCGTGATACGGCATGTCCTGCTGACTTTTCTTTTATAAATTCAATCGATTGATTCCCATATTCTTCTTCGAATGTTTTAATAAATTGTGCGGTAGGTGTAAAAGGTACCACTGGATCCTTTTCCCCGTGCCAGAAAAATAGTGGCTTATCTTTTAGTTTTTCCATTTGGTTTGATGCGTCGAACGTAGCTAACGTGTCGAGCATATTTTTTCGTTCTTCTGCATTTAATGGTATTTGAAAGCCTTTTTGTTCTATTTGTTCCATCTGTGCTTTCGCCAGCTCCACATAACCTGGTGTTCCCATTAGAATAACTGCAGCATCTATCCAAGAATATGCAGTTAAGCAGCCAAGTGTTGTAATACCGCCCATCGACGTACCGGCAATCCCGATTTTCTGATTCATTAGATAGCCGCGTTTTACTAGTTCTTCTTTTAAAATGCCTACTTCTTCTATGGAAGTTAATACCGTTTCCCAAAAACGCAGACTGATCTCGACTTGGTCCAATTGCTCATCTCGTTCTCCGTGCAGGTGGGCATCCGGTAAAATGACACGACATCCATCGTGCACTAGTTGATAGGCATAATGGAGATTATGTTCTTTAGCACTTTCAAAACCGTGTAGAAAAAGAACGATTGGTGCATTATTTTGCGTTTCTTCATAAAAAATATGTAATATAGGAATATTCCGCCATGATTCTTGTTGTACAATCATTTACTTCCCCCGCCTTTTTGTTTATATTATTATTTTAACAAAGCAATTCAATATTTACAAAAAGCTTAAACTATACATTTTGACCTTCTTCAGTGAACACGATACACTTTATATAAGAATAGAAGGGAGTTTTTCAATTGCAACGTCATTTAATCGTATTAGATTTAGATGGAACTTTATTAACAGATGAAAAGGTTATTTCAAACAAGACGAAAAATACACTTCTTCAAGCGAAAGAAGAAGGACATGAAGTCATGATAGCAACTGGAAGACCGTATAGATCGAGTGAAATGTATTATAAAGAGCTTGGTTTAACTACACCAATTGTCAATTTTAATGGAGCCTTTGTACACCATCCTATGAATTCGTCGTGGCAAACTGTACATAAACCAATCGAATTGAAAGTTGTAAAAGAAGTAGTGGAAGCTGTCGAGGAATACTCTATTAAAAATATGCTTGCCGAAGTGCTCGATGATGTCTATCTCCATTATCATGATGAACAAATGATGTCCGCATTTGCATTAGGTAATCCGAGCATTACGACTGGTGATTTACGTACATTCTTAAAAAAAGACCCTACCAGTTTACTTATTCATGCAGAAGATGATTCGGTCGATTTAGTGCGCAAACATTTACGTGATGTCCACGCTGAAGTGATTGATCATCGTAGATGGGGTGCGCCGTGGGATGTGATCGAAATTGTTCGCCACGGGTTAAATAAAGCGGTTGGCCTATCTCATGTTTCCTCTTATTTGAACATACCGCAAGATCGAATTATCGCATTCGGGGATGAAGACAATGATTTGGAAATGATTGAGTATGCGGGAGTTGGGGTTGCCATGGGAAATGCCATCAAACCATTGCAAAATATTGCCAACGAAATAACGAAAACAAACAATGAAGATGGTATTGCTGATTTCTTAATAGAGAGATTAAAGTTAAAACAAAGTATAGGGGGATAAAAGATGAAACTATTTGCGGATAGTGCCAGTGATTTACCTAAATCATTTTATGAAACACACCAAGTAGAATTATTCCCACTGCGAGTGCATATTGGGGAGCAAGAATACGAAGACATTGTTGGAATTGATTCGAAACAGGTGTATGAGGAGATTCGAAAAGGTGCCCATCCAAAGACTTCACAAGCTTCACCGGAAAACTTTTTGCGAGTGTTTGAGGAATTAGCTAAATCCGGAGAAGAAGGATTGTATATTGCCTTTTCTTCCGCGCTTTCCGGAACGTATAGCACTGCAGTAATGATGCGTGAACAGGTAATGGAAACCTATCCCGATTTAAAGTTAACAATTATTGACTCTAAATGTGCATCTTTAGGTTATGGGTTGCTTGTAAAAGAGGCAGTTCGTTTAAAAGAACTAGGTCTTGATTTACAAACGATGGAAGAAAAAATTAGATTTCAAGCCGAGCATATGGAACATCTCTTTACCGTGGAAGATTTGGATTATTTAGCACAGGGCGGTAGAGTTTCCAAAGCCAGTGCTTTTATCGGCGGTTTGCTTAATATTAAGCCCCTTCTTCATGTGGAAGATGGGAAACTAGTGCCTATTGAAAAAATTCGTGGGCGTAAAAAAGTGATCAAGCGAATGATTGATGTGATGGAAGAACGCGGCCAACGTCTGGACGAGCAAATCGTTGCGATTAGCCACGGGGACGATGAAGAAACAGCGCTTGCCCTAAAACAAATGATTGAAGAAAAGTTTCATCCGAAAAGTATTGAAATTTACATGATTGGGTCTACAATTGCTGCGCATACGGGACCCGGCACATTGGCATTATTCTTTTTAAATAAAGTAGATTAAAAGATAAAAAACTGCTGCCTATGTCCAAAGCAAATGGACTTAGTACAGCAGTTTTTTTATTATTTGTTAGCCTCTTCGTTTCTTCGTTGCTTTCCTTTTCTCCACACGATTACTAAAAAGCCAAGGAACAATACATACGATAATACCATTGCAAAAATATAACCTTTATTTAATCCGGTACGATCTGTTATTTGATACACTTCTACAATTTCCCGATCTAATACTAATCTATATTCCCCATTATCATCTGCTCGAACAATATCCGATTCGAACAAGCCGCGTAGCTCTTTATCTTCACCAACTACGTCACTCGTTAAATCGATTCGCTTTGTTTCACTTGTGTTATTAATCACGACGATAAATTGTTCGTCCTCTGAAAAACGTTTAAAAACGATATAGCCATTCTCATTTTCTAATAATTCTGTTTCGCCCGTGCGCATTGTTTCGGATTTATTGCGAATGGAGTTAATATCTTTAATATATTCGATTAGCTCTTCGTCCACACGGAAATTCATGACTTGATGGCTTTCCTGCGCATTTTGTCCGTTCATGGCAATTTCTGTACCATATGTCATATATGGTACACCAGGCATTGTAAACATTGCACCTAGTGCCGTTTTGATGCGAGTAGGTGGGAACATATTCTCCAGCGCACTATAGTAAGTGAATCTCTCCGTCTTTAAATCATCAAATAGTAATAAATCATTCTCGGCGGTTGACACAATGCTTTCTGTTGATAAATCTGTATTTTTGAAAGCATCTCTAAAATCCACAAGTAAATCATCTGAATACTTTACATCAAAACTTGCATCGGATTCTTCGAGTGCAATCACATACATGGGATCACGCACTTCTTTTACGCTTGCGATTAAATCGTTGATGAATGAAATTGGCGCTCCGTCTAATGTAGATAGTTTCACACCATCGATTTCATATGTATTTGCAAACTCGACCAATGTATCTGTAAGAGCTTGTTGGACCTCTGCATTTGTTAAATCTAATGTAAGTACATCATTTTCCGTACTCTGAATCCAGTCTGTTTCTGCATTCCATACGTGATTGACGCTATAATCATTTAGCGGAAATTCAATCATAATCTTTAAATTCTGTTTATGCGCTTCGCTTATTAGCTGCTGAAATTCTTCGGGTGTACCGAAGCGTTTTTCTAGTTTATTAAAATCTAAAATGCGCTTCCCATCGTACGTTTCGGTTGCAAATACCGGTCCGATGGAGATTGTTGTAAATCCCATATCATTTATATGGTCCATTTTCTCAATGATTCCTAAAAAGTCACCACCAGCAAATGCATTTGGATCTTTTGCGTTTACATCGTAGTCATTGGAAATTACTTTATTAAAATAACGATCCACATATAAATCGTAAATACTTTCGTTATGTATAGAAGCGCTTGTTTCAGCATTAGTTGGTTGAGTCGATGTGATCCAAAGTCCACTGACTAGTATACCAGTCATTAGCCACTTATTAAATTTCAAGGTAAATCCTCCTCTATCTAGGAAAGAGCATATTTTTTATTAAAACAGGTCATTGTTATTTTATCAAAGCTCTTTCGTAATCGCCATCGTTTCGGCACGAAAGCCCTAAAAACAGCCGATAATTCGTCCAAACTGTGACATAAGCTAGAATTATTCTAGCAATTTTCGTTAGTTGGAAAACTAACATTCATAACAAAAACCACCAATCATTTTGGTGGTTTAGTGTTAGGAAGAATATGATGATGTAAGGCATCTTCTTCTGAGATTTTCGCTTGTATACGCGAGATCATAATAGAAGTAACAACAAAAATAATCATCAATACAAGGACAAAAATTAATAATGATATTCCCATCGTTTGCTTAAGCTAAGAAATTGATGTTCATTGGTAATTTGAATCCTAGGAAAAGTGTGATGAAGAAGAAAATGAAAAATAATACAACAAACATTGTAAAAGGTTTTCCTTTTTTCTTTTTCACTAAAGACATTTCCATCATTCCAATGACTAAAATTCCCGCTAAGAATTTCAATCCGTACAGCATTCCTTGGCCGTAATCCATGCCTTTCATAAATAAAGCGATTCCCGTAATAATGATTAAAATATAAAATAATCGTAAAATCATATGCACTACTTTTGGATTTCTTATTGCTAATGCTACAAAGAACAAAATGATCGCAACTACCCAAGTTGTAATGTGTAAATGTGGCGATGCTAAAAATTCCATTTTTTTCACCTCTAGAGTTTAATCAAATTCGCCTTGGCTTATTTGCATCCAGATTTTATCGAGATAGCTCGATAGGTTCCTTTAAAAATCTGTGGCATCCGCCGGAGGCATTAACTTTTTTCATCTTGGGTTTTCCCAAGAAGAATAAAGTTGTCATTTATATTCTACCATTAAATGAAATATATTACTCAAATTTATTGACCAAAGTACCGATTCCTTCAATGGAAACCTTCACAATATCGCCGGATTTTATAAACTTAGGCGGATTGAATCCTTTTCCTACACCAGCAGGAGTTCCAGTTAGGATGACATCTCCTGGCTCTAATGTAACCGATTTAGAAATTTCCGCTATGATTTGCTCAACCGGAAAAACCATGTCAGAAGTTTGACCATTTTGGCGAATTTCATCGTTTACTTTTGTTACGACCGTAAGTTCTTGCGGATGAGGCAATTCATCTTTTGTCACAATATAAGGACCCATAGGGCAAGAGCCTTCTAAACTTTTTCCTAAGAAATATTGTTGATGTTTTGATTGCAAATCTCTAGCCGTTAGATCATTTGCTATCGTATATCCGAACACGTAATCATATGCAAGTTTAGATGGAATGCCTTTTCCTTTTTTACCAATGACAATCGCTAATTCCCCTTCATAGTCATAAGCATCTGTTTTATCTGCATGAACTGAAAGAGTTTGTTCATCTGCTGCTATAGAAGTTGGTGACTTTGTGAACACAACAAAGTCTTGCGCTACGCCACCCATTTCTTTTGCATGATCCGCATAATTTTTTCCAACAGCCATTATATTTTTCGGTGTGCGAGGTATTGGAGATAACCATTCTATTTCAGTGAATTGTCTTTTAAACGTATTTGCATGTTCATCTTTCAAAGCAGCTTCCACTAGTTTACGAATTTGTTCGATGAAATCCATACCTAATCCAACACCTTCTACGATAGTAGACGGGAAATTAGGTAACACTTGAAGCGTCTCTTGAATACTTAATACATCCCATACTGCTTCTTCTTTTTTCACTTTTGGTCCGAAGTAAATTTTATCATTTAAACGGTATGATAATAGCTTCATCGTCTCGACACTCCTTCAAGTAGTTTAATAGCTTATTCTTAGTCTATTACAAGTTGGCTTCATTTTCATCTTTTTTCGACAAATTATTTTGATAAGTCAGTTTTCTCCACAATACTTCTACAGGTCCTTGTTTAAATTTCATAAACCAGATTTCCGCAAAGACTAGTTGAAGCACGTAAATACCTACTGCCATCCACGTTCCTGTGCGAATATCGATTTTTCCGTATAAGCCAAAACCATATGCATAAAAAATGGTTGTTGCAATAATCGATTGCATCAAATAGATAGTCATCGACATACGACCGGCTTTTGCCACTGGAGAAAGCAATTTTTGCATGAACGGAATGGTACACACAAGTGCGAGAATACCTGCATAAGCGATTGCTTGAAGTGGTCCCCCAAATGTATCTTGTACCGACATCGTAAGGAGATTTGGCTCTGTGAGATAAGGTAGCCACTTAATAGCCGTCCCAGCTCCGAGCCCTACTATAATGGCGATAATCCAAAAGACTTTCAATTCCCGAGCACGTTCGATTAACTTTATCTTGGCCGCTGCTGCTCCGAGCATTAAAAATGGCAAAATAGTGATTAAAATTATTAGGACTACTGCCCCTTTGCCGTTCATAAAAAGCCAGTCATCTAGTCGTTGTGAGAAAATATCTCCCCAAGAACCAAGTGAATAAGCAAGAATCGATGACTCAATCTTTTGAATACCTGTAAAAATAATTAAACTATCTGGCTCCAATTTTCCCATTAAATACAATAACCCAGTTAACAGTCCGTTAGGTATTAAAAATAATAGCGCACTTATTAATACTAACCACAACGGCTTTAAACGAATCATTAATAATAAAAAGAACCCGGCAATGGCATACGTGATCAATATATCTCCAGACCAAATAAGAAATGCATGAATACACCCGATTATTAGTAATATGGACAATCGACGAACGGCTAGCTTACTAAAAGAAGTACCTTTCTCTTGCGACTTCATAAACTGCATGGCAAGTCCGTAGCCAAAAAGCATGGAAAACAGCGGATATACGCTCCCTTGCACGAAAATGTCAATGCCCTTATGCGTTTCATAATCCCCTGGAACTTGATACCAAGTATATGGATTTACATAAATATAAGGACTATGAAAAAACAACATATTGACGACAAAAATGCCTAGTAGCGCAAATCCTCTCATCACGTCAATTGAAATAATTCTTTCTTTCTCCCCCACTGGACGAATCAACAACCTAATTGCCTCCTAATATCGAAACCGTTTTGTTTATATCAAATAAATAAAGTATCTTTTCTTTAATCTCCACTTGCATAATGGATTCAATTGCTTGCGCGTAAATAGATAATTGAATGGCATAACGATTTTTCATTTCTTTTTGTAATAATGCTTCTTTGTTTACGAAATGCCCAACACGATCTGTTTTATAATCTAGTAAAACCCAGCGTCCGTCATCCTCCAAAAATAGACAGTCGACAACCCCTTGAATAATTTGTTTATCCCCGTCCTGATCTTCCATGGCATAGGTAAATGGGAATTCTCGCATCACTTCTTTTGCAGCACCTAGTCTTTCTGCAATTTCCGAATGGAAAAACGGCACTATTTTTTCTKGATTAATCGCTGCTTGCTCCGCTTTTGTTAAAATCTCTCGTTGGTAAAGCTCATTTGCGAATGCCTGTACTTGTTCGGCTGTTTTTACTTCCTTCAAATCGACGTTTTGCATGAAGGCATGGACGGCTGTTCCGACTTCTGCTCCTGTTAGTTTCGCTTCTTGTTGTAAAAAGAACGGACGCTTGGCAACTCTTGATTGACCATTCTCAAGTTTGTCCTGCTCAAAATAGGCATCATCTTCTCTTGCCATCAGCAGCTGTATTTTTTTCATTTCGCTAACACTTTGTTTCGATCGTTTCTGTGTGGAAAGCGCAAAAGGATATTCCGTGTCAAAACGTGCTTTCACTTGAGCTAATACAGTCGTTTTTTTCACGTCGATCAATTGGTCGATAGATTTCTTTTCTTTCACTTCTGTTTCAGTCTGCAGTTTCAGCTCAGCGACACATTTTGCAACAATTCGCCATTTCGAATCGCTTTCGACAATATTTGCTTCGATGACCTCTGCAAGTTGCTCATAATCTGCATGTCTTGCAATTGCTGGTCCTATCCAGTCTAAATAACTTTTTGCTTTGGCGCGAACATATTCCGGAAGCATTTCATCCGGTAAAAGTGCTTGCGCGTCTTCCCATTTAGCCAGTGTCTTAGCCAAATCTTTAATAGAAGCTGTGAGGTATAAATATTCCTTCGCTCTCGTCATCGCTACGTATAAGACTCGCATTTCTTCCGCTTTTAACTCCATTTGTTTCTTTTCTTTCATGGATAAAAACGGCAAAGAGGTAAACGATATTCGCTTTTCTGGATCGATGGCTTTGACCGCAAGTCCGAATGATTGGTCAAATAAATATGGTTCATTGAAATCCATTTGGTTAAATGGTCTGCCCATTCCTGCTAAAAATACAACTGGGAATTCCAATCCTTTGGAAGCATGAATCGTCATAAGCCGCACAACATTTTCTTTCTCACTCATCGCACGTGCGGCTCCTAAATCATCCCCTCGTCTTCGCATCCGCTCGATAAATCGTAAGAAGCGGAACAACCCACGAAAAGACGTTTTTTCATATTCCACCGCACGATCATGTAAAATGCGTAAATTCGCTTGCTTTTGCATTCCATTTGGCATAGAACCAACCATTTCGTAATAATGCGTATCCAAATAAATTCGCCAAATCAAATCCGCAAGAGAACCTCTTCTACTCATATTCCGCCAATCCTCAAACTGCAGCAAAAATCGTTGTAATTTCTCCGCAGTTTCTGCTGAAATCCCAGCACCAGCAGTAGCTACAAATACTTTCAGCGCTTCATAAAAAGGCTCTTTCGGTGCAGCAAGACGAATGATTGCAAGTTCTGATTCAGTCAGTCCTACAAAAGGGGCACGAAGCACCGATGCTAGTGATATATCTTGATACGGGTTATCAATTGTTCGAAGTGTATGGAGCATGATAAGCACTTCGATTGCTTCAAAATACCCTTTTGATAGCTCTGCATATAAAGGAATACCTGCTTCTTTAAATTGATCTGTCACTTCTTGTGACCAAGTCATCGAGCGCATTAATATGACCATATCGCTATACGCAACAGGGCGACTTGCTTTTTTCCAAGGGTCATATACTGTTGCTCCAGAATCCGTCATTTCATTTATTTTAGAAATAATATATCGAGCTTCTGCTTGTGATTTTTTTAACTCTTCCTCGGCATTTACCATGTCGTCTTCTTCTGATGCTTCTATGCTTCCATCTTCCACTTCATATAAAAGGGCTAGCTCGACTGGTGCGATTGCTTCGTTATATGGTGCTTGCGGCTTTAAAGAAGCGTCCTCGTCGTAATTTATTTCTCCTACATTTTCCCCCATTATTTGTTGGAAAATGTAGTTTGTCGCATGTAGCACTTCTTTGCGGCTACGGAAGTTTGCATTCAGATCAATTTTCACGCCAGCATCTTTTGGCATGTCGTTAAATGCAAGATATTTCCCTAGAAATAGCATCGGCTCTGCTAAGCGAAAACGATAGATGGATTGTTTGACGTCCCCAACCATAAACATATTACCTGTTCGTTCGTCGCCGCTTTTCACTAATTGCAAAATCGTTTCTTGTAGCAAATTGACATCTTGGTATTCATCCGTCAGCACTTCTTTGAATCTTGCCTGGTATTCTTTTGCAATTTCAGATGGCACTAGTTGCCCATGTTCATCGCGTTCGGTTAATATGTCTAGCGCATAATGCTCTAGGTCTGAAAAATCGACTAACCCTTTATCGTTTTTGACAGCGGTATATCGTTCTCCATATGTAATGGCAAGTTCAACTAACGTTTGTAATTGTGGGGCCATCAGTCTCATTTCTTCGAGTAAACGTTCGGGCGTTCTCGTGAAATAATTGTCTTTTAAATCATTTATTATTTTCTTTACTTTCGTTCGTTTAGCTGTTGCTTGTTTTTTCAAAGCTTCATCACAGGAATCTTTTTTTATCGAAGCAGCTTTCACCCATGACAGACTCCCAAAATAATGAAATGCATCTTGCCAAGAACTCATCTTCATCAGGCGAATGGCTTCCCCAATCATTTCCTGATCTTTTATAGCAGTCTCAGCAAGAGGAGCGGGACCATTTGGCATATTGGCTAACTTCCGAATTTCTTCGGCTACTGCTATCGCTTCCTCCAAATGATGAATGATTGCAAGTTTCAATGGTTCGATAAAGGAAAGTTCATCTATCGTCATATCTTCCCCTAATATATATGCTTGAGGAATCGCCAGTAACCACTTTTTCGGTTCTGGATGTACCCTGGCATAGGTATATAACTTTTCAATCATCGTCTCAATCGATTGATCGTCCCTGTCCGATGTGAAACTGTCTGATAGTCTATACATGGCTTCCGGGTTTTCTACTTCATATGCTTCTTCTAACACTTCTGCTAAAATATCATCTCGAATAAGTGCTGCTTCTGCTTCATTTGCAATACGGAATCCAGGATCGATCGTGAGCATATAGGAATATTGCTTGACAATATTTAAGCAAAATGAATGAAGCGTTGATATTTGTGCCTTGCTTAAAAGGCTTAATTGCTTGCGTAAATGTGTAGAGGTGGGGTCGAGTGCGATTGCTTTTTCTAGTGCTTCTCCCATTCGGTGACGCATTTCCGCGGCAGATGCATTTGTAAATGTTACGACTAATAACTCATCGACGTTAATCGGATTTTCTTTGGCGATTACTTTTTGGATGAGACGGTCGATGAGGACAGCCGTTTTCCCCGAGCCCGCTGCCGCGGATACGAGAACATCTGAACCGCTTGCCCAAATGGCTTTCCACTGAGCAGGTGTCCATGTTAGCTCCTCTGGCATATTAGGAATGTTCATCTGTACCGATCTCCTTTCGAATTTTTTCCGTCACTATATCTGGTTGCTCTATTTTTAAATTACGTACAGGTTGCGCCGGATCTTGTGGGTCAAATTGGCAAACACTTCGATAGGCGCAATAGGTACATGGCATTTTGTCTTTCAGGCGATACGGATAAACACGCGTATCTCCTGCATTCATCCCGTTACCAGCTTGTTCATGTCTTTTACGGACAAACGATTGAAGAAGTTTCATCTGTTCCGGCTCTACTACTTTAGAAGACGATTTGGACAAGTTCCCATCTTTATTCATTCGCACTGGAATGATTTTGGAAAATCCTTCGATTTGTTCGTCCATTTCCATAATCACTTCTGGATCATCTAGTAATAAACCATTCATCTTATACGATTTATAAATCTCTTCTTGCAGTTCTTCGTCATTCATTTCCTTTTGCGTCTTAATGAAAGGATTATGCATATGCACGTATAAAACCCCTGCTGGCTCTGCCTTTTCATGTAGCCAAATATCCGCATTTTCAATCGCAACATCTAAATAAGTGAGCATTTGAAGCGACAGTCCGTAATACACTTCGTTCAAATCAATGCCTTTACGAGAAGATTTATAATCGACAATCCGAACGAATAGATTGCCATTTACATTGGATGCATCTACTCGGTCGATTCTTCCACGTAATTGCATTTTTCGTCCACGTTTTAAAGGAATTTCTAATGCAGGTAGATCTTCCCCTGGACCAAAACCAGCTTCGATTGCGATTGGTACAAAAGTAGATACTTTAGAATGTTTGCTTAGTGCGTAAAGGGTGGATGCCACAATTTGCTCTAATTTACGCTGAATATATCGATAACGATTGGTACTTAATAGTAGTTGATGCACAAATACTGGCACAATTTGATCGACTGCTTGTTTTGCAAGTGCCCCGCATTGCTCCCTGGACAGATCACCCCATGTTAAACCAAGTCTTGCAGTTTCGTCTGCTATCCATTTCAAAGCAGCATGGAATAGATCCCCTATTGCCGGAGCTTCTAGGCGATATTCCGCTCGTTCTTCTAACTTCAAGCCATATGCCGCGTAATGAGCAAATGGACAGCTATAATATCGTTCTACACGAGAAACACTGGAAATCATCGTTTCTCCGTATAAAGCGGATGTTATTTCTTGTGGGAGTCTTTCTGTTTCATTGCCAACTATTAAAGGTTTCACCACACGTTTTAAAATAGTGGACCAATATGGATCGTCCAAATAATAATGATAGACTGACTGCCAAACTTCTGGTAACTCCCCAGTTTCTATTGCTTTTCGAAGCTGCATGACAACATATGGCAATGTTGTTCTTGGATGACTAATGGATTGGAGATCGAGTGCTATATCCACGTGATCAGTTGGATCCATTACGGCAAACTCTACCTCTACACCCGTGACCATTTGTTGGAGTTTTTTAATATACATGGATGGGAGCAGTGCTTTTCCTTCACTATCTGCAATTGGATATGAAACCGCTAAATAATGGGATGCAGTCACGAATGCTTTATATACTAAATAATTTTCATCAAGCAAGCGCATTTTCGATGTTGGCGCTAACTCGAATCCTACTTGTGAAAACCATTCACGTTCCGTATCAGACAGCAAGCCTTCATGATCCATTCGTTTTGGAAATACACCGTCATTTACTCCGATAACAAACACGGCTTTTATATTCGTTAAACGCGCAATATCGACATTTGCAACGGTTACTTGGTCGATTGTTGGTGGGATTCGTGAAAATGCTAGCTGATCATATCCTTCATCTAATATTTTCGCCGCTTCTTCGACAGTCATCTCTTTTTCGCCAAACATTAAGACGAATTGGTCGAGTACATTCACCCACTCATTCCAAGCTTGTTCATGCTCTGTTGCAAGCAGTAATTGACCACTTTCTTCTTCTGCCTGCTTCAATACTTGCAGTTTCTCATAAACTTGGAGCGACTCCATAAACGTAAATATTGCAGTTGCGATTTCCAAGCCTGTTTTACTTTTTGCAAAGGTGTCCGCCAGTATTTTTAAAGGCCCGACGACTATATCACGGGCTCCATGCAAATCAGCTTGCACACTTAATTCCTCGTCGGTTTGCACTTTCGAATAAAATTCCAAGCCGCGATATTTTTTATATACCCATCTGCGCTTATCAAACCATCTATCCCCATAAATACCAAATGACAGAACAAAATTTTCAAGTCGATCAGTCCGTTCTCTCCACTTACTTTTGGAAGCATTTAAGGGGAAAAATAAATCGGTCTTAATCGCTCGAAACACCGGTTCATACTTCCAACCAGTTCTAATAACTTCTAGAACCGTTCTACTTAACTCGATTAATGGATGATGCAGCATCGATTTTTTTTGACTAATAAAGACAGGAATATCATATTGCGGGAAAATCGTTTCGATTAGTCCCTCATAGCTTTCCGCATCCCGGTGCAAAATGGCCATTTCATTATAACGGATCTCTTTTTCTTGCATCATTTCTCTTATTTGTCTTGCTACGGCATGAATTTCTGCGCGTTTATTGGCTGCTTCTGTTATGCGCAATTTACCTTCTGTTTTTATCTCTTCCGGTGGTAGCTGATCAAAATTTGCTTCGATATGGGCAAGTTCTCTCGACACAAATCGTTTTTGCTCCCCTTGGTTCACCATTTCTTCTATTTCCACTTGCTCCGCTTGTGCCATTTCTATTAATCTGACGCAAGTATTTGCAGGCTGGTAAAACAAGGACTGCTCATCTTGTGCATCCGCAAGTGTCTCCATCGGCAGCGCGATTGTAAGTCGCTTTACTTGCTTCATTAACGCTTGAATAATTTCTAATTCTCTCGTTGTAAAGGATGTGAAACCATCGATATAGAGTTCTGTTTTTGCAAGCAAGCTAGAGTCTTTTATTTTCAAGGCAAGTAAAGTTAGATAGCCCTCCCCGTCAATATAACTTGTCCCTAGTTTTTGCTCCATCAGATCGAGCATGAGCATAAGGTCCTCTGACTTATCGATTAGTGTTTTAGGTGCTTGGACCGCTTCTAATTGATTTAAGGCATTTGCCATTGTGGCGTGATCTAAACAGTATCGACTGAATTCCTTCATGAGTACTTCTATTTGATCGGTAAATCCGCGTTTTGTTGCGGCTCTATTAAATAGAGTGAATTCATCTTTATGATCTTCCAGTAAGCTTCGGATAAGCATGCGATATCCGAATCCACTGATTTCTTCTTTGGCAATGCCGCCCGTTTCTTGTAAGACACGCCAAGCTAATCGTTTAAATGTCGTCACTTGCGCACGTATTAACCCTGATAGACCCGCTCCAGCAGCCAGGTCATATTCACTGGAGAAGGACATTTGGTCGGGCACAATATAAAATAACGGGTCCCCAAGTGGGTTTTGTTGTAATGTATGTATGATTTCTTGTTGCATCATTGTAGTCTTCCCTGTTCCTGATCTTCCACTAATGATTCGTAATGACATTAGAACCAAACTCCTTTCTTGAAAAGCGCAAGCGCCTTGTTAGAGGAATACAGTCTAAATGCGCGACATCGTGTCGCAACGACTGCATGACCAGCATCGTGCTGGCCTCCGACAGGCAAATGGGGATGTTGTAGGTCTGCAAAGTGCGCCACATCCTGTGGCAAAGCAGACATGACCCGCATCGTGCGGGCCCAGTAGGCAGCTCCTCAGCCACCACAGCTTTTTCACATTTGACCCCGAGGGGCAAGGTGCTGGAGCTAGACATAGAAAAAATCCGAATAACCCCTTTACTCTATTGTACAAAACATCCAATAGGGAAGGAAATTATTCGGAACGAAAATTCATGGTAATATCGGAAATTGGCCAGTAGATTAGCTTTACTTCTCCAATGACTTGCTTTTTATCAACAAAATGAAAATAACGACTATCTAAACTGGATATCCGATTATCGCCTAAAACGAATAACTTACCAGGTGGAACGGTTTTACTACCAGTCAGCTCAAGTAAATCGAAATCCTCTGTAAAATTTGATTCGGGATTCATATAAGGTTCATATGACCTTAAAAACAGCTCTTCCACTTTTTTATTGTTAATGAACAATTCATCGTTTTCATAGCTAATCGTATCTCCGGGCAACCCAATAACACGTTTTACATAATCCTCTTTTTCATCGCTATGAAAAATAACAATATCCATTCGATGAATCGGTGATACTTTACTAATCATGACGTGATCATTGTTATGAAGTGTTGGCATCATCGACTCTCCAACCACTTCATAATTTGTTGCTATAAACGATCGAACGAATAAAACAACTACAATTCCAATGACTAAAGCGATAAGCCATTCTATTATTTCCTTTTTCGTTTTACTCAAGCTTATCTCCTTTCTTTACTCGTTTTTCTATCTTTATTGAATCCATGTAAATCTTCCTCTACCTTTTTTTCGATCCGTTTCTCTATCCTTTTTCCGACAAACCATAGGATGATAATAATCAAGACCACAATCGCCGTTCGAATTGGTTGGGTAATAAGTGCTTTAATATCCGAACCAATAAAACTAACGATGAAAATCATAATGAGCTTTCCAAGGGTAACCGTCCATAAATATGTCTTCTTTTTCATATTGGAAAGACCTGCAACAATATTCACAAGTGCAGAGGGAGTAAATGGAAAACAAATGAGTAAAAAAAGCGGCCCAAATCCGTTCCTCTCTACCCATAATATTAATTTTTGGATCTTTTCATGTCTTGTTATGAAACCAAGCACACGCGCTCGTCCATATTTTCGAATAACTAAAAAGACTGTATATGCCCCAAGTACCGAACCAGCCCAGGAAAGTAAAAATCCAAAGAGCAACCCATAGGCCGTTACATTCGCCACTATAAACACAATTAAAGGTAAAAACGGTAAAAAAGCTTCTAAAAAAGGCAAAAGGATACCGATTATCGGCCCAAGTGCCCTATAATCTTGCGTCAAACCTGTAAATGTATCCATTGAAAACCAATCAAACATGTTGCTCTCCTCCAAGATATGTATGTTTATACTATTCCCATATTTCATATTCATAAAACTATTCGGTTATAGTATAATTTGTCTATTATGATTTTTTAGGTGGTGACAAATAATTGAATAATAATTTTGTTTTAGGATTGAAATCTGGGTTGAGTATTGCAATCGGATATTTCCCAGTCGCTTTAACATTCGGCTTACTGGCCAAAACATCAGGGTTATCCATATGGGAAGCTACTGCGATGAGTATTTTCGTTTATGCGGGAGCATCACAATACATGTCTTTAACACTAATTTCAAAAGGGGTTGACCCTATTTTAATCGTTTTAAATACATTTGTCCTTAATATTCGCCACTTCTTAATGACGGCTGCACTCAATGAAAAGATGCAGAGCGAAAAAAGATGGATAAAAGGAATTTATGCTTTTGGCATTACAGATGAATCTTTTTCTGTCCTCGCAACGAGAAAAGAGGACAAGATTGCCACGTCCTTTGCATTCGGTGTCGCTTTTATCGCCTATAGTAGTTGGGTAATTTTCACTGCAGTTGGACATGTAATCGGCGCAAATCTACCACAATTTTTACAAGCGGCGATGTCCATTGCCTTATATGCGATGTTTGTAGGCTTACTCGTACCATCTATGCGTGGCAATCGAAAAGTGGTCATGCTTGCATTGATTGCCGCTGTTATTAATGGATTTTTCTTTTGGTCTGGTATTTTATCAACAGGATGGTCTATTTTAGTTGCGACTTTAGCATCCTCTATTTTTGTGGAAATTATTTATGTACGTCGTGGTAAAAGTTTACCGAAAGGAGCTTAACAAAATGGGAGCATGGTATTGGTGGACTTTACTTGGCATGGCGGTCGTTACGTATATTCCAAGAGCGATTCCACTTACTTTTTTAGAAGGAAAAGAATTGCCGCCAGTTGTTTCTGGTGTTTTGCGCAATATTCCATTCGCTGTTTTAGGTGCATTGATATTCCCGGCCATTTTATATGTCCAAGAAGGGAATTTATTGTTTGGAATAATCGGGACAATCGTAGCTTTTACTTTGGCCATTCTGTTTTCTAATGTGATGGTCGTTGTTTTAGGGACAATTGGGGTTTTAGCTGTTTATAGTTTGATATTTTGATTGGTGATTACATAATGTTGCGGTTTTGAGGATGGATCTTGCGATTTGCATGGGGTATCTTGCGATTCTGAGCACCTATCTTGCGATTCACCTGGATTTTGCGATTTCGAGAGTGGTTCTTGCGATTTGCAGGGTCTATCTTGCGATTCCGGAGTCCTATCTTGCGATTCTGGAGTCTTATCTTGCGATTTGATTAGCCTATTTCTTTTCCTCACAAAAAATTCCGCCTCATTCAGAGACGGAATTTTTCTTTGGTTTTTTATTTTTAGTAGAGTACCAAAATCCTACAGTTAGTGATGCTGCATCTAGTATATAAATCCACCATCTATGTGTATACCCTGCTTGTACAGAAGCGGCAAATAATGCGACCGTAAGTATGAGTGCCACATAACGATTAAATGTAATGCGTGTAAAAAGAACAACAAGTAATGCAGGGGCAAAAATGGCAAGTATTATTTGCGTTGATAAAGATAATGTTTCCATAAATTCTCCTACCTTACTAAAATAAGCCCTAATCGATAATGATCATGTCTAAACAAAATATGTTGACGTAAGCGGAGCTCGCCGTTGAAATCCAATATCTCTAAGCGGCAGTGTGCTGCATTTATTTGTATCGCTTCGTATAATTCTTGTTCGCTGGCCACTTTTTGTCCATTCACTTTCACAATACGTTCTCCGATAAGAAGCCCCATTTTTTCTGCTGGAGAATCGGAAAGCACTGCTGCTATCATAACACCATCTGACTGTGGAGACACCGCAAACGATCCGGAAGTCTCTTTCTTATATTCTAAATAGGTAATAAGTAATCTAGCTACTACCCCAAGTGCAATCGCAATTACACTGATTAGAGGCATGACATAACCAACCGCCCCAATGATTGTCACGATAATTCCGAGCTGCCAAACTTTTTTCCCGTACTTTTTGAAAAAATGCACCGTTAATGTATGTCTACTTTTCTGCTGAAATCCAATTACAAAAGGAAAAAGCATCAGTGAAAACGTAGATTCTCCTAACGGGAATTGCGGCCAATACGGAATATATGAACTAATCACATCACCTGGCACAACGAGTAAAATCGGTAATAACCATAGTCGTTTCGTTACATATTCCATTGCTTCAATTCCGCGGGCGGTAGTTACTAAGCGCGGGGAAGCATGATTTGCACCGTGCTTTTGAATGAGCGCCCCTTCTGCAATTAGTAACAATCCTGCTAAAATTGCGATCGGGACAATTGCCTTACTCATTATATTAAATCCAGTTAAATTCCATGATAATATGTTGAATGACCAATCGTATAAATCAATTACATACAACGTTGCTACGCTTAAAGCAATTGCGAAAATAGCAGAACCAACTTGATACATAAACAATAAAACAATCAAAATCATCCACGCACTAAATATGTATATCCAGGAAGTTTGGAGTACAAGTCCAATACCGACGCTAAGGACTGATAAAATGATTGCCCATAAGTATCCATCGACCACAAGTCGCTTTGCTTCTGTCCATCCCCACAAAATTCTTGTTCTTAACTGTCTTCTTTCCCGCTTTACACGGAAATAGCCAATTAAAACAGAGAAAAGGATCGTAATATATACTGCTGGATGAAGGAAAAACCGTCCGATTCCTTTAGCCAATTCGATTAATATTTCCTCTACCATACGCATCCTCCTCACTTGCACATATTATCCTATTATTGTAACAAACGAGGAGCCTTTTGCGTATAGGATTTTCGTATAATCTTATTTTTTTAAATCATGTATTAAATAACCGATTCCCATTTGTAATTGCTTATCATTTTCCTTCTTTTCCTTATATGCTGCTATTGTATCCGCTAAAGATTGAAATAAAGCAGCGTTCATTTCATTCCCCTCACCTAAGCTTCTCTCCTGTCGATACTTTTCGATTGCATCTCCTGTATCTTCATCGAAATAGCCATCTTCTCGACCGATATTATAGCCAAGTGCGCTTAATACTTGTTGGACATATTTTATCTCTTCCCCGTAATCACCACTTCGGAATTCTCCGCTCAAATATTTTTGATCCATTGCAAACAATTCTTCTTGCTCTACTTTTAAATCCGCTTCTATTCCTTTATGATGAATCCATTCTTGTTTAGGAGTCAACCATTTATGCGTGGAAATTTTCAGCTTCCCACCGTTTGATAATGGATGTGTTTCTTGCACGGTTCCTTTACCGAAGCTTTTTTCCCCTACAATTAACGCTCGATTATTATCTCTTAGTGCACCGGCTAATACTTCACTCGCAGAAGCACTTCCCCCGTTCTGCAATAAAACAGTAGGTACTTTGTTCAAATAAGGGGCTTCTTTACTTTCAGTGTTTAGCATTTCTAAAACACCTTTTGCATTTTGCATATAGGCAAAAGTCGTTCCATTTTTCATCAATGTACCAATGACAGATGAAACACTAAATAAGTAACCACCAGGGTTTCCACGCACATCAATGACTAATCCGTCAATGCCACGCTCCACTAATGATTTTGTTTGCTTTTCCCATTCTTCCCCTGTTTTTTCCCCAAATAATGAAATAGTCACAATCCCAATGGAATGATTATCCACTTCATATACTTCACTGGAAACCGTATGCATAGCGATTGTATCCCGTTTCATATGTAACTCTACATGACGATTTTCACTTGCGCGATAGATCGTCATTTTCAACGATGTGCCTTTTTCTCCACTTAATAATTGGACGAGCTCTGCCATGGTTTTACCATCTATTCTTTCTTCATTTACCCTGACAATTTCATCTTGAGATTTTAAACCTGCCTTATAGGCTGGCGAGTCTTTGAGAGGAGCAACGACGATGAATTTACCCGCTGATTGCATAATTTCTACACCGATTCCAACCCGTTCCTCTGCAAGCGATGCTTCTTGATTTGCTGCTTCTTCCTTTGTCAAATACGTGCTATGCGGATCTTCTAATGCCTCAGTCATTCCCCGAATGGCACCTTCAACTAGCAACTTTTCATTTTTTGAAAACACCGCCTCTTTTTTGATCAACTGAAATGCTTCGTCAATTACTTGACTATTACTAACCCCTGTTACTTCCGACTTAGTAGATTTTCCAAACCAAAAATACACGGCCCCTAGTAAAATAATAAATAACAAGACATATAAAAAAATCCGACTTTTGCGCAAGTTCAACCTCCTACTTTTCCACTAATATATGTGTGGAAAGCGAAGTTTAATACTTGCCCAAAAATCGGTATTTATTTTAAATTACTTATATAGTCTATTAGCATCTGCTCATCCATGGGTCCCACTATTTTGTTTTGAATCGTCCCGGTTGTATCCAGCATATAAGTGGTTGGAATCGTAATCGCTTGATATGTTTTTCCAACATCCCCTTCTTCATCTAAGGGAATAGGGAAACTAAGTCCATAATCTTCTTTAAAAAGCTCTACTTTATCGATGCCAACATCTGAACTTGTTAAGTTAACAGCTAAAATTTCTACATTTTCTTGTTCTGCCATATCTTCATAATAGTTTTGCATATGGGGCATTTCGGCTTTACAGGGTGGACACCAAGTTGCCCAAAAATTTAACACTACTTTTTTTCCTTGATAATCCGAAAGTGATACTTCTTTTCCATCAAGCGTTGTAAGTGTAAAATTCGGAGCACGATCCCCTTGACCAATCCCTTCGTTTGCAGGGTTTGCTGCCATGTCAGTTCCCATTTGTTCTCCGGTAAACGCTTCCGCATCGTCTATATTATTTTTTACAAAGGATATAGTTGCAATAGCGACTAAGCAACCTACGATTAATAAGCCTATTAATTTTTTCTTCACAGCTTACCTCCATTAATGCATTTTCAGTACGTCCTCGCCCTTATTATAAACCGAATATGCACTTGTATACCAATGTATTGTTTATGACAAAAGAAAAGACGCCGTCCAAAGATTGGATGACGTCTTAGTTTGAAATTATAAAGAAATATATCTTAATGGATTAACGGAGTTTGCCGCCATGCCGCTCCAAGTGCCAACATGGATTTCAAAGTGTAAATGCGGTCCGGTAGAATTACCTGTATTACCAATTGCACCAATAGTTTGTCCTTTTGATACAGCTTGTCCAACACTTACTTTAATACTACTTAAATGTGCATATAAAGAAGTGAATGTTTGACCATCAATAGAGTGTGTCACCATAATCACATTTCCATATGTACTAAGTGGAGAAGCATAAGAAACGACACCATCAGCTGCTGAAACTACGGGAGTTCCAATCGAATTTGCAAAATCTACTCCGTAGTGCATTTTCCCTTTTCCATAAATCGGGTGCATACGATATCCATAACCGGAAGTAAAACGTCCTGACGCTGGTTTTGTCCAATCACCTGAAGACACTGCTGGAATTTCGGTAGATGAACCACTTGCTGCTTGCTGACGTTTTCTTTCCTCTGCTTGTTTACGTTTTTTCTCTTCTGCTAGTTTTCGAGCAATTTCTGCTTGGCGTTTTTGTTCTGCCACAATTTTATTTGTTACTTCTTCGCTTAAATTTAATACTTCCTCGTACTCGGATTCCATTACTTCTTTATCCGCTTGTAATTTTTGTTGCTCTACTTCTAATTGATCTACTAAAGTTCCTTTAGATGCTTTTTGTTTATCTAATGAAGCTTTTAACGATAGTAGCTCATTTTTGCTTGCTTCTTGTTGTTGTAATTTTTCTTCTAAGCTTGCCTTTTGCTCTTCTAGTTGTTTTTTATCATCTGCTTGTTCTTTCAAAATCGTGCGATCGGCTTCCATTAACGTATTGACTGCGGAAAATCGGTCGATAAAATCGATAAAACTATTTGCACCTAGTAAAACGTCTAAATAACTAACGGATCCTCCGCTAACTTGCACTGCGCGGATTCTTTCTTTTAATAGCTCATCACGTTCTTCAATTTTGCGCTCTAATTCTGCAATAGAAGCATGTAGAGCTTCAATTTCCGTCGTTGTTAACTCTATTTCTTTTAACACTTTTGAGATTTTATCTTCTGTCGTAATAATTTCTGTGTCTAATGCTTGAATTTGAGCCATAATCTGTTCGATTTTAGTCTCATTTTCGTTCATCTTACCTTCTGTTTCTTTAATATTGGAGTTAATCGAATTTTTCTTTTGTTCCAGTTCTTGTTGTTGACTTTTTAAATCGTTCAATGTGTTAGCAAGGGCACTTGGTCCTGTGAATAAAAGTGCGCAAGTAGTAGCTACCGCAAATACACGTAGCACCCATTTAGACTGTTTTCTCAAAACTTCTTGCTCCTTTCAAATTACGTTCATAGTTCTCTTTTATACACGTAAAAACTTTCTTACCGACATGAAACTTCCCCAGACACCAATCAGGACGCCCATCAATAAAATCAACGCATTCACTTGATAGATGAATGGTGAAAAGTCGAGCAGTTCGAATAAGTTTCCTTGCGCAAGTTTCGGCGCTAGTACTTTATGAATATTGTAGTAGAGTGTTGTTACGAGCGTGATTGGAATAATCGCACCTAGAATTCCTAGCCACATTCCTTCTAATATGAAAGGAATACGTATAAACCAGTTTGTCGCTCCAACAAGTTTCATAATTTCAATATCTCTTCTTCTTGCAACAATGGTAATGCGAATCGTGTTTGATATTAAGAACATCGCTGTGAACAATAACCCTAATATGAGTACTAACCCTACATTTCTACTAGTATTCAAGAAAGAAAATAGTCTTTCAATTTTTCCTTCTCCATACTTCACTTCGAACGTGTTATCTAGACGATCGATTCTTTTAGCTACCTGTTCTGTTTCTTGCGGATTTGCTGCTTTTGCATAAAATACATTATGTAAAGGGTTTTGCTGTTCAAATAAACGCAAATCTTCCCCGAAATCCAGCATTAATTTGTTTAGTTCATCTTCTTTTGGCGAATATTGTACTTCTGCTACACCTGATGTATTTTTAAGCTCTTCTTCTAGTGTTGTAATAGCAGTTTCATCCGCTGTCAATTCGACAATTACTTTAATTTCTACATCTCTTTCAAGATCATCTGCAATTTTGTTTAAATTCATCATAATCATGACAAACACGCCGACCAATAATAGCGTAACAGTTACTGCACTTACGGAAGCAAAGGTCATCCAACCATTTCGACTGATACTTTTTAGGCTGTCTCTAAAATGCCTACCTGCTGTTCTAGTTTTCATAACCGTATTCTCCTTTATCTTCGTCTCGAGTGATTAATCCACCCTCAACAACGATCACACGGTGTCTTATGGTATTTACAATTTCTCTATTATGTGTTGCCATTATTATTGTAGTTCCTCGAGTATTAATCTCTTCGAATATATTCATAATCTCCCATGATGTGTCTGGATCTAAGTTTCCAGTTGGCTCATCCGCAATGACAAGCTTCGGTGTGTTGACAATGGATCTTGCAATCGAAACACGTTGTTGTTCCCCACCTGAAAGCTCCGTCGGGAACATTCTTGCTTTATGTTTAAGTCCTACTAGTTCCAAAACTTCCATCACTTTTTTGCGTATGACAGTTGGTGTTTCTTCAATAACTTCTAATGCAAATGCGACATTCTCATATACACTTAGACGTGGCAGTAATTTAAAGTCTTGAAAGACTACGCCTATTTGTCTTCTCAAATAAGGAACTTTACTGTTTTTTAATGTCGATAAATTAGTTCCATTGATGAATATATCTCCTGATGTTGGTCGTTCTTCCCGATACATCATTTTGATGAATGTCGATTTTCCTGCACCACTTGGACCGACTACGTAAACGAATTCACCTTGCTTAATTTCTATATCAATTCCATTAGCGGCAACAATCCCGTTTGGATACTTTTTATAGACATTTTTCATTTCAATCATTTATAAACCACCTAATTTGTTTCGTTTAATTAAAAATGCGACATGCCTATTATAACATTAGACGCTACTTTATTTGTTACAATTACATTTCATTTCATGGGAAATATTAGGGATAAATTCGATAATTCGATTTGTTTTTCGGTTTTTATAGGTAAAATTACCTCCTTACGAATGTCCTATCGCTGTTCATTTCTACATCATTCGGTCGAAATCCTTCTTTTCTTTTAACATTTTCTTTTTTTCAGTAAAATGCTGTAGAAATCTAATTGATTATTTTCGGGAGGAGATGAACTGTTTGGGGATAATGTGTTTTAGTGTGTTGAAAGAAGGGACCGCTGGGATTTTCGGTACATGCAGCAAAAATCAATGGAAATTGCACAATTATCAGTGTCGGCTTGCTAAAAAGACAAAATTATATCCAGTTTTCCAACGGAGGAAATCCAATAAATGGAATAGAGCAACCAAACGATCATTGAAAGCAACTAATTCTTAAAACAGCTCTTTACTTGGAGTGAGATGACTATGATTTCGAGAATAATATGTGCCGAACTCGCCAGGCTAGGATCTGCTAGCCGGGTTTGTCGTGTTCAGCTGCCTTATTGTCGTGTTCGCAGTGTATATTGTCTCGTTCAACCATTTATTGTTAATTTGGGTCACTGATAAGTTAGTATTTTCCATTTATTTTCGCTGCCGGCATCGACTCCTACCGATGCCAACAGGATCTTGGTCATGAAGGCGTTGCCACATGATGTGGCGCTCTTAGCCTTTGTTCCTTTATGGGCAAATGAGAGATCGCAGGCGTACACCTAAGGGTAGCGGGGAGGGTTCAGCGGTCACTGCGACGCATCATCCCTATATTGTGTTTAATAAACATCGAGCATAAGGATGTTTGCAGAAATATATCCTTGCACACAAAAAAATCAGTTGTCCAATTGGAGCAACTGATTTTTCTTAGATTTTATTTTTTAGCAGCTAACCATGCAGCTACTGCTTGAGCTTCTTCGCCAGTTACAAGTCCAGCTGGCATAGCACCTCTACCATTTTCAATAACATTTAAAATTTCATCTTCAGATAAACGAGATCCAACATCATTAAGAGCTGGGAAGTTTCCTTGCCCTTCTAAGTTACCACCGTGACAGCTAATACATTTCGAGTTAACGATTTTCTCTGCATCTACTGTAGCAGTTTCAGTAGTTGTACCTGTGTCAGTTGTAGTGTCAGTATCATTTGCTTTATCATTGCCACCGCCACAAGCAGCTAACATTAATCCAGCACCAAATATTACGGCTAATAGTTTTTTGTTCATCACTATAACCTCCCTCAACTAAATTTTACTTACATTCTTTATTATACCAAATTTAATACCTTTTGAAACCTTCGCCAAGCACTTCATAGGCATCAGAAACTATCACAAAAGCTGCCGGATCGATCGTCTTAATGATATGTTTCAGTTTTGTGAACTCCGTCTGATATGCCACAACCATTAAAATAGGTCTTTCTTTATTTGTGTATCCGCCAAAAGCAGGAAGCTTTGTCACCCCACGATCTATCTCTTTATAGATAGCATCTCTTATTTCATCTTGTTTATTCGTAATAATATAAATCATTTTCGATTGGCTAAAACCTAGTTGCACAATGTCGATCGTTTTCGTCGTCACAAATAAGCCAATTAATGCATAAAGTGCCTTTTCAATATCAAAAACGACCGCAGCGCTAATAACAATTAAACCATCCAACAGCAATACGCTTTTTCCAAGGGAAAATCCAGTATATTTCGTAATGATTTGTGCCGCTAAATCCGTTCCTCCTGTTGACCCACCACCGCGAAAAGCAATTCCTAATCCAAGGCCAACCATCATTCCTCCAAATATGGAGCCCAATAACGGATTAGTTGTCCAAGGTTCGACGTCGGCTGTTAGTAAAACAACGGCTGGTAAAACTAAGGTTCCAAGTAAGGACTTCGCACCAAATTTTGCACCTAAAAAGATTAGACCGGAGATAAATAAGGGGATATTAAATGCATACTGCACAATTCCCGGTTTCCATCCAAAAATATGCTCTAAAATAATACTTATCCCACTTACTCCACCAGAAGCAATTTGGTTTGGCAATAAAAAAACATTAAAACCAATCGCAATAATGGCAGCACCAATAATTACGAACAAATAATCTTTCGTATGCTCCACAATTGGAGGTAGTTCTTTATGTAGTCTGTGATTAGTTTCCATCGAATATCCTCTTTCATAGTCATTGATTGCACTAGTATAACAACAGAAACAATATTTGTGAACTTCAACAAAGCACCGTTTTAACTAGTTAAAGTATTAGAGCAATGTTACAGATATGTTACTGGTGCCTGGCACCAGTAACATATCTGTAACACGTAAAGTAAGCGTATAAAAAAACCTAATGTTATATAACATAACATTAGGCTTTTTTTATCTATTAATTTATGCGTGAACGTAAGAATGCGTGGATGAACTGATCTAATTCACCATCAACAACTGCATGGACATTACCGCTCTCTTCGTTTGTACGGTGATCTTTTACCATCGAGTATGGGTGGAACACATAAGATCGGATTTGACTTCCCCATCCGATTTCTTTTTGTTCCCCACGGATTGCGGCAAGTTGTGCTTCTTGTTCTTCGATTTTCAATTGATACAATTTGGATTTCAATAACTTCATCGCATGCTCACGGTTTTTAATCTGTGAACGTTCGGTTTGGCAAGTAACAATCGTATTCGTCGGTACATGCGTAATACGGACCGCTGAATCGGTTGTATTAATATGCTGACCACCGGCACCTGTTGCACGGTATGTGTCAATTTTCAAATCTTCAGTGCGAATTTCAATTTCAATCTCATCAGTGAATTCCGGCATAACATCACAAGAAACGAATGATGTATGGCGGCGACCAGATGAATCGAAAGGCGAAATACGAACAAGGCGATGTACACCTTTTTCTGCTTTTAAATAGCCATATGCATTATGCCCTTTTATAAGCAATGTGACCGATTTAATACCTGCCTCATCTCCAGGTAAATAATCGAGCGTTTCTACTTTAAACCCATGTTTATCAGCCCAGCGCTGATACATACGAAGTAAAATGGAACCCCAGTCTTGTGACTCGGTACCACCAGCACCAGGATGCAATTCTAAAATCGCATTATGCTTGTCGTATTCTTCGCTTAGCAATAATTGTAATTCGAAATCACCTAGTGCACTTGTGAACTCTTTTAATTCTGAACCAAGTTCTTCTTGTAGTTCCTCGTCCGGTTCTTCTTTAATAAGTTCAAGTGTCATCTCTAAGTTTTCTTGCGTAGATACTAGATCATTGTATTGCTCCACAATTGCTTTTAGTGCATTCATTTCATTAATTACTTTTTGAGCAGCTTGAGCATCATCCCAAAAGTCAGGAAATGTCATCATCTCTTCTAATTCTTGTATACGAACCTCTTTGTTTTCTAAGTCAAAGAGACCCCCTAAAGTCTTTTAGTTTCCCTGCTGTTCGATCCAATTCATTACGTACTACTGCTATTTCTACCATATTGTTATTCCTCCGACTTTCTCGATTACTGCCCAGTCCCGTGACAGTTTTTAAATTTCTTTCCACTTCCACATGGGCATAAGTCATTTCGTCCAACTTCTGCTTCTTTGCGAACTGGTTTTTTCTTAACGGATCCACCTTCTTCTTTTGGATTCACCGCTTGCCCTTTCGCTACTTCTTCACGTTCTAAATTATTTCTAATTTCTGCTTTCATTGCATATTTGGCAACGTCTTCTTGGATGGCATCAACCATTGCTTCAAACATCGCGAACCCTTCGCTTTGGTACTCACGAAGTGGATCTGTTTGCCCGTATGCACGTAGATGAATACCTTGACGTAGCTGATCCATTGCATCGATATGGTCAATCCATTTAGAGTCAATCGAACGAAGTAATACGACTTTCTCAAATTCACGCATGCGCTCCGGAGTCATTTCTTCCTCTTTGGCATCATAGAAGCGGATTACTTCGGCTTTTAACTTTTCAATAACTTCTTCGGAAGACAGGTTTTCCAAGTCTTGAATTGTAATAATACCTTCTGGCAATAAATTCGCTTGTACGTAGTCTACTATTCCTTTTAAACTCCACTCAGCCTTATTGTCCGAAGCAGTGTTTGAGCCTACTAAACGTTCGATTGCACCGAAAATCATTGATTCTACAAGTGCACGCATATTTTCCGTTTCCAATACTTCATTACGTTCTTTATAAATAATTTCACGTTGCTGACGTAAAACATCATCATATTGTAACAAGCGTTTACGTGAGTCGAAGTTATTACCTTCAACACGTTTTTGTGCAGATTCTACAGCACGAGAAACCATTTTCGACTGGATTGGCTGCGAATCATCCATGCCTAGTTTGGACATCATATTACGCATATTGTCCGAACCAAAACGACGCATTAATTCATCTTCCATCGAAAGATAGAATTGTGTCACCCCAGGATCTCCTTGACGACCAGCACGTCCACGTAACTGATTGTCAATTCGGCGTGATTCATGGCGCTCTGTACCAATTACAGCTAAACCGCCCGCTTCTAAAACGCCGTCGCCCAATTTAATATCCGTACCACGTCCAGCCATATTTGTCGCAATAGTAACAGAACCTATATGTCCCGCCGTTGCAATAATTTCCGCCTCATGCTCATGGTTTTTCGCATTTAATACATTATGCTTAATGCCATGTTTTGTTAACAATTTGGAAATAATTTCAGACGTCTCAATGGCAACCGTACCGATTAAAACTGGTTGCCCATTTTGATTGCGCTCTGCGATATCCGCAGCAACTGCTTCAAATTTTCCGTTCATGGACGCGTAAATTAAATCTGCGCGGTCATCCCTTGCAATCGTACGGTTTGTAGGAATCGCAATAACATTCATATTATAAATATTACGGAACTCTTCTTCCTCTGTTTTAGCCGTACCAGTCATACCAGATAATTTATCATACATACGGAAAAAGTTTTGGAAGGTAATCGTTGCCATTGTCATCGATTCATTTTGAATTTCTAATCCTTCTTTTGCCTCAATCGCTTGGTGCAAACCATCGCTATAACGACGACCTTTCATCAAACGACCTGTGAACGAGTCAACAATCACCACTTCGCCGTCCTGTACAACGTAGTCCACATCTAAATGCATGGAAGCATGTGCTTTCAACGATTGATTGATCGCATGATTTAAACGAACATGTGTCAAATCAAACAAGTTATCAATATTAAACGCTTTTTCCACTTTTTCTACGCCGGTATCAGTTAATGTAACGCCTTTTGTAGATTCTTCATAGGTATAATCCGTTTCGATGATCAGTGTACGGACGAAGGCATTTGCTTGCTTGTACAATAATGCTGCTTTATTTGCTTGCCCCGAAATAATTAATGGCGTTCTTGCTTCATCAATTAAAATCGAATCGACTTCATCAATTACAGCATAATGAAGTGGACGTTGTACTTTATCTTCTTTGTACAACACCATATTATCGCGCAAGTAATCGAAACCAAGCTCATTATTTGTCGAATACGTGATATCCGCCGCATATGCTTCTCGTTTTTCTTCTTTTGACAATGAATTTAAATTTAAGCCTACTGATAATCCTAAGAAATTATACAGTTGTCCCATTTCTTCAGCATCACGGCTAGATAAATATTCATTGACCGTTACAACATGTGCCCCAAGTGCTGGAATCGCATTTAAATATACAGACATGGTAGAAGTAAGGGTTTTCCCTTCCCCCGTTTTCATCTCCGCGATATTTCCTTCATGAAGTGCAGCTGCCCCCATAATTTGAACACGGAAAGGGTACATGCCGAGTACACGCTTCGCCGCTTCACGCACTACCGCAAATGCTTCTGGTAGCAGTTTGTCTAATGTTTCTCCTTCTGCATAACGAGCACGGAACTCTTCTGTTTTTGCAGTTAGCTGATCATCCGTTTGTGCTTCCATTTCGTTAGCCAATGCTTCTACTTGATCTGCAATTTTTTCTAATCGTTTAATCTCACGTTTATTTAAATCGAATACTTTATTTAATACACCAAGCATCTATTTTCACTTCCCATTTAGTCTTACTCCCCATTTTACCATTCGATAGAAAGTCACGCAAATAAGCAAATTTACAATTGGACAATAGTGAGTTAAATGAGATGGAAAAACGCTTAAACTTTTGCTTATTGTTTTATATGTTTTTTCGACTGAGTGAATACAGAAAATGGCTTAGGGCAACCAATTGACCATGGGAAGCAACCAGTTCTACTTGGAAAGCAACCAATTTCGCATGAGAGCAACCAAATTGCTGGTGGAAGCAACCAATTCTTAAAATAACTCTTTACCTGGAATGCGAAGCCAGTGATTGGGATGCATCATTTATAAACGTTGCGAATATGTACTTCAACGTTGCGTATTAATTTTATTTTTTGCCAACCAGCAAAAAACTCCCCTTAAGTTTAAGGGGAGTTGGTTTAGTTAGTTTGTTTCGATTAGGCCGTATTTACCGTCTTTTCGTTTGTAGACGATGTTTGTGCCATCCGATTCGGCATCGGTGAAGATGAAGAAATTATGCCCAAGCATATTCATTTGTAAAACTGCTTCTTCTTGATCCATTGGTTTAAGATCGAATTGTTTTGTACGAACGATATTGTATGCTTCYTCGTCCGGTTGCACTACAGGGGCATCTGGTGCGTCTACTGTAGCAAAAAAAGTAGCGACCCCTTCTCGTTCACGGAATTTGCGATTTACTTTTGTTTTATATTTACGTATTTGTCTTTCCAGCTTGTCTACGATGAGATCTACAGCAGCATACATATCGGAATGGCGTTCTTCTGCTCGTAGTGTTAAATTTTTCATAGGAATCGTTACTTCTACTTTCGTTTGCTTGTCGTTGTACACTTTTAAATTGACGTTAGCTGTTGCCTGGATTTCTTCGTTGAAGTAACGGTCTACTTTCTCAATTTTCCCTTCAACATGTTCACGAATTGCAGGAGTTACCTCAATATTTTCTCCACGAATGTTAAAGTTTAGCATGAAAATTCCTCCTTTAATTTAACTCTATATATATGATTCAACATCGCACCCGAAATATCCTTCTTACTTTTAAGAAATTATTTATTTTTTGTCGAATGATGTAATAATCTTTACTTTTCCAGGTTCATCGATTTTCTACGAAGACTTTTTAATTCACTAATAATTATTTGCTCCGTATTAATATCAACTGGGAAGTTAATACCGTATTCATATCCACTCATTTTTTTGTGTGACCAGACAAACTCGCCTACTAAATCGATGGGTAATTCGTTTATTGTAAAATGGAGTTCTACATGTAGTTGTTTATCGATTGCGATGGAAAACTCTGTAAAAATTTTCAAGCCATGTGGGCTTATATCAATAATTTCGCAACTACCTTTTTTCGATATTTCTTGTCCTGTAAATCCTGCTGCATCTTTGATTAATCGAAAAGTTGCTTTACATGGTTCAGTAAAGGTATAGCGGAAGGATTCATTTCTTTTATAGTGCATTGTTTATCTCCCCTTTACTTTGAGTCGTTTTTTCTCCATTATGACTCCCAATATCATTTTTTTCAAACTATTTTTGTATAAAAAGAAAGCCCTACCGTAAATTATACGATAGAGCCTTCTTGTATATGTTTATTTATTTATAGCTACTGTTATATCTGTCACTCGTTTAGCTCCAACATAGCGTTTTCCCCAATAATGTGGATCGTTTAATTTATCAATTTTCACGCCCTTGGAAGTCGATGAATGGATAAACTTACCGTCGCCTATGTATATACCAACATGTGAAACGCCTTTACCTGATGTATTGAAGAAAACCAAATCTCCTGATAATAAATCAGCCTTTTCTACTTTTGAACCGGATGCATGCATACCTGATGAACTTCGAGGTAGACTGATACCTAAATCTTCATATACATATCCTACGAAACCTGAACAATCAAATCCTGCTTTTGTAGTACCACCGCTGCGATATCTAGTCCCTATTAAGTTTTTAGCAGTTGCTACTAATTCTTTCGAGTCTACTGAACTTGCTGCTTCAGTATTTCCTGCGAATGGTGCTGTAACTAAAAGTATAGATAATATGAATATTGCAATGACTTTTTGCGACATAGATTTGAAATTCATTGTGTTCCTCCGAGTGGCTGAAGTTTTCAGAAAAATTTTTCTAAATTCATCTTACCACGCTTTAGAACCTTCAAATTTTACATTTGTGTAACAATTATATTACAAAGGCGTCTAATATAAGACTATCACAAAGAAAAAGCCCAAAAAGTCTCGTAAAATGACTTTTTGGGCTAAGATTATATAACGAAACGTGCGGTTGATGCTTCTAGTATCGTTGCTTGATCACTAATTTCATTGATCAACGCTGATAGTGACTCTATTGTTTGGACATTTGAAACTAGTAATTCTACCGTTTGTTCCATTTGGGTTGTGTTTGCTTCGATAGATTCGCTTAATTCAAAAATTAGTTTTTCAGACATATTCTTTTCCTGTTCGATTGTCCTAATAGAATCGGTCATATGATCATTTTGATCTTTGGACTCCCGAATAAAGGACACAATTGTATCAAATTTTTCATGCAATAACTGGAACGATCTTGCATTATTTTTGGACGTTGAAAGCCCTTCTGCAAAAACCATTTCCATTTCGTGTCCTTGATGTGAAATAGACGTGGATATGCTATTAATCGTATTCGCTGTTACTGATACTTCATCTGCCAGTTTTTTTACTTCTTCAGCAACGACCGCGAATCCTTTTCCATGCACACCAGATCTTGCGGCTTCGATCCCTGCATTTAAGGCAAGTAGATTTGTTTGTTTAGAAATAGATTGTACAATAGATGTCATCCTTGCGATTTCTTCTGTTCGCTCTTGTAATAATTTTCTTTCTTTATCTGCCGCTTTGAATAAAGAACGTAAATGTGCGGCTTCCGCTGCTGCTTTTTTCATGGCATCCGCACTTGCATCTGCAACTTCCACTGCAACTGAAGCGTGATTATTTAAAGTAACCGCTTTTTCTGATACACTCTCAAAAGTTCGTGAAAATTCTTCTAAAAATGCCCGGATTCCTATAGACGCTTCTTTTTGCTCCATCATACTTACACTAGTTTCATTGATTGCTATTTGTACAGTATTGGAACTTTCCACCGTTTGGGCCGAATACGTTTTTAATGTAGTACTGTCGATACTTAACTTTTCTGCTGTTAGTTTAATCATTTCTACCATGTCAGTTAGATTACTTTTCATTTCATTCATCGCCATTGATACTTCGCCGATTTCATCTTTTGTCGAAATATGTATTGGTTTCACAAGTAGATTCCCTTTAGAAATTTCTTTTGCCGATGATGCTACATTTGTTAGTTGACTTTTTATTTGTCTGTTCGTTAGTAACAATAAAATGATTGAAAGTATACCGGCTATTAAGAAAGAAGCAACGACTATGACAATCGTATTTTGCTGGCTTGCATTCATTTCATCTATTATTAATTGTCGATTATTTGACTCTTGCTCTCTTGTCGCATCGAGCATTTCAATTAATATAGTATACTTTTCATTAATCGATTGAAGCTGGCGACGTTTTGCAACATTTTCTTTATTGACAACTGATTTTTTCAAATTGTTTTCATAAGTCGTTTGAATACTTTCTAGAGTTTGTGTAAAATTTTCCCAATCTATGTGAGCCATTCGCTTACTGGCTGTGGGTACTAGCTGGGCCAAATTGGTTTTCTTCGTTTCGTAATCTTTGTCGAATTCTTCTAAAGGATCACCCGCAAAAAGGGAAATCGCTATGTATAAACTAGCTACCTCAGCCCTCATAATGTCTGCTTTCTCGACATTTTCTGATGACACTTCTAATTTATCGGACAGTTTTTGATTGTGAATCACTTGAATAATTAATAACACTGTCATGATGCCAAATAAGAGAAAAGAACTAAAAATTGCGATTAAATACTTCGTTCTCAGTGGAATGCTAGACCATTTTTTCATAGGTAATGAGACCTCCCACTAGGAAATATAGCATATTATAACGCGTTTTAGAGCGACTTTTTCAAAACTTTACAGTAACTTTACAATAAGAAAAATTATGTCGTTATATGTTTTTAAGTAATGTCATTTTCCGCTAAATATGTAAAATGTAAAATTAGTGACTTCCTGTTTTTTCTACATAAAATTTGTCGATTATTTTGTTTTGTCGAATAGGAGTAATTTGTCGAATGATGATTGGAGAAAATTATTGCAATGAAGGAGAAGATTTCGTGGATGATGAGGGAGGAACGATGGCTTATATTCATTATTTGGATTTTGTTGTATGAAAAAGAGCGCCTAATAAAGGGCGCTCTTTGATTATTTCACGATTAATTTGATTTTATTTTGAGATGGATCTTTTGTGATGTATACTCCACTTTCTTCAGTAAGTGATGCTTCGATTGCTTTCAAATTTTCAATTGCAGTATTTAATACTTCATTACTTGGAAATACTAAAGTGAATGCTTCTAATCCTACAATATTTTCCGCTGCAGCAGGTGCTCCAACTCCGGCCCATGTGTTCATACCGATATGGTGATGGTATTTTCCGGTTGCCATAAATAATGCGCCTGGGTATGGAGTTACAACTTCAAATCCTAATGCATTATAAAACTTTTCAGATGCTTGTAAATCTGCAACATGTAAATGAATATGTCCCATCGCAGTGCCTGCTGGTAGACCTTCCCATTTAGTACTTGCGCCTTCTGCTAAAATACTTTGTGCATCGATTTGTAATGTGTCCATTGCAACATGTTCACCATTCCATTTCCACTCCGTATCTGGGCGGTCACTATAAATTTCAATGCCATTACCATCTGGGTCATTTAAGTAAAGTGCTTCACTTACTAAGTGGTCCCCTGCTCCAACTCGAATATTGATCTCGATAAAGTGTTTTAATACTGCCCCAAGATCAGCACGAGTAGGAAGTAATAAAGCGAAGTGATAAAGACCAGTTGTTTTTTGATTTTTCGGTTCGAAGTCTGGTCGTTGTTCGATGGAAAGTAATGCTGTTTTGCCATCAGCTGTTAAAAGTGCTTTGTTGTCTTGTTTTTCTAGCACTTTGAATCCTACTACTTCTTGATAAAATGCAAGTGATTCTTCTAAGTTCATTACTTTTAATTCGACTAATTCTACAAATGTGTATGGTTTATTTTGATATTTMATTTAATATTCTCCTCTTTTTTAACTTACTTTTCGTAAGTAATTATATTTTAGTTACCTTGTAAAGTCAAGTAAGTTAATCAATTGTTTGAGAAAGATATTGGGAGTGGTAGGACTAGTTTGTCTAAATCGCAAGATAGGAGCGATGAATCGCAAGGTAGCTGCTCTGAATCGCAAGATCGAGGGGCTAAATCGCAAGATACTACCTTCAAATCGCAAAATGTAGGACTAGTTTGTCCAAATCACAAGATAGGAGCGATGAATCGCAAGGTAGCTGCTCTAAATCGCAAGATCTAGTCGCAGAATCGCAAGATCCCGCTCCACGTAAGAAAACCACTAGCCGTCATAGGCTAGTGGTTTTCTACAAGCTTTATTTTGCTAATGGAACTTGGAATGACATGCTTTGGCATTCAGTCAGTTTACTGATGTCGAAGTTTCCTCCGCTTACGATGATTCCTACATTTCGTGATGCGGATGGCATGCGGTTGTTCAACACTGCCGCTACTGCTGCGGCTCCAGCACCTTCAATAAGTGTTTTTTCGTGTTCGAGCATAAAGAGAATTGAGGATGCAATTTCTGCTTCGGATACAGTGATGATATCGTCAACGAGCGAATGAATTATGTTCATCGTCAGCTTACCTGGTACTTTCACGTTAATACCTTCTGCAATTGTTTTGCCTTGGAATGGGATAAGTCCTCCATTTTTTCCTTTAAAAGCAGTTGCAATGGCAGGGGAGTTTGCTGGTTGGACGCCAATGACACGGATATCTGGACGAGTTGATTTCACTGCAAGCAAGGTGCCTGCTAGTAAGCCGCCGCCTCCAGCTGGAACGACAATTGTATCGATTCCTGGACTTTGCTGCAGCATTTCCATTGCAACCGTCGCTTGGCCTTCGATAACGGCTAAATCGTCGAAAGGATGGATAAAAGTCGCTCCTGTTCGAAGCTGTTCTTCCCTTGCTGCAACGAAGGCTTCATCGAAATTTTGTCCGACTAGCTTCACGGTCGCCCCGTAACCTTTTGTCGCATTCACTTTTGTTTCCGGAGTACCGATTGGCATAAAAATCGTCACTGGCACATTACGTGCTCTTCCGGCATAGGCTACTCCTTGTGCGTGATTCCCTGCAGAAGCGGCGATTAATCCTTTCTCGCACTCTGCTTCTGTTAGCTGTGATACTTTATTCATCGCACCTCTAATTTTAAATGAACCTGTTTTTTGCAAGTTCTCTAATTTCAAGTACACTTTCTTATCTGTCATATTATTAATTGTAGTCGACATTTTACACGGTGTACGATGCACGAACTCCGCTACTCTTTCTGATGCTTCAAATAAACCTACAGTGTCGTATGAATTCCCAACAAAACCATCTCCTAGTTTGCTAATTTTTTGTTTTCAAAAGCTTGAATATGATCTTCATATTGGAAGGTCAATGAAATTTCATCCCATCCATTTAGAAGCATTTTCTTTTGGTAGGGATCGATGTCGAATGAATAAATCGCACCGTCCGCTCCTGTTACCGTTTGATTTTCTAAATTTACTTCTACCTTATATTGCTCTTTACTCAAAATGGCTTCCACTTCGTCGACTGACAGTTTAATAGGAAGAATTCCATTTTTCATGCAGTTATTATAAAAAATATCTGCGAAACTTGGAGCGATAACTACACGGAAACCATAGTCAAGAATTGCCCATGGAGCATGCTCACGCGATGATCCACATCCGAAGTTATCATGCGCTACTAAAATAGTAGAATCTTTATATCGCACATCATTTAATACAAAGTCTTTAATTGGATTATCTTCTGCATCGAAGCGCCAGTGGTAAAACAAATACTTGCCGAACCCCGTACGCTCGATTCTTTTTAGAAATTCTTTTGAAATAATTTGGTCGGTATCGACGTTTTTTTGATTTAAAGGTGTAATGACACTTTTTACTTCATTAATAGGCTCCATCGTTTTTCCTCCTTACGCTTACGCATTCACTAGTTGGAATTTGCGAATATCTACAATATGTCCTTCGATTGCTGCTGCTGCTGCCATTGCTGGGCTCATCAGATGTGTTCTAGATCCTGCACCTTGACGACCTTCGAAGTTACGGTTGGATGTAGAAGCACAATGTTCGCCAGCAGGAACAATATCGTCATTCATCGCTAGGCACATACTGCAACCTGATTCGCGCCATTCAAATCCTGCATTAAGGAAGATTTGATCGATGCCTTCTTGTTCGGCTTGTTTTTTCACTGTTTGTGACCCTGGAACAACTATTGCTTTTACGGTTGGATGTACTTTACGTCCTTCTACTACGCTTGCTGCTGTGCGTAAATCACTTAAGCGAGCATTCGTGCATGATCCGATAAATACATTCGTAATTGCAATATCCGTTAACGGCATTCCTTCTTCAAGACCCATATAAGCAATTGCTTTTTCATGCGCTGAGCGGTCGCTTGCTTCTGTGAAATCTGTTGTAAGTGGAATATTGTTGGAAACTCCTGATCCCATGGAAGGATTTGTGCCCCAAGTAACGAATGGTTCGATTTCATCTGCTGAAATTTCAACTGTTTTATCGTAAACTGCATCTTGGTCAGAAGCGAGTGCTATCCAACGTGCTGCTTCTTTTTCAAAAGCTTCGCCAGTTGGAACATGTTCGCGCCCTCTTAAAAATTCAACCGTAGTTGCGTCAGGGCTAATCAAACCTGCACGTGCCCCTGCCTCAATGGACATATTACAAATTGTCATACGTTCTTCCATCGATAGTTTGCGAATAGCTTCACCCGTATATTCGACGATATAACCTGTTCCCATATCGATTCCAAATTTCGAAATAATGGCTAGAATAATATCTTTTGCTGCAACTCCGAAACCTAGCTCACCTGTTACTTTAATTTGCATCGTTTTCGGTTTTGCTTGCCACAGTGTTTGGGTAGAAAGAACATGCTCTACTTCGCTCGTTCCAATCCCGAAAGCAATGGCACCGAATGCTCCGTGAGTAGAAGTATGGCTGTCTCCACAAACAATTGTTTTACCTGGTTGTGTTAAACCAAGCTCTGGTCCGATAATATGCACAATTCCTTGATCTGGATGGTCCATATTGGCAAGTGGAACACCAAATTCTTCGCAGTTTTCTTGCAACGTATTAATTTGCTTGCGTGCAATTTCATCTTTAATCTGTTCTCTATTACGAGTTGGCACGTTATGATCCATCGTTGCATAGCAAAGATCCGGACGACGAACTTTGCGATTATTTAGTCGTAACCCTTCAAAAGCTTGCGGAGATGTCACTTCATGGAGTAAGTGTAAATCGATATAGAGAAGGTCTGGTTTACCTTCTTCCTCATATACTACATGTTCATCCCAAATTTTCTCAATTATCGTTTTTGCCATTTTAGTTTCTCTCCTTTTGGTTAGACATAAGTAAACATAATACTATCGGATACAAATTCTGAGTCTAATTCTTCTAACACTTTTGCTGTCCATTCTGTAGTGGAAAGAACGCGTTTGCCTTCTATTTGTAGGTCTGCTGTGAAGTTGCCGTCATTTAGCACATTAAATACCGCTTCTTCCATTGCTGCTGCTTCTGTTTCCATTTGGAATGCTTCGCGTAGCATCATTGCTGCCGAAAGAATAGTCGCTGCTGGATTTGCTTTGTTTTGCCCTGCAATGTCAGGGGCAGAACCATGAGCTGGTTCGTATAAACCAAAACCGTCTCCTCTTGTACTTGCAGAAGCTAGCATTCCTAGGGAACCTGTAATAACAGATGCTTCATCACTTAAAATATCTCCAAACATATTTTCCGTTACAATAACGTCAAATGCATCTGGCTTCGTGATCAACTTCATTGCAGTCGAATCAACAAGCATATGTTCCACTTCTACATCTGGATAGCCTTGTTTCTTTTCTTCCACAATTTCGCGCCATAACTTACTTGAATCTAGTACATTTGCTTTATCGACAGAAGCAAGTTTTCCTCTACGGCTACGCGCAAGTTGGAAGGCTGTATCCACAATACGCTCGATTTCTTCGCGTGTATAAACGAGTGAATCTATTGCGTAATCTTTTGTTTTCTTACGAGGTTCAGCAAAGTATAAACCTCCTGTTAATTCACGAACAATAACTAAGTCTACTGATTCAGCAATTTCTTTTTTAAGCGGTGATGCTTCTAGTAATGCAGGTATTGCTTTTACTGGACGAATATTCGCATACAATCCGAAATGTTTGCGAATAGCAAGTAATCCTTTTTCGGGGCGTAAATGAGATGGATTTTGATCCCATTTCGGCCCACCAACTGCACCTAAAAGAATGGCATCACTTTCGCTACATAAGTTAATCGTTTCTTCTGGAAGTGGATTTTCGCATGCATCAATTGCCGCCCCACCGATCAATGCATACTGAAAGTTAAACGTATGATTAAATCGTTTTTCAATGGCTTGAAGCACTTGGACAGTTGCACCCGTTACTTCTGGACCGATTCCATCTCCTGGTAATACCGTTATCGTCTTTTCCATCCCATTCACTCCCGTTTATTATTGTGTTACTGGCACTCTTTCTTGATAATAGGCTTTTATTAATTGTCTATTAATGGCATTTAAATACGCTTTTGCAGAAGCTTCTAATACATCTTGTGAAGCATTGCGACCAACTGAAACCACGTCGTTAAAAGTTAAATTAATAACAGCTTCGCCAAGTGCATCTCTTCCCTTAGATACAGAAGATACACGATAATCAACAATATGAACTTTCCCGTTCACCAGTTTTTCTAGCGTATTGAAAATAGCTTCCACCGAGCCAGCTCCAGTAGACGATACTACTTCCACTTGACCAGATGGTGTTTTCGCTTGAACGGTAGCAGTCGGAATATTGGACGTACCGTATTGCACTTGCACGCTCTCTAATTCATATACATCCACTTCAGATGTTTTCACTTGTTGATCTGTTAATAAAACAAATAAATCATCTTCTGTGATTTCTTTCTTAGAATCCGCTAATTTTTTAAATGCTACAAATGCTGCATTTAGTTTTTCATCCGTTAAATGGAAGCCCATTTCCACTGCTCGGCTAGAGAAAGCATGACGACCAGAGTGTTTTCCAAGGACAAGCTCAGTAGTTGCATCACCGATTAATTCAGGTGTAATAATTTCGTAGGTTTCAGGATTTTTAAGCATGCCATCTTGGTGAATGCCAGATTCATGTGCGAAAGCATTTTTCCCAACTACCGCTTTGTTTGGTTGAATGGCAACACCTGTTAGCTTACTAACAAGCTGACTTGTGCGTTTCGTTTCTTTCAAAATGATGCCGGATTCCGTTTGGTAGTAGTCTTTGCGAATATGTAGTGCAACTGCAATTTCTTCTAGCGCTACGTTTCCAGCTCGTTCACCAATACCATTTATCGTACCTTCTACTTGTGTTGCACCATTTTCAATTGCTGCTAAAGTGTTTGCTGTTGCTAAACCTAAATCATCGTGACAATGAGCAGAAAGCTTCACTTTTTCAATGCCATTCACGTTTTCAGTCAAGTATTTGAATAAAGCACCGTATTCTATAGGTGTTGCATACCCTACTGTATCTGGTATGTTGATCGTTGTTGCCCCTGCTTTAATCACTTCATTAATAATGCGAACAAGGAAGTCTTTATCTGAACGAGTTGCATCTTCTGCGGACCATTGTACAAGTGGAAAATATTTTCTTGCTAGTTTCACTGATTCAACAGCAAGCTCAATCACTTGTTCTGGTGTTTTAAACAACTTCGTTTGCATATGAATGGGGGATGTTGCGATAAATGTGTGTAAATGAGGCTGCACTCCGCCTTTTAAAGCCCCCCAAGCTGCTTCAATATCACCTTCAATCGTACGCGCTAAGCCCGTCACAACTGAGTTTTTCACCGTATCTGCGATTAGTTTAACAGCTTCAAAGTCCCCAGGGGATGAAGCAGGAAAACCTGCTTCAATAATGGAAACTCCGTACTTTTCAAGCTGACGAGCTATTTCTATCTTCTCTTGCGTGTTTAAATTAATTCCTGCAGATTGTTCACCGTCACGAAGCGTTGTATCAAAAATGTCAATTTTGCGCACTCGTCACCACTTCTTTCTTCACTTGTTTTTTACCTTCATTGATAAATGGCATCATTTCGCGAAGTTTTGCACCAACCACTTCGATTTGATGTTCTGATTCCGCTTTTTTGATTGCATTATATTTTGGACGGTCTGTTTCGTTTTCTTCGATCCATTCTTTCGCAAATTTACCGCTTTGAATGTCTGTTAATACGTCTTTCATACGATCTTTTACAGAAGCATCGATGATACGTGGTCCTGAAACGAAATCTCCCCACTCAGCTGTATCTGAGATAGAAGAACGCATTGTCGCCATTCCACCTTCGTACATTAAGTCAACGATTAGTTTTAATTCATGTAATGTTTCGAAATAGGCAAGTTCTGGTTGGTATCCTGCTTCTACAAGTGTTTCAAAACCAGCTTTTACGATTGCAGTTGTACTACCGCAAAGTACTGCTTGCTCTCCGAATAGATCCGTTTCTGTTTCTTCTTTGAAAGTTGTTTCCAGAACTCCAGCACGAGCTGCTCCAATTCCTTTTGCATAAGCTAAAGCTAGATCTTTTGCGTTACCAGTTGCATCTTGATATACAGCGAATAATCCTGGTACTCCTGCTCCTGCTTCAAATGTTCTACGTACTAAGTGTCCTGGTCCTTTTGGTGCTACTAGGAATACATCCACATCAGCTGGAGGTACGATTTGATCGAAATGAACGTTAAATCCGTGAGCGAATACTAAAGATTTTCCTGCAGTTAATGCCGATTGGATTTCCGCTTCGTATACTGCTTTTTGTCTTTCATCTGGTAATAAAATCATGATAACGTCCGCTTTTTCAGCAGCTTCTTTTACTGAATAAACTTCTAGTCCATCTTCTTTTGCTTGATCGAAAGATTTTCCTGCACGAATACCTACAACTACGTTAAAACCTGAATCCTTTAAGTTTTGTGCGTGTGCGTGACCTTGTGAACCGTACCCGATGATTGCGATTGTTTTGTCTTGTAAAAGTCCTTCGTTGATATCTCCGTTATAATACATTTTAGCCATTGTTATTTCCTCCTCAGGATTGTTTGTTTTTTTTATATTAAAGTGTAAACTTTGTTACTATTTTTTTCTTGCTTACAAAATAGATAGTTGCGGTGTATGGACTTTTTGAGTTTCCCTTACGAATGCCGTAACACCTGTTCTTGTTAAGTCTTTAATGCCATATGGTTTGAGCAAATCGATGAATGCATCAATTTTTTCTGGGTTACCAGTCACTTGGAAAGTCACAACGTTTTTGCCTGTGTCGATCGTCGCTGCTCTGAATGGTTCTACAATACTGTTAATCTCGGATCTTACTGCCGGTGGTGCCACGACTTTCACAAGTGCGAGCTCCCTTACGACAATCGATTTCTCTGTAATATCATTGACTTTCAACACATCTACTTGTTTTTGTAGTTGTTTCAATAGCTGTTCCAGCTTTTGTTCATCTTCTACATTTACGACGAAGGTCATTTTAGAAATTTGAGCTTGTTCTGTATGACCAACTGTGATGCTTTCGATATTGAACTGACGTTTCATGAGAAGGCCAGTTACGCGATTTAAAACACCGCTTTGATTAATCACGGTTACGGTAATGATGCGTTTCATTCTGGCTTCACTCCAATCATTTCATGTAGTGCTGTACCTGGTACAACCATTGGGTAGACTAATTCTTTTTGAACAACTCGGCAATCGATTAATACCGGTTCATCAGATGCTAATGCTTCTTTTAATTGAACCTTTGCGTCTTCATATGTTTCGATTTTGTATCCTTTCAAATCGTAAGCCGCTGCCAGTTTCACAAAATCCGGTTGAACAGGAATTAAAGACTGTGAGTAACGCTCACCATGGAAGGTCTCTTGCCACTGACGAACCATTCCAAGTGCTTGGTTGTTCAAAATAACTATTTTCACTGGAATGCGCATTTCTTGTAACAGCGACAATTCCTGCAAGGTCATTTGGAATCCAGCATCTCCAACGATGGAAACTACTTTTGCTTCAGGCTTTGCAAGCTGTGCGCCAATTGCTGCCGGAAAGCCGAAGCCCATTGTGCCAAGCCCACCAGATGTTACCCAGTTATGTGGGTGGTTGAATTTATAGTATTGTGCTGCCCACATTTGGTGTTGCCCTACGTCTGTAGTAACAACTGCATCTCCGTTAGTAAATTCGTGAATGAGTTCTACTACTTGCTGTGGGAGCAGTCCTTTTTCTTCACTTGCTTCATAAAATAAAGGATATTCCTCTTGATTGATTTGTAAGCTTTCTAACCATGCTGCCGTGTTGCCATTCGGAGCATTTTGTTCTAATAAAGCAGTTAAAGCTTCTTTTGCGTCCGCTACAATCGGAATTTCGGTTGGTACATTTTTTCCAATTTCTGCAGGATCTATATCGATATGAATCACTTTTGCATTTGGTGCAAAGTGAGCTAAGTTACCTGTTAAACGGTCATCAAATCTTGCCCCAACATTAATGAGTAAGTCGCAAGTTTGAATCGCCATATTCGCTGTATACGTGCCGTGCATTCCTGCCATACCGATAAATAGTGGATGATCCCCTTCGATCGTCCCTAAACCGAGTAAAGTATTCGTTACAGGAATTTGGTATTTTTCTGCAAGCTCGACTAATTGATCAGAAGCTTTTGCAAATAATATACCTGCTCCAGCTAAGATGAGCGGTTGTTTCGCCACTGTGATGGCTTGCGCTGCTTTTTGAATTTGTAAAAAGTTCGGTGTTGTCGTCGGTTGATAGCCTGGTAGATTTACTTCATCTGATGTCACATCAGATGGATTAAAAATACTTGTTGCCATATTTTTTGGAATATCTACGACGACTGGTCCTGGACGACCTGTGGAAGCAATATGAAAAGCTTCGTTAATAATTCTTGGTAAGTCAGCTACATCTTTTACTTGGTAGTTATGCTTTGTAATTGGTTGTGTAATTCCGATGATATCCGCTTCCTGGAAAGCATCTGTTCCAATGACCGTCGTTGCAACTTGCCCTGTGAATACAACGAGTGGAATCGAATCCATCATTGCATCTGCAATTCCCGTTACGACATTTGTTGCACCCGGTCCTGAGGTAGCAATGACTACTCCTACTTTTCCAGAAACACGAGCATATCCTTCTGCTGCGTGAATCGCCCCTTGCTCATGACGAGCTAAAATATGTCTAATAGGATTTTTATGTAGCGCATCATAAATAGGTAAAACTGCGCCACCTGGATAACCAAAAACTACTTCAACTTGATGCTTTTTTAGTGTTTCAATTAAAACATCTGCACCATCCAATTGTTTCGGAGCTACCGAGGTTTCGGGCTCTTCATACATTTGTTCTGTTTCTTCAACAGTCATCTTCATCATAATTTCCTCCTTTTGATCAAATCGTCCAGTTAAAACTCTTATATAAAAAGAAAAGAATTTCACCCCACACAAAAAAACTATCGTTCTTTTGTATAGGGATGAAATTCTTTTCATGGTACCACCCTAGTTCGCAGCGCAACCGCTACCTCGCAGACAACCGACAAAAACAGCCGACCGTCCATTTTTAACGAGAGTAGTTAAGTTTTACTACACCCGGAAGTATCTAATAGGTTTCCCATTCAACACTTCACTCCGAGGGGATGTCGCTAAAGGTTGTATTGCCGGTTCCCAGCGCTACCGGCTCTCTGTAAATACAAGGTTCCTTTAACTTTTGCCTCATCAATGATTTATACTATTAGGTTTTAGATTTTCATGACTCCACCTGTACTTGCAGATGTAACGAGCTTCGAATATCTTGCTAAATAACCTTTTTTAATCTTTGGTTCAAATGGTTGAAGTTTCGCTCTTCTGTTTGCTAATTCTTCCTCACTTACTTGCAATTCTATCGTTCTATTAGTCAAGTCGATTACGATAATATCGTCATTTTCAACTAAAGCGATTGGTCCACCATCAGCTGCTTCTGGAGAAATATGTCCAATGGAAATTCCTCTAGATGCTCCTGAAAATCTTCCGTCTGTAATAAGTGCCACTTTCGTTCCTAACCCGCGACCTTGAATCGCTGAAGTTGGAGCGAGCATTTCCGGCATTCCCGGTCCACCTCTTGGGCCTTCGTAGCGAATAACAACTACATGACCTTCTTTTACCGTCCCGTTATCAATTGCTTCTTGAGACGCTTCTTGTGAATCAAAGACAATTGCTTTCCCAGTAAACTCTTTGATAGAAGGATCCACTGCGCCGACTTTAATAACTCCGCCTTCTGGTGCTATATTTCCGAATAAGACGGATAAGCCTCCTACAGGACTATATGGGTTTTCTTTTCGACGTATGACTTGATCATTTTTAATCTCTGAATCTTTTACATTTTCATAGAGTGATTTACCCGTAATCGTCATGCGATCCGGATGAACAGCTCCAGGAATCTCGCAAAGTTCTTTTATAATTGCACTAACCCCTCCAGCAAGATGGACATCATGCATAGAGTAATCAGAAGCTGGCATAATTTTCGATAAATAAGGAACACGCTTGGCTACTTCGTTAATCTCTTTCACGTCGTATTCGATTTCTGCTTCATGTGCGATAGCCAATGTATGTAGTACTGTATTTGTAGAACCACCCATTGCCATATCTAGTGCGAATGCATCATCAATTGTTTCTTTTGTAATTAGATCACGCGGTTTAATATCTTCTTTTACCATTCTTACAAGATGTTGAGCCGCTTCTTTTATGAGGCGATGACGTTCATCGGATGTAGCAATAATTGTTCCATTACCTGGTGGTGTTACACCAAGCATTTCCATCAGTGAGTTCATCGAGTTTGCTGTGAACATCCCTGAACAAGAACCACATGTTGGACATGCATTTTGTTCGATGTCGAGTAGCTGTTCCGCTGTCATTCCACCTGATTTATAAGAACCAACACCTTCAAAAACGGAAGTTAAGGAAAGTTGTTTGCCGTCAGCTGAAGTTCCAGCTTCCATCGGACCACCTGAAACGAAAACAGATGGGACATTGGTTCTTACTGCTGCCATTAACATACCTGGCGTGATTTTGTCACAGTTGGGAATGTAAAATACACCGTCAAACCAGTGAGCGTTAATAACTGTTTCTGCTGAATCTGCAATCAGTTCGCGACTCGGAAGTGAATATCTCATCCCGATATGTCCCATTGCAATTCCATCATCTACACCAATCGTGTTAAATTCAAATGGAATCCCACCAGCTTCACGTATTGCCTCTTTTACAACCTCTGCAAATTTGTTTAAATGCATATGGCCCGGAATAATATCAATATAGGAGTTACAAACACCAATAAATGGTTTATCTAAATCTTTTGTTTTGACCCCAGTTGCATAAAGTAAACTTCTATGAGGGGCACGGTCTACACCCTTTTTAATCATGTCACTTCTCAATTTCAATCGCTCCTATACTTTCCGCTTATCTAGCGTTTAGCTTTGCAGCTTTAGACTATTTAAAGTCTTTTTTTGTTTGTGAATTTTCTCACAATATTTAATATATTGTAGTTATCATATCGCCTTTGAAATGCCGCGTCAACAACATTTTTAAAATAATCTGTTAGTTTAGACTATTCGTTTTAATTGTAATCGTTTACATTTGCGATATATCGCAGTTTGCACACTTAAAAAATAATTGTGAATTTTTTGTTCAAAATAAAGAACCTTCTCCTATTGACTTGTGAGAAAGGTTCTCAAAGGTAGAAACTGTCTATATTTTATTGAAATTTAGGGGTATTGTATTGGGAATGAAGTGTCGGGGCGTGGAATTATTTTCTATTAAATAACAAAATTAAGCTAAGGGAAACCATTTGATGTATGAAAGCAACCATACATATATGAAGAGCAACCAGTCCCACAATGAAAGCAACCAATATTGCACCGAGAGCAACCAACTGAAATTTCAAGCATAGAAAAAGCCCTCCCGCAGACACGGGAAGGCAAAATGCTCACCATAGATTCGGTTTGGCAACCATAAACCAAAGCATGATGAGTAACAATAAAATATACATCCAAACAGAGCGTCGTAATTTCAGAACTAGCGTATCCAAATCAATCATTTCATCTCGATACAAGCGAATATTCGGCTTAAATGCTCGCGCAAGGAACACAATCGAACTAACCATTACAATTATCGTCATAATGACCCATGACGTCGACCACGGCCAATTTCCTTGCCACATAAGCAAAATACCAGATCCAACAAGCACATGCCCTGCATGCTTCACTATTCGAATAGCAGCCTGGAACACTTCTAATTGTGTATCTAGCGTCTCCCTATTTTGGAGTTTCATCCTATTTAATACAGGAAAAAGTACAAAAAACGGACCGATAGATAAAATCGCACTTAATACATGTGTAAATATTATAAAAGAATACATAGAATTATCACCTATGTATATTATACGGTATTGTTTGAGAGAAGGTTGTGTCGAGTTGGGGAAGATTTTTGCTTCTGGACACACAAATTGCCCAGACCTATTATTATTTTACTATCCTACAGGAGCTAAAGCTTCACTTCATAGAGATAAAAGACTAATTAGTAAAAATCCCCTAATATTAAACATATACGTATTTGAATGCACATATACATAATAAAAGGGCTATCCTTTTTATTTTTCGCCCTAAAAAATGTACTATGAATAGAGGTGAAAACCAATGACAACATACGAATTGCTGAGCTTACTTATTCAACTATCTGGCGGATGGATTGCTTTTATGTCGGTGGCGTTGTCAGTTATCTTTTTCTTATCAAAAAAGAAGTAACCGCCCCGTCGGCAAATATGTGGACAATTACTTCTTTCTTCTTTAACCAAAAGCTTTTCCTGCCCAACTAATTACTTTGTCGTACGATGCACAAAATCGACCATGATTTTGTCTTACATTCTACTATTCTAGGACTGAGTGCTGAAACACTCAGTCCTTTTTATTGTATGTCGAGTTTTTAATTATATGAGGAATTGCTGTTTGAAGTGCAAGACGATGTCACTAAATTCATTAGCAAACCTAGATTTTATCATACTTGCTTATTAAAGCTTGCGCAAAATAGGACTTACTACAACTCAGGTAAGTAAGTAACTTTTATCTATAGTATGCAACAAGCACTACTAATAGAAACAATACTTTTAGTATTTTCCTAGAGTCAGTGATTAAACGCTTAAAACTCCAGAATTTTCTTTTAAACCAATAGGTCCCCACATTATCTGGAACCCAAGTAGCTCATAGTAATTTTTTAAATCTGAAATGATTTCATGAAGAGATTTCGAACAATGGTTTGACATTTGGATCTGCGGCAATATGTTCTGGGAAGATAAAACCCATTGGATCACGTAAAAGCTCAATTTCCAATTGCTTGAAGCATTCATCTACAAATTCAGAACACATATATTCAAAATCCTCCGCATGTCTTCCGATGCCTAAACTTATACGTGCAACAATCTTCGCTATCTCGTCTTTGTCATAATTTCGATTAAGCAAATCAATCGCTTTTCCACACATACTCTTTATTTTTTCTTTATCGAAGTCAGGACTATCAACTACATCATGGCGGGCTACATACATTTCTCCATTATACTTTTCCTTACTATTTTCATAATTGTAAAGATAATGAGATAGAGGAACTACCCTCACACCGTCGTCTTCCACACTCTCCAGTACAAGTACATGCTCATTCCAATAGACTAACAAGGCTGCATGGCTAAATACAGAGTTTGATAGTTTTTTTATCATCTCACTGACTAAATAGCGACCGCTACATAAAAGAATATCTCCTGTTTTTATTTTACTTTTTGCTTGTTCATAGGAAACTTGTTTTATTCCATTAAATTTACTAGTCCCCATTTATAATCGCTCCTTCAATTAATAGTATCTAGCTATACTAAGGGTTATCTAGGCCCAGTGGCAGAGGCGCTACCACTAGGGGAACAATAACTAAATTTTAATGTTCAAGTGTATTCAATTTTTTAGAGTTTTATATCCCCAGGTGCATCAATGACATAGCCTATTGTCGATTCTAATTGATTGATTGGATCGTAATTACTTAAATCTTCAAAATCAAGACCTGTAATCGCTTCTATTTTTGAAATGGGCACTTGATACGTTTTATATTCACCGTAAACAAATTCCAAATCCCCAATAAGATCTTTTTGAGTCTGCAAATAAGCAGTTGCAGATAGGTTGCCATCTTTCTTAACAATGACAGCTATTTTCCAAAACTCCGCCGGTATCTGAACACCTCTATAAATAATGTCATCCATCCGAAAAACGGGTCCAGTAAACACGGTTACTTTAAGATTCGAGTTTTCGGCATTATCTAAAATATAATTCTCCAGATCCAGCCAGCTTTTTTGATTTAAATTACTTTGCTGGGGAGCACAATTTGTAAAGTGGAATGTATCCTTATTCGCCTTTTCCGCCGAATCTCCCCAAACAGGATCAAGCCGGCGAACAAGATGTCCCCGATCAAGCGAATTATTTTTATATAATTCAGGTCCGCACTGGTAGTCTATATCGATGCGGGAATCGAGATACCATTTATCATTACGGCCAATCTTCTTCAACTGATTTCCGTCAATATTCACCACCGTATAGTATGCTAAACGGCGAGATTTGCTCATGACGATCGAAAAATGCGTATAATGAAGCATATTACTTCCGTCTTTTAACTGGGCAATATCTTGTTCAAGATCAGACCGGAATTTCGGATGGGAAACTTCATAATCGTCACCAAGAAATTGAGTGTCATAACCGGTCGAATCTTCATACCATGAATCACTTAACTCCTCAACTACCATCTCTTCAGACGTAGGAACTTGGACTTCCCACCCATTCACAACGTCATTTATTAACAACTGTTGAGCATCACTCAAGTTGGCACCTTGCTCCACGACAAACTGGATAATACTGCTTATGCGAATCCCTTCATTGGCAATAAATTCAGCACCGTTCTTCGGATCTGGAACGCCTGCATGATGTAGGCAGATTACAATCCATTCGTCATTATATACAGGCGAACCAGAGGAACCGGGCATGGTATCTGTTGAGTAGTGAACATAATCGTCAAATACATCCATAATTTGATTCTCCCTAATCGCTACAGCTTTAGGTGCCCCTGAAGGATGTTGAATAATGGATACATATTCACCAACCAACCCTTTACCAGTCTGCGGAATGAGGGGCAAGAACCCAAAATCACTTACTTTTGCGCCATCATCAGACATATCCTCTATGGCGACTAATGTGAAATCCAGCTTCTGATCCGTTATAAATAAACGCTCGGGTGTAAAACGAAATGTTTTCATCGGACGTTCCTTTAAGTCAAGATCAACTTCATAGTTGAACTGTGCGCGACTAAACTGAGCCGTTTCGTAGTTCTCTAAAACATGATTATTTGTAAGCAGTAAGGAAGGTGAGACAAGAAAACCTGTAGCGTGCCCGAGAACCCTGCCTATACGATCTCGAATTTCGATTCTACAAACTGGACTGGCTGCTTGCAAACCTGCTTCAAGATAAGAAATAGGAAATAAATCATCTTGACCAATAATACGCTCTATAGCAAGTCCATCATGTGGATCAATAATCTCTTTACGAAGTGTAACTCGCTCAGGAGTATCTACTTCCAAAGGGTTTTTAGTTTGCAGTTCATTAGCAATTCGTTTCCGTTCACTTGAACGTTCGATGTAACGCTTTAATGCTTCTTCTTGTTGCAAATCTACAAGATCCATATTAACGTTCTGAAACTTATCAAGTCGTTTAATAGACATGTTTATCCTCCTTAAATTATAAAATGGAAGTACATTCCATTTGTTTCGATTATTCTAACATTTCCATCATTTTATTGAAAGTTACTTTTTAAGGGTATTTTAATAGATTTTTAGTCTAAAGACTCAATAGTTAAGAACGGTTACTCTTAACATGTAGCATGTACTACTTATAGAGATAATTCTTTATGTATCTTCACTTTAATAGTGAATAAGCGCTAAAAAGGGCATCTCTTAAATAAGCCTTCTGAATCTATTATTCAATCTATCCAATATTAATTGGACTGAATAATCAGATAATGATAAAATTTATTTTACAGCATGTAACTAGTACTTCTAATAGAAACAAAACTATTAGTAGATTCCCTGTAACAGTTAGTTAATGACAAAAGTTTTTTATTAGGTTTCCAATAATACTTTGAGGAGGCACGAAATGGAGAATTTTGTTCATGTAATTCCGTATAAAGTGATTGTACAAGCGTCGGAGGTCAATGAAGTTCCTTCAGGTGTAGAATTAATTCAAGCACCTAAGACCTGGGACAAAACAAAAGGAAAAGGTATTAAGGTAGCTATCCTTGATACAGGATGCGATACTAGTCATCCCGATTTACAAGAACGGATTATAGGTGGTCGGAACTTTACGGACGATGATGAAAGTAATCCGGATATATTCCTCGATTACAACGGACATGGCACGCACGTTGCTGGAACGATTGCTGCACAAGAGAACGATCAAGGCGTAATCGGAGTCGCTCCTGAAGCAAGCCTACTTATCGTAAAGGTACTGAATAAAAAAGGCTCTGGACAATATGAGTGGATTATCAATGGAATCAATTATGCCATTGAACAAAAAGCGGATATTATCTCCATGTCTCTAGGCGGTCCAAACGATATGCCTGAACTTCATGATGTGATTAAAAAAGCTGTCAATAACAATATCCTTGTAGTTTGTGCTGCAGGAAATGAAGGTGACGGTGACGATTCCACCGATGAATTCGCATTTCCAGGCTCTTATAACGAGGTCATTTGTGTTGGCGCAATAAATCTTGAACGCCGCTCTTCCGATTTTACCAATTCTCACAATGAAGTCGATTTAGTGGCTCCGGGTGAAAAGATTCTCTCTACGTATTTAAAAGGAAAGTATGCAACATTAAGCGGAACTTCCATGGCTGCTCCCCATGTCTCTGGTGCGCTTGCTCTCATAAAAAGTTTAGTCAACGAAAATTTCGGTCGAGAACTTTCAGAGCCAGAGCTCTATGCCCAGCTAATTAAAAGGACCATTCCACTAGGATTTTCGTCCAAGCTTGAAGGTAATGGGCTCGTTTATTTGACGGTCCTCGAACATTTGAGCGGTATCTTTGAGAAAGAAAATAAAGAGTTGGTTTTGAGTTCACAGTAATATAAATAAAAGGTAATGAACTAACAATTTGGGGATATCTTTGATCCCAAAACGGGTCCGAAGATTTCCTGGACCGCGTATGATAAACTAGATAAACGTAAAAATTAACGACTCTAATTCTCGTTTCAGAAATTGGAGTCGTTACTTTATGTTTATTAAATTTTAAAATGGCTTACTTCAGCTTGGAGTGTTTCTGCTAAATCTGCTAAAGTTTGCGCATTGGCAGTGATTTCTTCGTTTGCCGCAAGTTGCTCTTCGGTTGCTGCACTTGTGTCGTTAGCACCATCTGCAGCAATGGATGCTAGATTTTGCACTTGTTGTACACTTTCTGTTACAGATTCCGTCATTGCGTGAATTTGTTCAATTGCTGCGGAGACAGATTCTACTTTAAACACTACTTGGCCCACACCGTTTTCAATTTCTTTAAATACTTGGATAGACTCTGTTGTTTTCGATAGACCTTCTTCTACTTTTGCCCCGCCTGTCGTAATTGCTTTAACAGCTTCACCGGATGCAGACTGGATTAGTTGAACCATGGATCCAATTTCAGACGCGGAGTTTTTCGATTGCTCTGCAAGTTTACGTACTTCTTCTGCCACTACTGCGAAACCTTTTCCGTATTCTCCAGCACGAGCTGCTTCAATTGCCGCATTTAAGGCAAGAAGATTCGTTTGCTCCGAAATATCTGTAATAAGTGACGTGATGGATTGGATTTCATCGGAATGCTTGGCCATACTTTTCATAATCTCTGTTGTTTCATTAAATGTCGTATGAATCGTATCCATTTGACTTGCAACGTCCGATACAACTGATGACCCTTTTGTTACAAGGTTATGGACACCATCCGTCGATTGTAGCATTTCTTCGTTGTTTTTCGCGATTTGACCGATACCTTGTTGTAATTCAACGATCGATTTCACAGAAGAATCCATGTGATTCATTTGTTCTTCACTTGCGAGCATTTGACCTTCTGCGGATTTTGCGACCATTTGAGTAGATGCTAAACTTTCTTCAGAACTAGCGGAAAGTTCCTCTGCGTTCGCTGCAAGTTGCATCGAAGAATCTCGTACATTCGAAACAATATTTCGAAGATCCGCAGCCATCTTATTAAAAGCAGCCGCCATCTCGCCCACTTCATCTTTGTTTTTAATCTTGATTGATTTCACTGCCAAGTTGCCAGCTGCAATTTCTGTTAGGCCAGCAGTCATTTTCTGAATTGGTTTGGAAATACTTTTACTAATGAAATAAGAAACAAGTGCACCAATAATGACACTTGAGATAGCTAAAATAACCGTGACCATATTTGCCATTTTAGTGTATGCATCTAAATCAGCTCTCGTTTGATCAACACGATCCTGTTGAATTTGTTTAATGTCAGCTAAAGTAGCAAGAATTTCGGTGTTAAGTTCAACCGATTTACCTGCGTATTGAGCGAAATTCCCATCTTGACGTCTCAATTCGATAATGCGATCATTCGATTCAAATAAGGCTACTGTAGTCGTTTGTAAATCTTTCATTAATGCTAATGTTTTCTCATCTGACACACTATCAATAAGTGCTTTCGCAGAAACGGAACCTTTTTCGATTTCGCCTTGGAAGTTTTCAACCGAACTTTCTTTCCCGAACATAACAAACTCTAATATAGAAGTTGCCATTGCTTTTTGAATCTTTTCGATTTCTTCCACATGGTTTACTCTTTCTATATCTTCATCAATTATAGTCTTATATTTGTTGGTAATATCAACAGTTGCAAATATAGACAAACCACTTGAAAGTATTAATAAAATCAATACAGATAAAAATCCAGCCCACATTTTTTTAGTAAGTGTATACTTCATCATATAGCCCCTTTTTCCTATTATTTATGTAATCAGTAATTCTATAGTAACCATATCATTATACATAATGAAAGGTACTTTGTCATATCATTTAAACATAAAAATGGCTTTAAATCATATAGAACGATTTAAAGCCATAAACACTCATTAAGATAATTTAAAATGACTCACATTATTTTGTAGCTCTTCTGCAAGATCCGCTAAAGTCTGTGCATTGGAAGAAATCTCCTCGTTTGCAGCAAGTTGTTCTTCCGTAGCCGCACTTGTATCATTTGCCCCATCAGCAGCATGAGTTGCCAAACGTTGCACTTCAAGCGCACCTTCGGAAACAGATTCAGCCATCGCTTGAATTTGTTGGATTGCTGCAGAAACAGATTCAACTTTAGAACCGACCACTTCAACTGCTGATTCGATTTCCGTAAACACATGAAGAGATTCATTTGTTTTAGCTAATCCATCTTCCACTTTATCTCCACCTGCCGAGATTGCTTTCACTGCATCACCAGAAGCCGTTTGAATCATATCCACCATTTTTTCGATTTCTGAGGCAGAGTTTTTTGATTGCTCTGCAAGTTTTCGAACTTCTTCTGCTACAACTGCGAAGCCTTTGCCATACTCACCAGCTCGTGCTGCTTCAATTGCCGCATTTAAGGCAAGCAAATTCGTTTGCTCCGAAATATCCGTAATGAGCGCTGTAACAGTTTGAATCTCGTTCGAATGCTTGGCCATATTTTGCATAATAACCGCCGTATCTTTGAATGTTGTATGAATCGTGTTCATTTGACTTGCAACATCTGTCACGACATCCGATCCTTTTTTCACGAGTTTCGTCACATCGTCCGCAGCATGTAACATTTCTTCATTATTATCAGAAATTTGGCCAATTCCTTGGGACAGTTCACTCATCGAATTCACAGATGCATCCATATAACGAACTTGTTGCTCACTAGTAGCCATCTGCTCTTCCGCAGATTTCGCCACCATTTGAGAAGAAGCAAGACTTTCTTCCGAACTTGCAGAAAGTTCTTCCGCATTAGCTGCAAGCTGCATAGAAGAATCACGCACACCAGAAACAATCTGTTTAAGGTCCGCTGTCATCGTATTAAAGGCAGTCGCCATTGCTCCAACTTCATCTTTATTTTTTATACGAATAGGCTCAACTGCTAAGTTACCAGCAGCAATTTCAGATAGCCCAGTCGTCACCTTCTTAACTGGATTTGCGATACTTTTGCTGATGAAGTAGGCTACGGCAACACCAAGTAGAATGCTCGCAACAACTAAAATGATAATAAACATTTTAGCCCCTGCTTCATAGGCCGTTAGTTCCTCTCTCGTTTTATCCATATCATTTTGCAAAAATTGTTCGATTTCACTAAGGATATTAACCAAATTAGCATTCATCTCTTTGGCTTCTGCCGTCAGTTTATTAACTGCCGCCGTATCTTTCCTTTGTTTAGCAGCAATTGTCTCATCGACTTTCAACGAAAATGCTTTTCCCTTTTTGTCTAATTCATCGATCATTTCGATTGTTTCCGGAGAAAATAACTTCCCACGAAGCTCTTCCGACAAACTGATCGATTCGTCCATATGAACCTTTACGTTTTTTAAAGAGGCATCTGTACTAAACAATATATAATCGAGCATACTCCGCCCAGTATCTTTTTGGGCAATCTCTAACTCTTTCACTAGATTAACTTTTACCGCCCGATCATCCAATAAAAACTGATATCGCTCACTAACACTAGACACCGTCATAAATGCTAAACCGGAGATTACTAACAAGAGAAATAATACAGCGGAAAAACCTAACCACATTTTTTTCCCAATGGTCATTTGCATAAGAAACCTCCTCTATCTATTATTTTTCCATACTTACTGCATGAAATCGTTTAAATGATACAAAATGTTCCTTCCAATAAACATTACTTAACTTTGCAATCTCCACGCCTTTTGACCCAGCGTGAACAAATTGATCATCGCCTATGTAAATGCCCATATGGGAAATGCCTTCTTTATATGTATTCTCAAAAAATACTAAATCTCCTACAAGTGGATCAGAAACGGTCGCACTTTGCGTGAAATAACTTTCACTACTTTGGCGTGTCATATTCAACCCAGCTTGCATATGTACAAAATGAATAAATCCACTACAATCAAATCCGGCAATGGTATTACCAGCGTATAAATATGGAGTACCTTCTAATAGTTTCGCAAAATCTACTAGCGTACTGTAAACAGCTTGTCCACTTGCAGATAGAGCTTTTGCTTCCACTTCTACAGATTCAGGAGAAGTAATAAATTGTTCCGCCTTTACCTGAACTGGTTGTACCACTTTTTCTGCTTGGGCTTGTGTTACAGGTTTTGTCGTTACTACTGGTGTTGTTGCTTTAGCAGGAGCTTTGGCTGGAGTTTTAGCAGTTGTCGGCTTTGACACAACCAATTTCTGCTTCACATAAATACTATCCTTTGTGAGCTTATTCCATGTTTGTAGTTCTTTCACGGAAACTTTATTCGCTTTTGCAATCTTCGATAAAGTATCCCCTTTTTTCACTTCGTATAGGGTATTCGTGCTTGCTGAGACTGTTGATGCAAATGAAAATATAAGAGCTGTTACTATTAGCACTTCCTTGAACATATAAACCCTCCTTCTATTAGACTAGTAATTTTATCATAGCATTTATTTGATGTTTTCACACTATTAATTTTGTAAATTTATTGCCTGGGAAATAGACGATAGAATGGCAAGATTAAAGCACAACACCTACCTTCTTCTATTAAAAAAGGCAGGTGTTAGTTTACTTCTTATTATCAAAATACATACCATCCATTGTTTGTGTAGCAGCATATGGATTCGTATAGGAACTCTCATGTCGTTTCTTTTGTTGAAGAGACTTAATATCCGTTTTTATTGAAGTCATTACTTTTTCTAGTTCTGTTACAATACCTTTATCCAACTTTAAAAGAGTTTCATATAATTCATGGCTCTTTATATCTAAAGTGGATTTGGAACTTATTCCTTCTATACTTTGTTCTCTAACATCTAACAGCATATTTATTTGTTCAATATGTTCATCCCGATTTTCTTCTGTTGGAGTATTGAGAAGATGGTTATAAAGATTTTGAGAAGCAGTTAGAAAATCTTCTACTTGGCCCATTATGCTTGGTCTCCAGTGAATTGCTTTTGGCGATTCAGCTGAATGACTTGCTTCCAAGTATCTCGAAATTCAAGTGCATACCCTTCTACTTCTTCAATGATTTTTACGTCATTTTGTATATTTGCCTCAATTAGACGATGATTCATATATTCATACATTTGCATCATAGATTTAGAAATTTCAATGTTCATGTTAAGCGTAACCATGAGTTCTTGAATAATTTTTTGTGCCTTTTGCAGATTAATATTTTTCTCTTGGATATTCTTTTCGGTAATCGCTATTTTCGCTTTCCCTAAAAACTTTAAACATCCATTATAGAGCATTAGCGTTAATTCACCGGGTGATGCCGTACTCACACTATTATTTTTATATGCTTGATGGGCCGATTGTGCTGCCAATCTTATACAACTCCTTCTGTGTTAAATCCAAATAATCTAATCATTAACCGCCATTAAATTGTCCCATTAAGAATGAGGACTGCTGGTTAGCTTGAGAGATTGCTTTTTCCATTGCAGTAAATTGTCTCCAATAACGAGATTCTACGTCTTCTAAACGACGTTGGAAATTTGTTATGCGATCATTCATATCGATTAAACTTTTACCAATTGTATATTGTTGATCCGTAAAAGTCGCTTTTCCAGCTTTCTTTTCGATTTTTCCAGTAAAATCTTTAATAGAATCACGAAGTCTTTGTACAATACCACGCGTGTCTTCCGTGTCGGTTTTCGTTCCAGAATTAGTTAACGTTTTTACAACTTGATCTGGATTTTCAGTTAAAGCTTTTTTTAATTTATCTTCATTGATTACTAATTTACCGCCATCTGAATAAACGCTAGAAGTGGTAATTCCCATTTCAGACAATGTGTCGATAATGTTTGCCCCGTTACCGACTTTGCCGTAAATAGCATTGCGCATATCTCCAAGCCCGCTTCTAATGATAGGATCGTTTTTCAGCAGACCACTTTTAGCTTTTTCATCCCAAAGTTCTTGCTCTTTTTCAGACATATCTTTACGCTGTTCATCTGTTAACGGTGGAAAATCACGATATTTCTTTTCTTTTAGCGAATCATTCATACCTGTGATTAATTCATTATATTTTTCAACAAATTCTTTCACCTTGTCGACCATTGAATCGATGTCTGTGTCTGCCTTTAATTGAACAGGTGCAACAGAAGTGTCATTTACATTGAATGTCGATTTAAGCGTTACACTATATCCTGATATGGTGAAAGTATTTGAAGAACGTTCTGTTTCAAGACCATTAACACTAAATTTTGCATTTTTGCCAGCAGTTATGTTAGCGAAATCGATACCTAATTTTCCAATTACACCACTGGTATCCGCCGCAACTTGAATTTCTGTACCTCCATTACCTCCTGTGTTTTTGGCAGTGATTGAAAGTTTTCCACCTTCAAATAATGCGGTAACACCTGCATTACTACTATTAATCCGAGAAACTACTTGATCAATCGTATCAGTCGATTTAATATCAATTTTTACAGCATCCGACATTGTACCGTCTGCTTTAATGGATTTCAGTGAAATAGAAGTATCAGCAGATATTCCAAGTTCACTCATTTTGGAGCTACCTGTAGCAGTAGTAGTAGCTGTTGTTTTTACTTCAGTACCAACAGCTCTTGCGGCGGTAGCCAATTGTGTCACTTTTTCAATTGACAAAGTACCTGTTGCATTTGAATTTGCAGTGGCACTCAGTAAATCTGAATTGGTATTTGATACTGTCTTTTTATTGAAATTACTAGACAATGAAAAATTATTAAATAAGAAATCATCAAAAGTTTTTAACTTCGTATTCACCGAACGGAATGCATCTCGCTGCCATTCGTATGTGGTTTTCTTTGCTGTTAGTTTATCAAGCGGTATTCGCTCTGCTTTCATCAAATCTGCAACTATGGAATCGATATCCATACCGGATGCTAGTCCGCCTACTCTTAATCCTGCCATCTATATGACCTCCTAGATTTTTTCGTCTATAATCATCCCTAAAAATTTTTGCATCGTGTAAAAGGCATCTAATAATTTACGAGGTGGTACTTCGCGAATAACCTCTTCTGTTTCTGCATCTACGACTTCCACATAATAGCGCTCTAAACCGTCGTGCATGATAAATTTAGAATTGCGATTTTGAACAGTCATAAACTCGTTAAGAGCATCTACTGCTTTTTGCACTTTTTCTTTTGGAATTGCGTCTTTTTCATTTGCTATTTGTTCTGCTTGCATCATTTGATTTAGAGAATTCTCGGTTAAACTTGCGTTAGTCACTTCTTCAACTGCTTCTTTTTTTGGTTGAGAAGCAACTGCAATATCATTCTGAGCCTGAGCTGTTATGCGCATCTTAGGCATCCCCCTATCTCCACAATGTCCTTACTTACACTATCGGCATTTTTTTAGAAGTTTTCAGTTTCTAGCAAAATTTTCATGTAATCTGTCGATAATAATAATGTAAGCGATAATATTCACATGGAGGTGAATGAATTGAAAATACAAAACCAGGCATGGATAGCCTTTTCAACGAATCGATATCAAAAAAATGAGTCAGCAATTACGAAAACACTCGAAAAACTATCTGGTGGAGACAAGCTAACTCGTGCAGCAGATAATGCATCCGGATTATCTATTTCAGAAACTATGCGCGGACAAATTCGTGGACTTGCACGTGCACAGCTTAATATGCAGGATGGACTTTCCGTATTAGAAACTACGGATGCAGGACTCCAACATGTGAGTAGTGTGCTTCAACGAGTTCGTGAATTAGCAGTCCAATCTTCTACAGACACTGTGACAAATGAGGATCGAGAAGCAGCACAAAAAGAATTAGATCAGCTATTACAATCCATCGATGATACCGCAAATAAAATGGAATTTAATACGCAAAACATTCTCGGCGATGTTCGGCCTTTATACATACATGTCGGATCAAACGCTGGACAAACGCTTCGAATCGACACTGTAAACGTGAGCACAGATTCACTAGGTATCAAAAATGCTGGTCTATTAACTAGAGAAGAAGCAGAAGAACTTATTTCAATGGTAGATAAAGCCCAATCCATTATTTCCAAACATTTAGCAAATACGGGTTCAGATTACGAAACACTATCTCATCATAAAGACAATGTTTCTAATATCGAAATTAGCCTTCAAAAATCGGAATCTCTTATTCGCGATCCAGATATGGCACTTGAAATGATGGAGTTTGTGAAGCAAGGTATTCGTCAAAAAGGCGATGAGTTGCTGATTAAGCATACGAATGAAAATGTTAGTGATGTGTTGAGATTGTTTGGATAAATGAATAAAACCAGACTGTCAGGGGATTCACCCTGATAGTCTGGTTTTAATTTAAAGGTAAGCGTTGATATGGTGTAAATTGTAATTTATAAAATAGAAGAACACTATTAATCTAGTTGCTTCCTTAAGTTATTAAAGTGAAATGAAGTCTAATCGAATTAGAAATTTCTTAAATAAACTATTCTTTTTACACAGTTATTTAGCTAGCATGACACTTTGGTACACAATGTATGCAACCATCAATACTCTTAAATGGATGACTATTTTTTGCTGTTTGAATAGCACTTTCACAATTATAATGTTTACCTAATTCTTCGAAATTATTAACAGGAAACTTGAAGCATCCCTCCTTATGAACTTCATAATCTCCATTTACTTGCATATTCAAATTCAATACATAACGTTCCATCAAAATCACTCCTTTTCTTTTTGTATAACGAAAGAGAACTAACGTTCTTGTACTCATTATATATTTAGTAGTCTTAATTTTCAACTCTTTATATTTATTTTAATCCAACTCTGAATGGATTGAAAATACACAACCAGATATCGACAGTCTTTTCAATGAATCGATATCCAAAATGAAAAGGCCATTATAAAAATACTTGAAAAATTTTGGGTAAGAAAACTAACTCGTACAAGCCGATAATGTCTTCAGAAACTCTGCGAGGACCAATCAGAAGATTTAGAAGTACAAAGCATAATATACAGGATGGAATTTCTGCTTTCTCGACTCCACACCTAATTTTTAATGTAGTTTAGCACAAAAAAATGTTATCATATACCTATAAACATACTTAAGAGAACATTATCATATACCTATAATCACTTATAATGAAAGGAGAACATCTATGCGTATACAATATAATCAGGGATTATTTACTCAAAATAGATATAATCAGACAAATACCGAATTAAACAAAACATTAAATAAACTATCTTCAGGATACAAAATAAACTCCGCTTCAGATGATGCTGCTGGTTTAAGTATTAGCGAAAAAATGCGTGGGCAAATTCGTGGGCTTAATCAAGCAAGTAAAAATATTCAAGATGGTCTGTCATTAATTAATACTACCGAAGCTGGTTTAGGACAAATTCAAAATCCAAACCTTGTTCGGATGCGCGAACTAATTATCCAAGCAGCCAATGATACAAATACACCGGAGGATCGTCAAAAAATTCAACTTGAGATTGAAGCTTTAAAACGTGGGATAGACGATATAGCAAACGGAACAGAATTTAACACAGTTAAAACGTTGATTCCTGAAGATTTAAAGGTAAAGGACACTGTGAGTGCATCTAAATTTGATATTGTATTTTTAATTGATGATTCCGGTACAATGGGGTCGGATATAGGAATGGTGACTCAAGGTCTTTCTACTTTTTCAGAAAAGATGAATACATATGGAGATGTACGCATTGCTAGTACTAGTATCGTTCATCCAAATCGTGATCTAGCTGCTACTAATGATATTGAAGAAGTAAAGAATCATTTAAAAACTAACCATGTTGCTAATAGTGGTTCTACAAATCCCGATCAAATATTGCTGAACTTATTAAATGGTGGACCAAATAATTTAAATTTACGTTCTGATAGTCATAAAGTATATGTTATCTTAACGGATACCTATCCTGAAAGTAACAACCTCGATAATTTGACTATTAAAAATGCAGTGGATGCAACGAATGCACAAGTCTACGTATTAGGTATAAACAATCATGGCTCAAATGATATAAATTATTTCAACTCTCATTACGGCGAATTTGCTACTGACATTTTTGTTCCTAATTCATCTAGTGATATCTCTGAAAATCTGACACCAAACTTAGCAGATGAAATTATTAAAAATACAGATTTAGAGCATCTATTACAAAAAGATTTAATCATCCATACTGGAGCCAATGCAGGCCAACAAATTATTGTTCCTTTATACGACAACCGTGCGGAAGCTATCGGCATTAATAGCATTGACGTAACTGAATCGTATGATATAACGATGGAAGGACTTCGCCGTGTGGACATCGCAAGCAAGATCATTACCGAGCGTCGTGCTACATATGGTGCTGCATCGAATCGCTTAGAGCATGCATATAACAATGTGAAAAATGCGGAAGAAAATTTAACAAAAGCGGAATCGCAATTACGAGATGCAGATATGGCAAAAGAAATGACAAAGCTTCAGAAAAACCAAATACTACTTCAATCCTCGCAATCCATGATGACTCAGATTAATCAAATGAGTCAGGGGATTTTAGAAATTCTGAAATAACTATTCATAGATAGAAACTTTAGAGGAAAAGACGTCTTCCATGTTATCGATCACTAGTACTGGTCGATAACATGGAAGACGTCCCTCACAATTTTGGTAACCGTACATAATGTATACCATAAACTAGAACCCTAAAAAGGTGTTTTTTATTCAATATGCAGAACTGGTTTCCAGTTGCAGTGACAGAGTCTTTGAGGTAATTAACTCACCGTGAACGTAAGGTGCGCAAAGATGTCTTCTAGTTATATGAAAAACGTAATAGGTACCCGTTGAAATCGAAATTGCGTTGGAACCTGTTACTTGACATTTTATATAAAATTCCGTTTAAAGTTCATCTTTTCTCCTGAGGAATCTTTACATCTGACCAATCAAAAGGATTGCCATCACCTTTGTAGAATTGCTTTCATTAATAAAATTCCAGATTACTTGAAGATTGTAGATAGTCTCTTCCCACTTGATAACATATTCTTTAGGACAGTAATTTATTTCACAAAATGCATATTTTCAGTAATTCCATCATCTCGTTTTACTTTAAAATCATCTTTTTGGGAGCGAATAAGTTTCAAGTCATATTTTTTTGGAAACTCAATAAAATTATGAATATGTTCAATATGCATCAATAACACCACTTCTATTTTGGTGATTTTTTCTATAATATACTCTAACTCATTAAATGCCTCTTGTTTTGCCTGTAATTCTAACTCTAACTTTTTTCTTGGGTCTTCTGGCATTAATACTTGATTACCTACATATTTAATATTCACCTTAAATTGATTTATAAATTCAGTGAAATCTTTTGTCAAATACTCATAGGAATGCTTAAACATTTCTTCAAATTGAATCAATTCTTCTAACAATATCGGATCTTTAATTAACCACTTTTTTTCCCAATTTTCAGTTTTAAATTCAATATCGATATCTAAAAAGTCCTTTAATAATTGTTCTTTAAAGGAATCCTCACCTATTTCTGAAATTATAGATTTTTTATTCTCATTAACTTTAATTATAATTTTTTTCCATTTTTTTAATTCAATTTGAATCATTATGTATCCTGGCAATTCATTTGCAAGCTGCTTTATTCTATCATCCTTACGGTTCGAATCAATTTGTAATTTAGCAATTAAAAATGCTACTGCACCACCAATTATTCCTCCAAAATAACTTGCAAAAAAAGTAAACCAATCTTCTAACTTACCGTTAGTCAAATTAGAAGAAAATTCAAAAATGGTAAAATTTAATACTATTGGTGTCAAAAGAAGCAATAATAAAATTAAAAATATATGTATCATAAACTTATCCTCCTACTGTGAAAAAACTTGATTGTAGAATCATATAGACATGACTGGGCTAAGTCAAAAAAATTTGAATTAACAAAAGTTCGTGTCCATTTTATGAGTTGAAAATGATATCATCATGAATTTATACAAACTGTTGTTGTACTTTAACTCTGCAGTATACACGTTGGTCAAATGTCTAGCGAATATGATACTTCTGAAGTTACTATTAACATTAACAGGCACCAGGTTCTCGTTGAATTCAGAATTGTGCTAGAAACTGGTACCTGCCTGATACTATTTTCTAATCATTTGTTGACACAGGAAGAAGTCTTCCTCAGTATCTATATCATAAGATCGTTCCTTCTCCATCACATATCCTACAGTATCGCTAGTTAGAAATGACTTTGTCACTTTCAGTTGTTCAGTATTTGCTACGTATACGGCTCCATTTAGTGAAAATGCTTTTGGTAAGTCTTGTCTACGAAAAGCAAAATTATCTTGTTTTATTACTGGATTCATCTTCCCGTTTATATCTAGGTTGTACATCCAGTAAGGAGATTGGTCTGATTCTGTTACACTAACACAAAAATCAGCTTTTTTTTCAAAGAGTGTCTCAATTGCTCCATCTATGTCCTCAACTGTCCGGAGTGGAGAAGTTGGTTGTAATAGAACAACAAAGTCATAGTCAGGACACTGTTCAATTGCGTGTAATATCGGAGCAATTCCTGGTGTTTCATCTTGTGCAAGTTCAACTGGTCTAGTAAAGGGTACGTCACAACCATATCGTTTCGCCACTTCTATAATTTCTGCATCTTCTGATGACAAAATTATACGATCAATAAACTTAGATTTTTTCGCTTCTTCGATTGTCCAAGCGATAAGCGGTTTCCCTGCTAATTCTTTAATATTTTTACGAGGAACACCTTTCGATCCGCCTCTCGCAGGGATTACCGCTAAAAAAGTAGGCTTCATTTTATTTCCTCCTCGTAATCAGAATTAGCCCGCTCAAAGTCTGACATGTGACCTATATCCAACCAATATTCTCGCACAGGAAATGCCGAAACATTATTTTGTTTATTCATTAATTGCTTAAACAAGTCTGGCATATCATAAAACTCACCTTGTGGAATATAATCAAATACCTCTGGGCTAAGTACATAAATCCCAGCATTCACGAAACTGCGCTGCATGGGCTTTTCCTTAATGGAAACTAATTGCTGTCCATCTGTTTCAATAACGCCATATGGAATTTGATATTCATATTCTCGCACACACATCGTTGCTACCGCATCTGTATCTTCATGAAAGTGTAGAAGCTGCTCGAAATTAACCTGTGTTAGTAAATCTCCATTCATAACAAAAATAGGATTAGTAGGTTTTTCTTTCAACAAAGACAAGGCTCCCGCCGTTCCCATCCTTTTATTTTCTTCTATATAAGATATAGACACACCGAAAGCTGTTCCATCTTGAAAATGATCTTGAATGACTTCTTTTTTGTAATTGACAGATATGATATAATTTGTAAATCCATATTGCTTAAAGCCTTCAATAATTGTTTCTAAAATTGGTTTATTTCCTACGTTTAGCATTGGCTTTGGAATATTTTCTGTTAATGGACGCAAGCGGGTGCCAAGACCACCTGCCATTAAAATGACTGTATTTTCATTATGTTTAATAGCTGGGTCTTCATCCGCAAAAATAATATCAATAATTTTATTACCTTCACTAATAATTGGTAATTGCTTTAGTTTATGCTTTTTTAACAAATTCAAGCAATCACTATATGTATTTTCGATGGAAGCACAAATAGGAGAAGAATTCATGACCTGATTAATCGGAACATCTAATCCTTCTCCTCTTAAAATACTTCTTCGAATATCTCCATCCGTTACAGTACCGAGTAAATTTTGGTTCTTATCTACAACTGCTGCAAATTGCATGGAGGAGTCATCGATGATTTTCATCGTTTCTAAAAGGGTGTTATTTGCATAGACTAAGATACTTCTCCAATTTTTCATCGACTACACTTCCTTTGCAGGTACTCCAAAAGCTTTTTTGTTTGTACCTATATTTGAAATAACAACAGAACCCGCACCAATAAGCGTGTTCCTTCCAATTTCAACGCCTTGAATAATAGTACTTCCAGAACCGATGTGCGTGTCGTCACCTATAATAACACCCCCTGAAAGAGTAGTTCCTGGCGCTATATGGACATGAGCACCTATTAAACAATCGTGTTCTATAATTGCTCCTGTATTAATAATCGTGTTTTCTCCAATTTGTGCGTGTGGCTGTATAATCGCTCCTGCCATTATTTGTGTTCCCTCGGCTAGCCTCGAATTAAGAGAGATGATTGACTTGGGATGGATACATGTAACAAATGTATAACCTTGCCTTTTCATTTTTTCAAAAATGTTATGACGAACAGTAGAAACACGGATAGTACCTAGTCCTAAAACAAGCTCTACTTCTTCTGGACTATAGGTCTCTATTATCTCATCTGTACCTAGATACTTTACGCAGTATGAATTCGCTTCTTCTCTAGGTCCTGTATAGCCAAGAATATCTCGCTTATGAAGTAATAATATCTCTGTTAAAACAGATGCGTGGCCGCCGTTTCCAATGATAATGATAGATTTATTCATCTATTAAAGCATCTTCATCATATGATATCGAAGCTGTTTCCCCAATAATGGACCAATATTTTGAAGGCTCGATACCACCACCTGGTCTTTTTATAGTTAAATTCTCTGTGGTAAATAATTCGCCTGCTTTTATCGGAGTTTTAGCAACTAAGCTTTTACGCGCAGGAATACGGTTTTGCATTTCTATCGCTGTCGGTTTTTTAATTCCATCGCCTAACGCCAGCTCTATATCTCTAATCCCTTTTATCATCTCTTTTAGCTCATCTGGATTTAAAGATGCAATATGATCCGGTCCTTCTAATGTTTTGTCCAATGTAAAATGCTTTTCTATAACCTTCGCTCCCATGCCAACAGCGGCTATTGGAATATTAATGCCCTCCGAATGATCAGATAAACCAATGGGCAAATAAAAATTACTTTCCATTTCATTCATTGCTTTTAAATTTATTGATTCTATCGGAGTTGGATATTCTGTTGTACAGTGTAATAATGTTACATATTCTTTTAATACTTTTTTTGCCTCGACAGTCTTATAAAAAGCATATACTTGTTCTAATAGAACTTTTTCTTGTGGTTTTGCTAAACCATAGGCAATAAAAGCTAATGCCTCATGAATTTCTTCATTTGTTGCCATACCTGTCGATAAGATAATTGGCTTTCCTTTTGTCGCAATATAATGTATGAATGGTGCATTTGTTAACTCACCAGAAGGAATTTTTACTTTGGAAATAGTAAGTTTATCTAGTAAAAAATCGGCGCTCTCAAAATCAAAAGGTGTCGATAGAAATTCAATTTTCTTTGTTTCGCAATATAATTGTAACTCGGTAAATTCATCGTAGGTTAATTCTAGCTTTTTTAACATTGCAAATTGAGATGTTGCTTCTCCTATATTTTCGACTTGATAATTAGCTTGTTGCGCCTTCTTAGTTACTAAATTCTCTGCTTTAAAGGTTTGAAACTTTACTGCATCCGCACCAGTCTCTTTGGCAACATTTACAAGATCTTTTGCCATCCTTAGTGAACCATTATGATTGACACCTGCTTCAGCTATAATATAAGTTTTCATAGTACTCTCTCCTTTAATAACATAAAAGCCTCTGCTGCTTCAAAGCCACTAGCCGCACCTCGGACATACGCCAGTGATTGAATCGCCTTTTCACTACGAGGAAATGGAAATTCACTTATTTCTGAATCATAAACTTTCATAATTTCAATTTTTTTATCGAGAAAGGGTGCAATATTTACAAATACATTCGGTCTAAAACCATTTGCATCAGGATTTATCGTAAAATCTGTCTCAGATAATGTTTCATAAGCCAATACTTTATCTACAGATGGATATCTAAACCATTTTGTACAAGCCATTGTTGCATCAAATACTGCTTTATGATCTGAATGAATATCACTTGGGTAAGGTGCAAATATAATATTAGGCTGGATTTCTTGAAACACTTCACTTATTTTTCCAATCAAATCACCACTTGGCACCTGATCAAGCGCCGCAGCTTCAAATCCAAGATTGAATGTTTTTTCAAATGGATAGGAACTGGCTACAATTTCAACTTCTCTAGATCTGCTTAGTTTTTTTTCTAGAGTAAAATAATCACTCATCTTAGTAATTATCAACCAGTAAACTTTATCGCCTTGATTTATATGCTTTAGTAAAGTTCCACCACATCCGAGTGTTTCATCATCTGGGTGAGGCGTTAAAACAATTACTTTTTTCAAAATACTCACCTTTTCTAGTATTAATACATGTTTTTTTTCGCTAAAAGTTTTTCTTTAGATGGTAAACTTCGCAAAATACTTATAGTCTTTTTAGCCATATTACCATTTCCATAAATTAGCGAATCTATATTGTCAGCATTATTAAATTTACTATTTAAAAGTACTTTCTCTAATGATGCCCTCAATTCATTAGAATCGGCTTTCACGAACTGGATATTATCCCCTGATATTCTTCCTTTTTGCCTTTCTCCTACATTAATGGCTGGTAATTTTAAGTATGGTGCTTCTAAAATTCCTAATGACGAATTACCTATTAAGAGCTTTGAATGCCTTAATAGATTCACAAATAATTCCCTATCTAAGTTTGAATAGTTATGTACATTAGGATTCGATGAATATGCTTGAATTACCTCAAGTAAATTTTCATATCCTGGGTCACTATTTGGATTACCTATAAAAATTTTCAAATCTAACTCTAATAGTGCGTCCAATATTAATCTAAGATTTTGCGCAGCTTCCTCTATTTCTGAACTCAGTGGATGATAAATTACAACCGCGTAGTCTTCATTAATATTATTACTTATCACTTTAGCTAATTCTTCTTTTGTTAATAGTTTAGTTTCTCTAATTCGGTCAATTCCACCATTTCCAACTACAAAAACACGCCACTCTTCTTCACCCATCTTAAGAAGTCTTTGTCCATGTTCTTCATGCATCACTAGATGAATATGGCTTAATTTTGACGTCGCATGTCTTATTTGTTCATCAACATCACCGTCTTCAGGGATGGTATGATCTCCACCAGCAATATGTATCACTGGTATATTCATATAAGTTGCAGCTAAAGCACCAATAACTGGTTCTTCTCGATCTCCTAAAACTACTAAATAATCAGGTTTAAAATTATCTAAAGTTTCGGCTAATGACTGTAATAACACACCTGTCGATTTTGCCTTTGCACTAGCTGTATTAGAGTAAAATAAATTATCGATTTTCCCTACAATTTTAAAACCATCCTGTTCAACTTGCCGAAAAGAGTAATTATGTAATGGCGTTAAATGTGCTCCTGATACTACGATACCTAACTCAAAATCCTCACTATTATCAATTTCTTTTAACAAAGGATATAACAAGTCATACTCGGAACGAATCCCTGTCAAAACTAATACTTTAGTTTTCATACGTAACCACCCAGTGCCTCGCAACAACACCATTTAAATCAAAATAATATTCTCCTATATCCAATACTTTATTAGGGAAAAATTGCTGTATTTCCTGCTTATCTACTATTATACAAGTTGCACCTATCTGATTAGGTACTTTTGATTCAAAGAGAAAATCTCCTACTTTTTCACTCATAACGTGAGTAATATCATTCACAGCTGTCATTGTTCCTATAAATAGGCCACCAGGTTTTAAAACTCTTGAAATTTCTTTCATTGTCTCTTCAAAGGATTGCAAACTATTGTACGCCAAAACTTGCCATGCAAGAACAACATCAAAATAATTATCTTCATATGGTAATATGTGATTTTCTACTTTTGTTAATTTAGCATTTAAAGATTTTTCTTTAAGTTTTTGCTCTACTAGCTGAATAGCACTTTCACTCACTTCAACTCCATAAACTTCACACCCACTCTCTGCAATATGAATTAGATTTGCTCCTGCCCCAAATCCAAAATCTAAAACTCTTTCCACATCATTATTTGCATAATGGCTATTAAATAAGCGTATTAACATCTCATTTGGATATTTTAAATTGGACAAACCCTTCGAATAAATTTCTTCCCAAATTGCTATATTTTTTTCGTTCATATTATTTTCCCCCTATATTAATTCGTTAAAATATAAAATAATTTCTTCATCTGAAGCATTCATTATAAAATCTAAGATTGATAAATCAGCTATAAATGGCTCTATATTTTGTTTATACTTTGGTGAATGAGATTGTAAATATACTATCTCTATATTTTTTTCCTTAAATTTAGATTCCTCTAAATAATTTTTACTCCCAAGACCTGATACATATACACCGGCATTTAAAATCTCGCAAATTTTTAGTACCAGGTCACCCTTTTTTTCATTTAAATTTAAACTTGAAGATTTTATAATAGGTGTTTCAATATTCAATATTTTCACGAAGAACGTTATTAAATCAAAATTCAGGTCTCCCAAATTATTGTAATCAGAATTATATATTTCATAAATTTCATCTCTATATTTAAACCAGTTTTTAGATTTAGAATAACTCTGTTCAATTGCCTTCCAATGTTTAGCAAGAACTTTCTTATCAGAAATTTTTTTGGCGTTAATACTTTCCTCTGACTTTTGATTTACAGGAATAGTTAACCAATACTCTCCATTTTTACTTCGTAATTTATTTCTATTTTGCACACCATTTTTTTGAAATTGAACATCATCCAGTAAAACAAAATAATCTGACAGCGCTATTTTTTTAAAATAAGGAGACCAAGGCAAATATTGACTTTGATGGATTGATACTTTGTAATTTGCTTTATCCTCTTTCATAGCCCTCTGTCAACTCCTCGTATGCCTCAATCAAGGTATCCATCATGAAAAACTTCTCACCTTTTGCTTTTCCAAGTAAGATAACATTATTGATGTTACTTAACAATAAATCATTTTGGGTCTTCATTTCTTTGATATATGCTTCTGTTAAAATTGGGAATCCATTCTCAATTACCTTATAGTCGAAGCTTAATATGTTACAGGTTTCATCTATAATAGACATTTTAATTAACTCTTGGATAATCTCTTGTTTATTAAATTCCATCTCTTTATCTAAAAAAATTTCAACGGTGCAATTAAAGATATTTTTTTCAACTAATGATTTTGTTAAATTAGGATAAAGCGTTATACGATAGCTTTTCATATTTGGATCTAAACAATATAAATATTGATTTTTCACCTTAAAATTTCTATCTACAACTACATTACAGATTATAGATTTTCGAAATTCTGGTTTAAATCCTTTCGTCTCTCTTTTTATATCAAGATGCTTTAATAGAAAATAAGGAGCTGCGGTCCAAATAACTTTTTCTGGATAAATATATTCACCATTTGATAATTCTAACATTGTAATTTTTTTATCTTCATATTTAATCCCATTAATATCACAATTTGTTTTAATTTTTATACCTAATTCCATTGCTTGTCTGGTTAATTCTTCTATCCATTTTGTTATACCCTGATTATTTTTGGGATAAAACTTTTTATTGGATGACGCTCCTTGCGCATAATCAGGGTATGCAGACTTACTATCAAATTTTGCAGATTTTTTTAATTCTCCAGTAAGATCATAACTTCCAATAATTAATCTACCTATGTCGAATAACTTAAATGATTTTGTATGAAGATTACATAGTGGCTCCCCGACTATTTTTTTCATTAGCGGTTCATAAATTAATTTTGTATACTCATTTCCGTAAACTTTATTTAAATAGCGTTCTAAATTCTCTTCTTGATAATTTGCACCTTCTCCGTTAAGAAAATCGATTAAACCTTCTTGATATTTTTCTTTAGATAATTTTAATGTATTAGCATACCCGCTATTCTCATCCATTGAACCTAAAAAATAATTACCTACATCAAAATTATCAAATACTTCCCACTCTGTTGAGTTTACATGCTTAAATAGAATATCATCTATAGTAGAATTTAATGTTTCACATGGAATATGTGTTCCGTAATCAAATTTAATACCATCTTCATTAGTAATTGATTTTAATAATCCACCGATTTCTTTATCTTTTTCGAGAATAACAACCTGATCAAACTCTCTTTTTAAATATATTGCTGAAAATAATCCAACAATCCCTCCACCTACTACGACTGCACTTTTCATCATATGTCTGACCTACCTATCTGTTTAATACAAGAACTTGGAATATTTATTATTCTTTTTTGAATTAACTCTGTATTTACTAATGTCGATTTTGGACAGTTTTGAAACATGCCTAATTGGTGCATAGGTGTCCAAATCGGACGACTCATTACGCCATTTTCATTTAAAAACGTTAGTACTTCATCTCTTTTTAACGTATCATCTAGCACCAATGTTTGTAGCCAATAGTTACTAGTCGTATGCTTTGGTTCTTTAAAAAGTGTTACACCTACTAATGGTTCTACTAGTTCTTCATAAAAAGCTGTTAGTAGGCGTTTTTGCTCGATAAACGTTGGCATTTTTTCAAGCTGTGCACAACCTAGTGCAGCGTTTATATTTGATAATCGATAATTATATCCAATTTCATCATGCTCATATTCCCAGCGATGAGGCACCTTTGCTGTTGTTGTAATATGCTTTGCATAGTTTGCAGTTTCATCATCATCCGTTAAAATGGCACCACCACCACCAGTTGTAATAATTTTATTGCCATTAAAGCTTAGAGCGCTTACTTTACCAAAGCTTCCAGTATGCTTACCTTTATAATATGAGCCTAATGATTCTGCGGCATCTTCTACTAATACTAAATGATATTTTTCACAGATATGTTGTAACTCTTCTAATTCTATTGGATGTCCAAAAGTATGCATCGGCACGACTGCGCGAATAACACGGCCTGTTTCTTTATTGATTAACTGATTGCCTTTCACATCACTAATTGCTAAAATATGCGCTTCTAACTTTTTTGGATCAAGACCTAATGTTTTTTCAGATACATCCACAAAATGTGGGACTGCACCTAAATAAGTAATAGCATTCGCTGTTGCAATAAACGTCAATGCAGGCATGAAAACTTCTTCATTTGCCTGGACTCCTGCTACCTTTAATGCAATATGTAATGCAGCGGTTCCATTTATAACAGCAACAGCACGTTTTACGCCTGTAAAACGTGCTAAATCTTCCTCAAAACGTGTCACATAAGCACCTACAGATGATACCCATCCTGTTTCGATACAGTCTGTCACATATTCGAGTTCTTTGCCATTGAAGGTTGGTTCGTGCAATGGCACAAAATCCTTCTTATAATGTTCTTTAATCTGTCTGGTAAACTCTAGCCATTGTGTATTCATATATTATATACATCTGCCTTATATTGAGATAAGTTCTTTGGATTAGTAAACCATTCGATTGTGTCCTCAAGACCACGACGGAAGCCATCTTTACCACCGTATTGAGGCTGCCACCCAATTAATTCTTTTGCTTTTTTATTTTCAGCCCATAAACGATTAACTTCACTTTTCTCAGGACGAAGACGTTGTTCATCCGTTTCAATTGTTAAATTAACACCCATGATATCTGCAATCATTTCTGCTGTTTCTCCAATTGATACTTCATAATTGGAACCAACATTAATCACTTCTCCAACAGATCTTATTGAATTCATTACAGAAATGAAACCGCCTACTGTGTCTTTTACATAGTTGAAATCACGTGTTGGGCTAATTGCACCTAGCTTAATAGTAGTTTGTCCATTCGCTAATTGGCTAATAATCGTCGGAATTACCGCACGTGCTGATTGGCGTGGACCGTATGTATTGAATGGGCGAATAACAGCTACTGGAGTGTCAAAAGAACTATAAAATGATAACGCCATTTGGTCTGCACCAATTTTAGATGCTGAATATGGTGACTGTCCTTGCAAAGGGTGATCCTCATCTATGGGCACATATTGTGCCGTACCATAAACTTCACTTGTAGAAGTATGGACTACTTTTTCCACTTCTAATTCTCGTGCTGCCTGAATAATATTAAGCGTACCTTTTATATTTGTATCAATGTAAGTACACGGTGAATGATAGGAGTATGGAATCGCAATAAGCGATGCTAAATGGAGTACATGTGTGCACCCTTTCATCGCGTCTTTTACACCGAAAGGATCACGTATATCACCAGAAAAAACTTCTAAAGATTCTTTTACTTCTTTTGCCGATTGATCTAACCAGCCCCAAGAATTAAATGAATTATAATATACAAAAGCCTTAACATCATGTCCCTGTCTTACTAATTCTTCAGTTAAATGGGAGCCAATAAAACCATCAGCACCAGTTATTAAAATTTTTTTTGACATACAGAACACTCCTCTATTTTTATGCACTTTTACTACATTTTTTTTTGAACATAGACATTATTCACTCAAAATATGCAATAATTCGTTATCAGTAATATAAGGAATGCCTTCTATTCTAGCTCCCCTTAAAGCTGTATTATACAATTTTATACTAGTTTTAGATGTTTTTTTTTCAAACCATCTTTTAAAACTATTTAAATCTGCTCGTGTATTAATGTACTCTCCGTTATTAGCTATAACTTTTCTAAAATTCGTTGTTTCCCGAATTTTAATATTAGATGTAGAATTCATAGCATGTGTATTAGTACCGAAAAACCCTAAATCTTGTCCAAATAAACATATCTTCTCAAATCCCATATACTCAAGTAAAGAAAATGCTGTTGTTGCAACTGAACCACCAGTTTCTAATAATGGTATATCATGAGTTTTAGCAAAATCCTCTGAAAGAGAGTAGCCTTCTTGAAATATTATAAATCTCTCCCCTGCGTGAGTTAATGTCATCTCATGATGAGCAGTAGCAAGGTAAAATAAAACTCCATCATAATCTACTTCTGATATTTGTTTTATGACAAGTGGAGATGGGTCAGTAATAATGACTGCATCTGGGACAATATTATTTTCTAATAAGACATTTAACGCTGAGCCTACACAAAGAACAAACGCTTTTTCTTGTATTTTCCCTAAAATATTCACTGAACTTACCAAAGATGGTCCAGCTGATATTAAAAATGCTAATTTCCCTATATATTGATCATGTAAAAAATTAATAGATGAGTCGTTATTATCAATATTATACTTAAAATTTTCCTTCATTAATGTGCCGAATGTATTATTACTCATTTGCCTTATTTTGATGTTTTCTAAAAAAGGATACAAATGATGATMATAACCTATGGCCTTCATCACAGCGAAAGGAATTATCATTTGAAAATTTAAGAAGAGACCTTTTAAATTACTCTCACTAATTAATTCCACATTGTCAGAAATTATTATTTTCTTGATAGACGAGAATTGATTAAAAACTTCTATCTCCTGTTTATCAATAGGTACCACAATAATTTTCTTTTTTTTATTTAATTTTACTAATTGTTCTAGATGATACCCTAAACCCAACCCAATTAAAACATAACCATCTGCACTCTTGTTATATGCTTGAGTGATAAATTTTTCTGCATCTTTCCTTGGATTATACCTACTATATAAATTTATTTTATTCACAGAAAGTGTATATTCACCATTTTTTGCCAACTTGACATCAAATATCACATCAATTCACTTATTTCGTAAAAAGAACATTCTTCAAAAAATGGCTTAATTTCGTATTCAAACATATCCGCTACTAATACAAAGTCTTGAATTTCTAATCCACTATTGACTTCATTTAAAAATTCATTTATTTTTTCAGGATTCAGAGGATTTGAAAAAGAATTATTTTCTAATAATACATTTGCATCTATCAACCACCCAGCCCCTTCGGAAAATTCTAATATGCTTTTTAGAGCAACAGATAGATTATCAGTTCTAATGTCATCTGCAATTTTTTGACATCCTGATGGTAATTTCGATAAATATCCATTATAACTTTCTATTGTTTCTTTAATTAGTTCCTCCATTTTTTACAACCTCGTTTTCTTCTATTTTTGAAATTAGTTCTTCGGTATACCCAACTGTCAAGTCGAGTGCCTTGATTAAACTACTGTATAATTCTTTATTTTGATTAAATACTCTTTGGAATGCATCTTTTGCAGTCTCTTTTGGAGATGGTAGAAAATTGTTTTGAATATTAATTGTTATTGGATCTAAAATGCTATTCATTGAAACTTCTTCAATTAATTTTTTCAACTTTTCATCATTTTTATTTAGCCTCTTAAGCACACTTGCTAAAAAAGAGTAATTCGAATTATTTGCTTTTAATAGCTTTAAATTGTCACTCAAAAAGTCTTTAATTTTACTATATGTCTCCAATTCTTTTTTCATTGTTTCCAATAGGATAGTTCTATTTTGTTTATCTTGAAAATTGGGGATATTCTTTTCTACAATTTCATCTTTTATATTATTTTGACAAAACTTTTTAAAAGAAAGCTTCAAAAATCCTTTTAGATGAATTCCACCTTCTGTACAATTATAAATTTCTTTTCCCTTTCCAATTGAAAGAAGTAAACTTTCAAAACTCTCTTTCATAGAAAGGAACACATAATCTGTTAATACTGCTTCTTCGTAATATCCTTCTGTTAAAAACATTCCTCTAGCTTTTTTATATTCTTCATCAATAACTTTGTAGTGTTTATTGTTTTCTGCATGGGTCTTATTATTTGTAAACGCTAAATCTTGTCCAATGATCGCAATCGGTCCACTCGTAATATAAGTAGCGACTGTAAGTGCGAAATTCGCAACAGATCCACCTCCTGCAATGTCAGGGAGTTCTATGTTAGTTATTTTTTCAAAATGATTTTTCATTTTTTCTTTTCCAAAAGTATTGAATATAAATGCTGTTTTTTTGAAACTCTCTCGAATACCAAAGTGACTAGTAAAACTATAAATATACGTTATTTGTTTTGAATGAATATCTTTAAAATGATTATAATTAGCAATAGATCCATCAACAGACACAACAAAATCAGGAATTATATTGGAACTGAGCAATGTATTAATCGTTGAGCCTGCCGCAATAATTAAAAATTGATCCTTTACTTCATTCAATAATGGTAATTGCTTTGTTAAAGATGGACCTCCAGAAGCTATTACAATTGGAAGATCAAATTTTCCTTTTAGTTCTAGAAGAGATCTGTCACTAACGCCATTGTATAAGTTAAAAAGATAATTTTTTTGCCAATCCTCTGCAAAAAATCTGATTGTATTTTCATTAATACGATTTAATTTTGCTTGTTTCGCTACAATTCCTAACATTTCCCTATAATAATCATTCGCTATTTTATCATAGTTAGGTGATAGAATCACATGTACTCGTCTATTAAATTTCTCAATCTTTGTACCAATAATTTTTTTAAATATATCATCTTCTAGTTTCTTTAATACTATACCTTTTGGTTCAATTCCATCATTCAATAAATCAAATAAAGGATCAATTATTAAAATATCTTCATTGCTCCCTAATTTTTCGATAAAAGCTTCTGCAATATACCCGAGTCCATAACCAAAAAGAATATGCAAACTATTTGCCTTATAGTTTTTTTCAACCAATTGGTAAGCTTCTTTTTTGGGGTCATATTTACTATGTAAAAAAAAACCGTTTACTTTTACAGTTAAATCATTGGATTTAGTTATCATTTTTTCTATTTCAAAGTCTCTATTCATAGTTACACCTCTAATTTATTATCGGTTCAATTATAAATATATAAAGAAGGACAAAAAAAAAGATCGAACTTTTAAAATAAAAGTTCGATCTTCTATCTATATTACTGTAGTAATTGAAGAACACCTTGTGGTTGTTGGTTAGCTTGAGCAAGCATAGATTGTGCCGCTTGTGTCAAGATATTATTTTTAGTAAATGCCATCATCTCTTTTGCCATATCAACGTCACGGATACGTGATTCAGCAGCAGTTAAGTTTTCTGAAGTTGCGCCAAGGTTATTAATAGTATGTTCTAAACGATTTTGAACAGCACCTAGTTTTGAACGCTCTTTCGATACAGTTTCAATTGCAGCATCGATAGTTGTAATAGCTTTGTCTGCTCCTGTTTGAGTTTCTAAGTCTAAAGAATTTACACTCAATGCAGCTGCATCCATTGTAGCAATGCTTAAAGTAATCGATTGGCTAGCATTTGCTCCGATGTGGAATGTTTTACCACTAAAAGAACCACCTAATAGATTTTGAGTATTGAATTCTGTATTATCTGCAATACGAGTGATTTCGGAAGCCAAAGCATCAATTTCTGCTTGAATTGCTTCACGGTCAGCAGATACGTTTGTATCATTTGAAGATTGTACTGCAAGCTCACGCATACGTTGTAGAATTGAGTGAGTTTCGTTAAGCGCGCCCTCAGCTGTTTGGATTAAAGAGATTGAGTCTTGAGAGTTTTTAGTTGCCATGTCAAGACCACGGATTTGTCCACGCATTTTTTCAGAAATTGCAAGACCAGCAGCGTCGTCTCCTGCACGGTTGATTTTGAAACCTGAAGATAATTTTTCTAAGTTTTTAGCAGAAGATCCTTGGTTAGCTGTTAAGTTTCTGTGTGTGTTTAAAGCTGAAATATTGTGTTGAATTCTCATTATGAGATTCCTCCTTGAATTTTGGTTTAGTTAGTTCCACGTCCTTGTGGAATTTGTTTGGCAGGATAAGGTCGGCCGCCCCATTTTTGCCTTACATCAATAGTATCGTACTATATTGGAAATGTTTAATAGTTTTTTAAAGATTTTTTTTAGAAAGTTGTTGTAATAATGTTTTGGAAACATTTAAGGCCTCTTTATTTTGTTGCTGAATACTTTCGTATACTTCGGTTCTGTATACTTTGACACTTTTTGGCGCTACGATACCTAATTTTACTTGATCGCCGTCCACGCTTAAGATTTTCAGTTCAATTTGATCGCCAATCATGATGGATTCGTCTTTTTTTCTTGATAGAACGAGCATTATTTATTGCTCCCTTCAATAGGGAATCTTAATTGAAATACAATTGAATCTTGTAATACAAGTTGTTTTGCGATTTTTTGTTTATGATTGATTAGTATTGGTGCTTGTAAGTTTAATGTTGAACTATTAAAAGGTTCTTTCAACGTAACAATTGAATAAGTTAATATATCTTCTAGTGATTCTATCATTAATTCTTCTTTGTCTTCTTCATTAATATCGAACACATAGTCTTGTTTAAATACAAATGGTAGGGCTATTACAAAACCTATTTCCTTTCGTTTAATAGATTGTAAAATAGCAAATGGTGAATCTTTTTCTAAAGGTAGTATGACAAATTCTTTTATGTCTTCAAATCCTGGGAGACCATTTGAGAATTGAATGATTTCCTTTTCTTCTATTGTAATTTCTCCTAAAAACTTTGTTTCGATAATCATGATCTGCTCCTTCTAGATTGTAACGTCTATTTCTATCGATGGGTACTGTAACATATAGCCCGATACTTTTCCTTGTGTATAGTTGTGAATTGGTTTATTTATTGTTGCATCGATTTGAGCTTTGTTCGTTTGAACATTTATATCAACACTTGCTGGAGTATAGCTAGTTTTTACGGAGTTGATGGAAGGCACGAATTTAATACCTAGTGGTTTCTTATGTGGTGTTGCTTTTGAAGCAGCAATTGCTTGAATAGCATTACCACCTTTTTCAATACTAGCTAATTGTTCTCCTTCTCTAGCACGGCGAGCGATTCCCGAAAGCGCAGCCTGCTTTCCTTTTTGTGCATAATTTCGAGTGGCTTCTAAAGGACCAATCAATCCAAGATCCCTTCTTGCTTGAGATGAATCAATATGAAGTTGACCTCTTGTAGTATGAATAGAAAGTTCGGCAGCTGGTTGGCTTATTCGTAAATCTGCTTTCGGTTGTTCTAAATGTTGTTGAGGTTGTTGAATGTCCAACCCAAGTTGTGCTTTAGTTGTTTGTATTTGAATTTGTGGGATTCTCATCGTCATCTTCCTTTAAAGAAAGCGTTTGAACGGATTGTTCAAACGCTTCATTTTACTATCTTAAAAAGTCTACTAATGATGGTTGAATAATACGTGCTCCGACAGAAAGTGCCGCACTATGAATCGATTCTTGCGTGATTAATTCTGTAATAGCTTTTTCATAATCGATATCTTCATTGTTAGAGAGTTGTTTTGTTACAATTACCTCTTGTGTTCCTAATCTGTTTTCCATCATATCTACTCGGTTTTGACGAGCACCTATGTCGGCACGAGATCCTAAAACTACATTTTGATTATCACTAATGGTTGTCAAAAATCCTCCAATAGTGTCTCCAGTTGTTGTAGCTGAACCMAAAGCGGTTTCAATACTATTCATCATAGCGTCGATGTCTTCAAACATTTTTTTTCCGTTTGTATTTACTTTAATCTCCACACCGTCATAGACTTCAATATTAACATCCCCATTAACTCCAGTAGCTGTTTCAAATGTTGTTCCATTAAATAATGGCGTGAGAGTTTTGGTGCCTGAAAAAATATACTTTTCCCCAACTTTTGTATTCGCCATATCACGGATTTGCTCTTTAATTTGAGTAATCTCCGCTTTTATTTTTTCTCGGTCCTCGGGAGTTTTAGTATCATTGGCCGCATCAGTAACTAGTTCCTGTACACGAATAAGGGCAATACCTACTTTATCAAGTGCGTCATCCGAACTATCAAGCCAATTGTGAACTTCTCCAAGATTTCGTTGATATTGTTCTACTTTCCCTAAATCTGTTCGATATCCGATTCCTTTAATCGCAACTACAGGATCCTGTGAAGGGCGAGTTATTTTCTTTCCTGAAGTTATTTGTTCTTGTAATGTACCCATTTTATTATAACTGTTAGATAAGTTACGAAGCATATTAGTGGAAAGCATTGATTGTGTTACGCGCATGTGAAAGTCCTCCTATTATAGTCCAACTCGGCCCATGCCGTTGATGATTTTATCTAGTGTTTCGTCGATTACTGTAATCATACGTGCATTTGCGTTGTATGCTTGTTGGAATGTAATCATATTTGTCATTTCTTCGTCTAAAGAAACGGAACTAACAGAAGCTCGATTGTTTTCGACAGTTAACTTGATAGTTGTAGAATTGTAAGTAAGTCTTGCAGCTTGTTCTCCATCTACTCCAAGTTGACCGATAATTGATTGATAAAAGGTTTGAACTGTTGCATTACTAGAACCAATTGTTAATGATTCAGATTTCACATTTCCTAATGCTAAGGCATTAGTTCCATTTCCTTCTTCATCTACTGCACTAGAAGCTGCAATACTTCCAGGATCATCTATTATCGCTTGATTTACTTTTATTCCTTTTGCTCCAGTTGCCGAAGTATCAAAAAAGTCGTCAACATCGGCACTGCCAGGAAGAGGGCTACCTGATGCATGAACTGTATTAAATCTATCTACGAAAGCGTCAGCCATGTCATTTAAATTTTTTAACATTTCTGGATAGAACCCAGTTTCATCTCCAATAGCACCATAACCATATGAATTAATTAGGGACAATATTTTCCCTTTATTTGATTCTAACTCATTATAATTAATTGTATCATTCGGTACACTTCCATTTCCTGTTACAGAAAAGCTAGTAAAAGGTTCATAATCCTCGCTAGTTGTCATACCATTTGCTGATAAACTTGCTGCATCTTTTCCATTAACTAAATCTACTGATCTACCATTTAGTTTAATAGATACATTTACTGCACCTTCTGCTATTGGTAGGGCATTTCCTCCCGATTTAGTGTATGTCACTTCGATTGGAAAATAGGTAGATAACTCATCTAATAAATTATCGCGAGCGTCGTATAAATCATTTGGCATATAACCATTTGGTTCAATAGCTTGAATTTGCTCATTCATTGAAGCGATTTGTTTTAATATTGAGTTGATATCATCTGTGGATGTTAAAATTTCATTTTTTATATTCCCTTGAATATCAGAAAGTTGCTTATGAATATAGTTAAACGATTCTGCAACAGCAATTCCTCGCTGAGCTACTACTTTACGAGCACCCGCATTTTCAGGATTGGTACTTAAATCTTGTAAGGATTTCCAAAACTGATTTAATGATTCGTTCAAACCAAATTCAGACGGCTCGGCCATAATATCTTCCATTTGGGTAATAGACTGTGATCTTGATTCCCAATAGCCTAGCTTGTTAGATTCTTGACGATATTGGCGGTCGATGAACTGATCACGAATCCGCTGTACAGACTGCGCTTGCACCCCAGTCCCTAAGTGACCAGGAACTTTTGGTGCATTTAAACCTGTCCCAGGATAACCTAAAGTTGCTTCCATATTCACTCGTTGGCGTGAATACCCTAGTGTATTGGCGTTTGAGATATTATGTCCCGTTGTGTATAGAGCCGATTGTTGGGTTGTCAGTCCGCGTTTACTTGCTTCTAGTCCCATAAATGTGGAGCCCATGGGTTCGCCTCCTTATGCTTGTGAATCGAAGTATGCTTGGCCTTTTGAAGGCGTTCGTACTTCGGATTTTGAGTAGTTTATTTGGTCTGGCTTTGGTCGTAATGTATCTAGTGTTAAGTTGACGAATTGTAATGATTGCAGTGTCAGCTTTTGGTTTAGGTCGTTTTGGTGTTTGAGCGTTTCTAGTGTTAGTAGGAGCTTGTTGCGTGCTGCTCCTAGTTGCTCTTTTTCTTCGGTTGTGTTGGTATTTTCTAGGACTAGTGCAACAGTTGGGTTGTCAGTAGGAGCAATTCCTTTTGCTCGAAGGTAATCCGTTACCTCTGTTTGACGCTGTTGTTCTAGCTGAGAAATGCCTGCTACGTGCGCCTGCTCGTCCTTGAGTAGTTGGTTTAGACTGTCCATGTCTCCCGTTTTGATGACTTCTGTTTTTTTGTATGCAATTTCTAGTAAACTTTTGTGTAGCATGTCAAGTTTGTTTAGAGATTGCAAAATCTTTTCGATGGACATGGTTTTATGCTCCTTTTTTACAAGCGGTAATAATTGAGGATATTTGATGCTAGTTTTTTGGCATCTACTTTATATGTGCCTGCATCGATTTCCGCTTTGATGGCAGCAACTCGCTCTGCTTGATTTACCTCCACTGGAGATTTGGTTTGCATGCTCTTTGCTGCGGATGAGATTTCTAGTTTATCCGTTGTTGGTCTTGTTGTTTGTTGTGCTTTTTCCGTTTGCTGTTGGTTGCGTTTGTATGGATTTACTTGGTTTACACCGATGTTTGTGATTTTCATAATGATATGCCCCTCCTCTTCGATAAAAGTATCTATCTATTATTTCGGTTTTAATCGGCAAGTGTTTAGAGTCTTTTGTAGGAAATGTCTTCGGGTTAATTAGCTAAGGCTTATTTACTAATTAATAAAAACTCTCACTTTTGGTGAGAGTTTTACATGTTATTTTCTAGTGTCTTTATGGTATGTGCCATCTTGTTTGTTTACTTTTTCACGAAACTCTTGTGCAGCTTCAAATTGGCGAAGTCCAGATTTTAGTTGTTCGGTACAGTTATCGCATAGTTTCCCTTGTGTTGTTAGTTTACCACAGTTGTCGCATGGATAGCCAAGGTTTGGGAACATTGCTGGTTGCAAGCGACCTTTTCGGACCCATTTGTGTAGTAGTGATTCTTCTACGCCCATTGCTTCGACGATTCGTTCTACGGTTGCAGCGCGATTTTCGCGTTTACGTAGGAAGCGGTAGACTGTTTCGTATAGTTTTTCTTCATTCATGGCGCAGTTATTGCACACATCTCTTATGCCTGTATAGTTAAAAAATTCGCCGCAGGATGGGCAATTTTTTAGTTCTCCCATGAGGATCCCTCCAAGTTCAGTTGTCTCCTCTTTTATATCGACAGTTTATCCTTTTATTAAAGTAATTGCTTCGACTCTTGTTGCTCCTGCGTCTTTTAATAGTTTTGCGGCATGATGGATGGTTGCACCTGTTGTGTAAATATCATCGAATAAAATATAGTCTCGTGCTTCGATTATAGATGTCACTTCAAAAAGCGGGGTCGCTTCTAAACGTTCTTTTCTCGACTTTTTTCCTTGTTCGTTTTTTGCTGTTTTAGTGAGCAAATGTTGAAAAGGAATGCCAGCACTGGTGAGTAGTTCGTCGACTTGGGCGAATGTTCTTTGGAAAAGTTTTTCAGGGTGCATGGGGATTGGGACGACGATGCTCTCTTTTCCTTCGAATGCATCGTGCAAGTTTGTCGAAAATACTTGCGCTAGTGCTAGGTCTTGTAAGAACTTGTATTGATGTAAGTAGCTCTTCATCGCCTCGTTGTACATATAAAGTGCTACCACCGCATCGACTGCTCCATCGTAGCGAGTATCTTTAAAATCATGGAAATGGATTTCTACGTCGGATTTTATAAATTTACTAAAACATCTATTGCATGTAGAGGACTCTTTTTCATGGAGAAATAGTCTTCGCCATGTCGGGGCTGGTTGGAAATTTGTACCGCATAGTAAGCAATTCATGAGCGATTCCACCCTTCGATTGCAGCTTGTGCTTTGTCCATTTCACGGGAGATGCCGTGATGGAAAAAGGCGATGTCTCCATTTGGATATTGTGCGGAGCGACCGACTCGACCACTTATTTGGATTAGTGCGCTTGAAGTGAAGATTTTTTGTTCTGCTCCTACTACTGCTACATGGACATTTTCGATGGTGATGCCACGTTCTAAGATGGTTGTGGTGAGGAGTCCAGGTATTTTCTTTTCCCTGAGCTGCATGACAAGTTCTTTTCTGTCTGGGTGTTCTGCATGTACTCTTGGTAGGTCTCCCGGGAAGTTTTCGAGCATTTCAATTGTTGGTAGGAATACTAAAAATGGGATCTTGTTTTTTGTTTTTTCTTCGATCCATTGCTTTAGTTTGTGTGGGACTTTTCCTTTGTTTAGTTGTCTTGCGTATCCCCATAGACTGTCAAATCTAGGTACGGGTAGGTCATGTCCATGATATCTTCTGGAGAGCACGGATTGGTTTGTTGTTTGAAGTGATCTTGTTGGTGTTGCGGTTACGTAGTGAATGGCAGCGTCTTGTTTTGCTGCTTTTTTCACTGCGCGTTGGAGTGTTTCGTCTGCGTAATAGGGAAAAGCGTCCGCTTCGTCGACAAATACAACGTCGAATGCGTTTTCAAATCGGTATAGCTGATGAGTTGTTGCAAGTATTAGTTCGGCGAAGCCTTGTTGGTCTGGTGCTCCGCCGTATAGGGCGTGAATGGTTGTTTTTGGAAACACTTTTTGGAAACGTGGGAATAGTTCTAGGATGACGTCGGTTCTTGGCGCTGCAAGGCATACTCGTTTGCCTTGTTTTAGGCATTGATAGATGGATGGAAATAGTAGCTCGGTTTTTCCTGCTCCGCAGACTGCATGTAAAAGGTGGGATTTGTTTTGTTCAACGCTTGTTAGTTGTTCTTCGCTTGCTTTTTGCTGTAGAGGGGTTAATTGGCCGCTCCATGCAAACACATGAGCGTTCGCGCCGCGAGCATGTTCTCCTTTCCAAAGTAGCAACTCGGAACAACTACTCACCCGCCCCATCCTTATGCAGTGGCGGCAATAGGTGCAGTTTTTGTTACAGCGTGCACAGTGAAATGTGTGAAATAAGTTCTGGTTTGTGTTGTGGCATCGGTTGCAGACGTGCTTCTTTAATTGACCAAAAAAGGCTTGGTTTTGGTCTGTTTGGATGCCGGGTTTGAGGTGAATGTGGCCACTTTCGATGTGGGCGTCGATAGCTTCGCGCGGGAATGGGGTATGTTCGCGAAGCCAGATGCGGCCAGTGAGAAATTGCTGCAGTTGTTTGTCCATAGGCATTCTCCTTAGTTGGTTTTTACCCATCCAAGACCCATCGAGCCTTCGCCCAGATGCGTGCCAATTACGGGACCGAAGTAGCTGATCGTGAATTCAACGTTTGGTAGAGTTGCTTCTAAGTCGGTTTTCCATGCGTTTGCTTCTTGTTCGTTGTTTGCATGGATGATGGTCGCTTGTAGTTTAGCGTGTTTGTTTGCGTCTTCTTGGAGAAGGTCTGCAATGCGTTTCATCGCTTTTTTACGTGTTCGGACTTTTTCAAATGGGACAATGATTTTTTTTTTGAAGTGAAGGATTGGTTTCACTTGCAGGACGTTGCCGATGACGCGTTCGATGCCGTTTAGACGACCGCCGCGGTGCAGATGGTCCAGGTTGTCCACCATGAAGTAGGCGCGTATTGTTTGTTTCATCGTGTTTAGTTCTTGTAGGATTGCGTCTGGATGCGTTCCTTCTTTCGCCATTTGTGCAGCTTTGAGCACGTAAAATCCTTGTACCATACAGGAAATTTCCGAGTCGAATGTATATACATCTATGTTGTCTACGATTTGACCAGCTTGTTTGGCACCCGCCAGTGTTCCGCTAATGCCGCTCGATAGGTGGATGGAAATGACTGCGTCGTAGTTTTTAGATAGTTCCTCAAAAGTGCTGACAAAGTCCCCTAGGGCAGGTTGCGACGTTTTTGGTAGCGTGCGCTCGTTTCGTACTTTGTCGTAAAATTCGGTTGCGCTAATGTCGATTTCTTCTTTGAAAGTGTCGTTTCCGATAACAACGCTAAGTGGCACCATGCCAATGTCGAGTTTTTCGCGAATTTCTTTTGGGATATAGGCGGTGCTGTCTGTTACGATTGCTGTCTTCATTTTGTGAATCACACTCCTATTGTTAATTTTACTGAATTGGGGTAGGAATTGGAAGCATAAAAATACCCCGGACATGATATTTGTCATATATGTCCGGGGTGTGGTTTATTCAGCTGCTGAATCTCCGATAAAGTATACGCTTGTCACTAGCCATTTTCCGTCTTCTTTTACGAATACGGTTACTTGGCGTCCTTCACGCTCTAGTTTTGCGCCGGAGTCTGGTTGTTCTAGTGCGATATGGATGTTGGCGAAAACTTGTGCTTGTGTTTTATCGTATTTGATGATGGTTGTTTTGTCGGCAGTTCGAATTGTGTCGTAGTCGTTAAATGTTTGCTCGACGACTATTTTTTCATCGTCATAGTTGAAGCCTTCAGGATTTTTGGCGATGGTCTTCATGTAGCGATCGATGTCTTCGTCGTTAAATGCCTCCATATATTCATCAAAGGCTGCTAGAATTGAATCCTTTTCTTTTGCTGGAACGTTTGCTGCTTCTTCGATGTTGCCACCAGCCATTTCGAAGCCGACTTCAGATTTGTCGTTTGCGCCGTGGTCGGTCGTTTTTTGGGTGTCTGTTGGTGCGATGTCGTTTACGGATCCTGTGTTTTCGTTTGTATCTTCAGTACTATTACATGCCGCTAGAAGTAGTGCTAGGGTTGCGATAGTTAGTGTTTGTATGATTTTCATGTGTGAATTTCCCTCCTGCTGTGGATATTTTGTCATACTTATGACGAAAACTCAATTATTTAGTTTCCTGTTAGACTAGGTGGAATCTTCTGTTAGTTTGTTGTATGATTTTTGGGAGGGAGGTGAAGTTTTTGGTTAGAAGACAACTTGCTTTATTAAAAAGATTACGAACACCACATTTGAAAGAAGAGGAAATACGTCAAGATATTCACCAAATCGAGTCTGGTGTTCGAGGAGAAAATCGACTTTTGCAAAAATTAAACGAATTGCGCTTGCCTGGATCGTATCAAATTTTCCCGGATGTGAGGTTGCAATCTGGTGAGTGGAAAGTGCAGATTGATTGTTTAATAGTTACTGACCGCTGTTGCATCGTGTTGGAGTCCAAAAATATTAGTGACGATTTGTATTTTAATGAGGGCTCTGATGAGTTTTACAAAGTAGATAGAAATGGTAGAGAAATAGTTTATCGAAATCCATATTTTCAACTGATGAAACATATCCGCTTTATGAAAGAGTTCTTCCGATTATTAAATTTCCCCGAAATGAACGTAACAGGTGCTGTAGTATTAACCGCCAAGTCCTGTAGAATCCGCCAGAAACCTGCCAATTATCCCATATTCAAGTTAGAAAGTATTATTGAGAAAATATTGCAAATGTATGACCTTCCATCTTCCCTTCGATTGAGTAGGGAACAATTAAACTTCGTTGAGCAAATGATATGGAAAAAGCAATCTACTTTTATCCCCCGCCCCCTTTGTGAAAACTATCATATTTCTCCAAATGAGTTGGTATTCGGAGTGGAATGCCCAAACTGTAGCACCTTAGGAATGAAGCGGACAGGAAAAACTTGGACTTGCACTAAATGCAAGCATAGTTCTCGTGAAGCACATAAAAACGCTGTGCAAGAGTACTTTTGGCTGGTGAGTAAAGAAATGCGAAATAAAGATTTTCGTGTTTTCTGTCAGGTAGATTCTATTTATGCAGCCTCCCGCATGTTAAGTGGTATGGATTTACAAATTCATAGGGCAGGACCAAAGACATTTTATACAGAGAAAAAGGATCGATGAAAATCGGTCCTTTTTTCTGTTGTAGTTAGTAGTGAATGACTGGATTCAGTGACACTTTTTGTGATTCGCAAGGTAGCATCTCCGAATCGCAAGATACTATGCCGGAATCGCAAAATGGGGCCTGCAAATCGCAAGATAGATTCTCTTAATCGCAAGATCCGCTGACATTTTTTGTGAATCGCAAGGTAGCACCTCCGAATCGCAGGATACTATGCCAGAATCGCAAAATAGAAAATGCGAATCGCAAGATGGACTCTCCAAATCGCAAGATCCACCTCTCTTCTCTACAAAAAAATCCTCTCGCCCGTGGGCAAAAGGATTCACTATCTATTATCGTACTTCTACCCAGCCATTTTTGATGCCGGTTACTACGGCTTGGGTGCGGTCGTTTACGTTCATTTTTTKTAAAATGCTGGAAACGTGGTTTTTTACTGTTTTTTCGGAGATGAATAGTGTTTCTCCGATGGTGCGGTTGCTTTGACCATCTGTTAGCAGTTGAAGCACTTCGCATTCGCGCTTTGTTAGTAAGTGGAATGGGCGGCGAATTTCTGTTTGATGGAAGTTGCCTTTGTTTTCACGTTCGCTTAGGCGACGGAATTCTGTTACTAGGTTGCGTGTTACTTTTGGATGTAGGTAAGAGCCGCCTTTTGCTACTACTTTAATTGCTGAGACGATTGCGTTTGCATCCATTTCTTTTAGCATGTATCCTAGTGCACCTGTTTTTAGGGCGTGGGATACGTATGACTCATCATCGTGAATGGATAAGATGATTACTTTTGCTTCTGGAAATTTTTCTAATAGCTCTGCTGTTGCTTCTACACCATTTTTGGTTGGCATATTAATATCCATAAGTACTACGTCTGGAATATGTTGTTCGTATAGACGAAGTACGTCATTGCCGTCGTTGCCTTCTGCTACTACTTCGAATGAATCTTCAAAATCTAAGATACGTTTTACTCCTTCACGGAATAGTTGGTGATCATCTATAATGATAATTTTTGTCATGTTCATTTCCTCCTAAATTAAAAGCGCAATAGTTATTATTCCTCTTTGATCGGAATGCCAAACAAAATGGTTGTTCCTTTGCCCGGGGATGAAATGATTTTCATCGTTCCTTCGAGCAAGTCCACTCGTTCTTGCATGCCGATTAAACCAAATGATTTTTCTTTTGCCACTTGTGGGTCAAAGCCGACCCCATTATCTTTGACGATAATATTTATTTTTTGTTGCAACCATTCTACTTTCACCCATGCTTCTCCAAATTTTCCGTGTTTAATACTGTTTGTTAAACATTCTTGTACTAATCGGAAAATGGCTACTTCGAAATTGGTTGGCATTCTTTGATCTTCTCCGAATGCTTGGAAATTGATCTTTTTCGTTGGATTATATTCCTCTATCGTTGATATGTATTTTCGAAGTGTTGGAATTAGTCCTAAATCATCGAGTGCCATAGGACGCAGATCGTAAATGATTCGACGAACTTCTGAAAGCGCATCCCGAACCATTGACTTTAGTTCGATAATTTCTTTCATTGCTTCGTCTCCACCACGCTGCTCGTATGTAAGATTGATCAAATCTGTTCTAAGTAATACATTGGCAAGCATTTGTGCAGGACCATCATGTATTTCACGAGAAAGTCTTTTACGTTCTTCCTCCTGTGCTTCGATAATTTTAAGTGTAAAATCTTGTTTAATCTTAGCGTTTTCTAGTGCTTGTCCTACATTTTTCAAGTCCGATGTTAAATAATTCATCACGATATTTACTTGATTAACTAATTGATCTGCACGCTCAATCATTTCTAAAAGCCCTTGTAACCTACGTTCTAACTCATCTCTTCGTTGTCTTAACTGTTTTTCTTCGTTTCGTTTAATAAGCAGGTTTATTTGAAGTTCGTTCGCAGTTTCGTAAGCGCTACGGACTTGCGGTTCATCATACGAATCAAAGTTTTTGGAGACTTCAGCTAATCGGTTTCGCGCTAGCCTTGAGTTCTTTTCCAGCGTATCCCCTTCTGAAATAACTATTTCGATATTACTTCTTATTACTTCTAACTCAACTTTCATTTCTTCGAAGCTTTGTCGACTTTGTTCGCTTATAATGAATATATCCCTTTTCGAATGATCCATTACTTCAACCATTCGATCGAAAATAACATCTAACGATTGAGTATTTAGATTCTTTTTCGTCATCTGTTTTTTTCTCCTTTAAGCATGCAAATGAGTGTCCATTCATAAATGCTGACAAACCTTATTATAGCACTTAATAACTAAAAATAAATTAAAATTACTTTACAGATATATTTCAAATGATACAGGGAGGAATTTTTTATGAGAAATGATTACCAGACAGTGAAAGGCTACGGAGAGAGCGAGATTATTATTCAAAAGTCACGCTTCCTCACTTTTGTCGACCGTGCCGATACCGAACAAGAAGCCCAGGATTTTATTAATAATATCAAACAACTACATAAAGTTGCTACTCATAACTGTTCTGCTTACATAATTGGGGAGCATGATAATGTCCAAAAAGCCAACGATGACGGTGAACCTAGTGGTACTGCAGGGGTGCCTATGCTTGAAGTACTAAAAAAACAAGGGTTAAAAGATACAGTGGTCGTTGTTACGCGTTACTTTGGAGGCATCAAACTTGGTGGTGGCGGTCTTATTCGCGCTTACGGGAAAGCGACGACAGAAGGTATTGACGCAGCAAAAGTAGTAGAGCGAAAGTTGCATCATTTAGTGAAAATACAAGTAGATTACACTTGGCTCGGTAAAGTAGAAAATGAAATTCGAAATTCAAACTATCCGCTCAAAGAAATAAATTATGCAGAGACGGTCGAATTTTTTGTTTACACGCCAGCAAATGAGGAAACTGTATTTACAGAATGGGTGACGGAAATGACCAATGGGCAAGCAAAAACGGAAGTTGTTGAAAAAGAATTTTTGGAATTTGATGTGAATTGAATTATACTTTTACATAAGAGGTGATTACATGAAAAAGATATCCATATTGATCCTGTTGCTTTTTAGTTTAAGTGCGGCTCCCATGATTTCTTCTGCTGCTTGTCCGACACCTGTCTATTGGGACGGTGTGGAACTCAAGTCAGGGCAAATCGGGCGAGTGCTTATTCAAAAACCGACGACCATTTACAAAAATGTTCATGGGACTTTCGAATTTTCTCGAACGGTTAAACCTGGTGAAAATTATCGCGTTTATGCAAATAAATCGACCTATTACCATCTTGGCGGYGGCTTGGTAATTAAAGAGGACGCATCGATTTTATATCAAACGCCTTCCAAGCACAAATTGAATTGTGCTAAAAATGCATCTACATCGTTATCAATTGGGGACTCGGCAACATCTGTTTCAACTAAACTGGGCATAGCGCAAAAAATGGTAAACAATGAATTTGGAACTTCCACTTCTATTTATCACAAAAATTATCAAAACTTTTATGCAATCAGTTTATTAAACAATAAAATTGCGTCCCTTTATACGAAAGATAAGCACTACCAAGTAAATGGTATATCGATTTCGAGTACCATTAGCGACCTAGAAAATAAACTAGGCGCCAATTATCAAACGACCGGCAACACATATCCAGTCGAAATCATCACCTACCAATTGCCAAAATACGAAGCAACCTTTTTTATCGATGTACATAATGACAATAAAGTTTCTGCCATTCTATTAGTAGATTATCAATTGATGAATAAAAACCCAAATTTATATCCGAAAAAATCTACTACTCTAGAAGCAAATTATGAAACTTTATTATTCGAATTAATCAATGCGGAAAGAAAGGTTCAAGGTGTCCCTGTTTTGCAAAATGCAGCTAAAGTGGCGACAGTTGCTAGAAAACATAGTGCTGATATGGGGACAAATGAATATTTTAGCCATGATAATTTAAAGGGTCAATCACCATTTGATCGACTTGCAATGGATGGTGTGACGTTTAGAAATGCTGGCGAGAATATAGCGACTGGTTATACGAATGCATATTTTGCGCATGAGGCGTTGATGAATTCGCTTGGTCACCGGAAGAATATTGTAAGTACTGCCTATACGCATGTAGGTGTTGGTGTATTTTTTGCTAAGTGGACCTATGGTTCGATTCCTTATTATACGGAGAATTTTATTAAGCCTTAACTACTTATTAAATACGTATACGGTGTACTTTAAACCTGAACGTATAGTAATACCTTTACCTAGTTTTTTTATATAGAAGGAGGCGCTAGCAAATCTAGCGCCTCCTTCTATATTTCGGTAATCCTATTATTAACATTCGTCCGTCGTACACCTACAACGTAATTAAATAAGCTTTAAATACTTTAGGTAAATTAGAGAATAACTACTTTCTTATATGATCCAAGGCAGCCAAAGATGCAATTTTGGCTGCTCAACACCTCTCTATTGCTATTCCCCTTTCCAACTTTTATAATGTCATTCTTTTAAGTTAGAATCACTGATGCAAAAGAGTTTAGTATCCTATCTTCTTCTTCAAAGTATATAGTTAAGCTCACTTTCATTTTCTTTTCCTAATATAAAAAGGTGACCACATCTGTGATCACCTTTTTATTAGTACTTCTCGATTGTCGTGCCTTGGTAGTAGTGTTTTAGGATGCGGTCGTATGTCCAGCCGGCGTCAGCGCGAGCTTTTGCTCCCCATTGGCTCATGCCGATGCGATGGCCGTATCCTTTTCCTTTTACCGTAACGGAGTCGATGCCGCCGGTTGTGCCGCTTGTCGATACGATTCCTTCATTTGTTTGAATATTGATATCTCCATTTGGAATGGTTTCCACGCCTATTGCGGTTTGCACGGAAGCGCCTGTTAAGGAAGTGATATCAGTTGTTCCATTTTTTTGTTGTACGGAAAGTTCTGTGATGCCGCCAGATGGTTTATTGAAACTTATATCATACCAGCTAGATTTTAAGGATGCATTATTGGCATCTAAAAATACGTTTCTCATCACAGTTTCATTGCCCTTGATCGTTTTTTCTCCTGAAGTAGTGACAGCTGTTACAGCTGTTACTTCCCCATTAGAACCACCTTTTGTTAACTTCACATCTAATAGAGCATCGGAGCTAGAAAATCCGAATTTCTTGAGAATATTTGCCGTAGGAATTGTTACTGACCAGTTATCGTAAGGTGATTTTTCAATAGAATCATCTACAGATACGAATTGTGGCACTTGAGCAGAATCCCAAACTTCTCCGATATTTGCTGTTTTACCGCCACTTGCAGCATAGTAATACGCTTGTACAAGTTTGCCATTAGATTTGATGACTAAATCTTTTGTCGCATCTACAGCTGAGTTGGTACTTTTTTGTTCAGAAGTATGGCCTTTGTACATTTGGTCTTTTGTTGTACTGCTTAAAATACCAGCCTTACTTAAAGTATAGCTTCTTGCGGCAACTGTTTGTGCTTTAAGTGCTTCTTGGTGCCAAGATGCATACGCTTCGTTTGGAATAACTCCTTTTAAGTAGTTTTCCAAGTCTAGACGATTGACGATTTGTACGCTAGCACCGGATTTAACAACACTAAAGCTTCCTCGAAACTGTGTACCATTTGGTGTTTTTCCAAGTGGTTGTGATGAAACTTCCGCTACTTTTGCAGACGTTGCTGGTACCCATGAGGATGCACCTTGTTCGTCTGTAATGGAGTACCATACTTCGCCGTTTGCATTTGTAAATTCATTGACGAAGTTGGCACCTTGAAATGCTTTATACGATTTTATTGTTTCATAATCAGCAGTTGCGCCTTTTTTTCCATCGACATCTGATGTGAAGACTACAATTTTTTCATTACCAGTTAGTGCATGTAGCGCAAAACCGTTCGCAGAAAACATCGAGGCACCTGTTTGATAAATCGATACTTCCCCGTTTACTTGCGAAAATGTAACGGGTGTATTTGGCAAGGCAAAAAACATTTCTTTTGTCGTCAAGTTTTCTAATTTATAGACACCAGTTAAGTGAAGCGAAGTCGTAGTAGCGTTGTGGACTTCTACTTGGACTTGCTTAGAATAACTTTCTTGCTTGTATGCAAAGGCCGTATTCGAAACTGCTAAACTAAGTGCCACTACTGATAGACCGGTTATTATTTGTTTAAACAATTATTTCACCTCAGTTAGCGTACTTAGCACCCAACCTTTAGTTCCTTTAGCTGTTTGCACATTGTACCATATTTCACCATTTGCATTTTTGAATGAGTCTAAATATTTTAAAGAAGTTCCTTTTGCTATTAATTCAAGTGATTTGTAGTTTGTCGTAGCACCTTTTCTTATGTTCACTGCTTGTTTTGTTACTACTTCGGATGGTAGGACATTGCTCGGTTTTGTTGTCGTCACATCACCAGAGAATACCCAGCCTTTTACCGTAGCGGATACTTCTACACGGTACCAAATGCCAGCAGCCGCTTTATGTTGATCGATCACTTTTAATCCTTTATTTGCTCCGAAAGTTGCTAGTACTTTGTAGTCACGTGTTGCGCCACTATGTACTTTTACATTGCTACCAGTTGTGTATACCGTAGATGGTAGACCAGTAGAAGAATCGGGTGCAGTCGTTGGTGGTGGTGTTACAACTGATCCACCTTCTGCAACTGCTTTTTGTAATTGCTTAATAATCGCATCTTGTTCTGCCACTTGTTTTTCTAGTGCTGTTACTTTTGTGTTTATTGGATTTAGTTGAGCTTGTACCCATTCTACAGAAGCTAGTAAAAGATTAGAATTTGCTTTTGTTGCGCTAGGCAATGTAATTGTTAATAGTAAACTTAAACCTAGTACTGCTCCAATTGTTGCTAAAAGTTTCTTTTTCATCGTATACAATTCTCCCTTTTATTGTTTGAAATAGTTTTCTAGTCCTTTTCGAATTCCTGCTGCTGCTTTTTTCTGGAATGCGGCTGAAGCTAGTTGTGCTTCTTCCGTTGGATTCGATATAAATGCAAGCTCTACAAGAACAGAAGGAAGCTCGTTCATACGATTGACGTAAAATACTTGTTCTTTTACTCCACGATTATAAGTACCTATTGCTTTTACTAAGTCCGATTGGATGCTTTTTGCTAACGTCAAACTTCTCGGACCGTTAAAGTTAACCGTCGCATTGTAATAGGTTGTTGTTCCTTTAGATGAGGCATTAAATGCATCTGCATGAATACTAATAAATGCATCGTAATCCGATTTATTTGCAATATCCGTGCGTTGTTTTAGCTCTAAGAAGACATCCGTGCTTCTCGTTAAGACCACTTCCGCGCCAGCAGCTTCTAACTCAGCTTGTAAGGCTTTAGCAGTTGCAAGCACTACGTCTTTTTCTCTTTTTCCATTTGGTCCTACTGCGCCAGGATCTTTTGCACCATGTCCTGCATCTAAGATGATTTTCTTACCTGCTAATCCTTTTTCAACAACTTTAATCGTCAATTCTTTATCGTAATCTCGAATTGTATATGTGTAATTCGGGTCAAAGGTGATTAATAAAACGGAAGTACCACCAGATACTTTTTCCACTTTCATACTTTTCACGCCAGTAACAGATGATTTAATCTCGTTTATATCTGATAGATTACCAAATATACGCAAAACGTTTGCAGATGGCGTCGAATAAGTAATATCGAATTTAGAAGGTTTAGTCCATACCATATAGTTTTGACCATTTCTTACTTCTGTTCGACCATTTGATAGTTGGATCGGTGAAATATCCGACAGCATGGAAGCTTGAATCCAACCACGTTTTTCACTTTGTGTTTCAATATTTAACCAACCATTCAATGAACGAAGTATTCGTACTGGCGTGCTTAAATAAATCGTATCCACTTTTTTCGCAGTTGCACTTGCACCATTGTAAACAGTAGCTGTTTTCGTCCCGTATTTAGTCGGGATATTATCATTTACTTCAAAGTCTGGAATCCAGCCCTCTTTACCACCAGCATTAATTTGGATCCAAGTAGTACCGTCTGTTGCGACTACTTTGTTTAATACGGTAAAGCTTGTGTTTTTAGCAAGACCTTGTAGAACGGCAGAGCTATAATTGCTGTTTGCGTACAGTAAAGCATTCGCTCGTTTAATGGTCCCTGTTTCTCCCGCACCAGGCGTAACAATAGGTGTATCTTCCGCAGCATCTACGATGGTTACAACTGATTGATGCAACCAAGCATCTCCGCTTGTCGTGCTCACTTTATACCATTTTTCTGATTTTGCGTCCGTTGCATATTGTTTTGACTCGAATCGATCATTTTCTCTCGATTGTGTCACTACATCAAAATTAGTGCCTGGGCCTGAACGCATATTTGCAACAGATACAGAAACTTTCAAGCTATTATTCTCTTCTACTACACTAGCATCTGTAGATGGAGTTTCAGGTGTTGGATTTTCGGGTACAGTAGAAACAGTTTCAAATGCTTCTGCAGGAATCCAACCTTTTTTTCCTACTGCATAGCTTACTTGGTACCATTTTTCTTTAGATGCGTTTGTAAACTCTTGATGGATTGATAGTTTTGTCCCTACTTGAATCGTCGCTACGGTTTTATAGCTTTTCGTAGCGCCAGAGTGAACAGTGGATGTTGTGCTCACTACTTTACTTGCAATCGATGACTCTTCGAATGCAGAAGCAAACATCCAACCTTTTTTACCTGTTGCATAAGTAACCTGCACCCATTTTTCTTTAGATGCATTTGTAAACTCTTGATGGATTACTAGAGTTGTCCCAGGCTTTACTGTGGAAACGATTGCATAACTATTTGTCGCACCTTTATGAACAGTAGTTTGTTGGACCACTTTCATCGAAGTCGCGGTTTCACCAGCTGTTGCATTTAGTGCAAATAGTTCCGAAGTGACCCAGCCTTTTTTACCATTATATTCTACGTTAAACCATATTTCTTTTTGCGCATTTGTAAATGCACTTAATACTTTCAATGAAGTGCCTGCTGGAATTGTAGCAACTACTTTATACGAAGTTGTTGCCCCACTGCGCATATTCGCCGCATTTTTTCCTATTTTTTGCGTCGTGCCCGCGTAAGAAATGCCAGTAGAAGCAGATGCAGCTTTTACGGCAGTTTGTGCGATTGGCTTTACATAGTCACTAATAACCCAGCCTTCTGCACTATTATAGGAAACTTTATACCAAGCTTCTCCTTTATTATTTTTCTCGTAGCCAATAACGGATACCGCTTGACCGGTTTGTACTTTTCCAATGCTATCAAATTCCGTGCCAGCACCAGTTCGTACATTGACATTTGTCGCTGTAATTTGAGCTTTTGAGCCTACAATTTGATCTAATACGACAGATGTGTTAGAAGTAGCATATGCTGTTGGTGAATCATTCACAAGAAGATTTAGTGGCAAAAGAACGGAAGTTGCTAAGACAGATGATGCGATTACTTTTTTCATTTGTTCCTCCTTGAAACCTGTGTTTTCTCCATTTTAATGCACCTATCCCCATAAAACAATCCAACTAATGTAATTAAATCCAATGTCATAGAATTGTAATATTATAAAAATAGAATAATGTCGTAATATCTGCTGTAGATTTTCGAAGCTTGTAGGTTCCAGAAAGATGGAATATATCACCAATGGCACTTGTAAAAATTAACACAACTGTCGATTAACCATTTTGTAGTTTACGTTTTTGGTACGCTTTGGACGAAATGATCACTACATCATTATCGTGGGAAAAGTGTAGTAGGAAGTGACTGTGTCACTTCCTACTACACTTTTTTCGTTAATCTTGTTGTGGATATTTGTCCGTCACGTACCAAAAAGTTCAAAATAAAAAAGCAAATATTTGTGGGAATGAAAGAGCAGCCAATTTTGCATCTTTGGCTGCTTTTTTCTGAATAA